>NZ_JBFRMM010000010.1:0-182796 GCF_041470465.1 Vibrio sp. 10N.261.55.F4 | reverse complement strand
TTGTTTGGCGACTAAACCATATCACTTACTACCGTTTTTGTTTTTAGTTCCCGCTAATCCGCGATGAACCTTATTTGTTTCGACCTAGTGAGTCAGAAACAGATAAACGGCTCTTTTATTGAGTGGGTGCTGGATTCGAAATCTAGCTCACGAAACCTTAGAGATTGAGTCTACTCAGTGATCTCTTGCAGCACTTCTCCGATTGACCCGCTTGGTTGGGTGATACCCAGTTTGTTCGAAAGCGTTGGCGCAATGTCATATGGCGTCACTGGTCGCGATACCTTCTTAGCTTCAACGTCGTAGCCTGCAAAGATCACAGGCACATGAGTGTCGTATTTCCACGGAGAACCATGTGTAGAGGCAATTTGGAGGCCTTCCATGTCGTTAATGTAGCTGCGCGGTGCAAATACTACGTACACGTCGCCAGAACGAGCAGGGTGGTAGTTGTTTTTAATTAGCTGCATCACATGCGTATCCGGTACTCGGTTAGCCGCAATGTCACTACTTGATACAGCAAACGCAACACCTTTCACTTTTGCAATTTCATCCGCAATAGCTTCTTGGACCTTAGCCAGATCAAGCTTCTTCTCAGCGATCAGATCATGATTCAGATAGATGTAAGGTTGTGCGTACAAGCGAATCGCGTCTTTGGTTAAACCAAATTCATCCTTCAATCGTTTCTCAACACCACTCGAGAGTAGTGTGTCTTTATTGAAGTATTGAGCTTGATTGAAACCAAGCGCATTTGCCGCAGGTGAAGATTCAGGTACACCGTGGTCGGCAGACAGCACAATCAATGTGTTTTCTAGCCCGACTTGGTTATCCACGGTTTTGAAAAGCTTAGCGAGAGTCTTATCAAGTCGGATAAGGTTGTCTTCTGTTTCTAGGCTTTCAGGGCCGTAAAGGTGCACCACGTAGTCATTTGATGAGAAACTCACTGACAGATAATCGGTCACGTCGCCTTGGCCAAGCTTCTCTTGCATCAACAAGGTGCTAGCGAAGTTTTCCGTGATTTCGTCACCAGCAGGGCTGACGGTTAGCGTTGTGCTGTAGTACTTGTAACTTGCCGGGCCATAAGGATGAGGGAAGGTGCGTTGGAAGTCACCGAGTTTCACTTTGTGTTCGGTATCGTGTTCTTGCAACGTGTATTTATCACGCGGTAATGAGAGCTCCCATTTCTGTTTGGAATACTGAGCAGCAATCGCTTTCTCGTTCCAGCGTGATACCCAATCTGGATACTCGTCATAGTAATAGTTACTGGTGACAAACTCCGATTGTGCTTTGGAGAACCAGAAGGCTTTACCACTGTGTCCTGCCAATGAGATTGCGCCGCGGTCTTTCACTGATACACCGAATACTTTTGATTTGCCACTAGTGGAAATCGTCAGTTCGTCACCAAACGTGGTGGAGAGTATTGGCTCTGGAGAGCGGCCATCGCCTTGTGCTGTCTTCTGCGTTGGGTCGATCTCTGTTGCTTTATCGACACCTGCACCAGAGGTCAGCATTTGGTAGTTACCGTCTTCTACGTTATACACCAAACGTTCTTCGCTACGGTCATACCAAACATTACCTACCATGCCGTGTACGCTCGGTGGAGCACCTGTTGCAAGCGACACATGGCCCACGATCGTTTCCGTGTTGCCATGTTGGTAGTTTGCGTTGGTGTAGTAGGTACCATCATCCATTAAGTACCGGAAACCGCCTTCACCGAAGTTGTGCTTATATCGTTCGATTAGATCTGCGCGCAGGCCATCTACCGTGATTTGAAGGACTAGATTTGGCTTTTCCTCAGCTGAAGCTGGGAGAGCGCAGAGTAACGCGAGGGTTAGTCCTGAAAGCTTGGTGTATTGCATAGAGTTTCCTTATTCACTGTTGCCGCTGAGTTCTAATGTTTGGTCAGGTTTCCAACGTTTGGCCAGATTTGTAACGTGTGTGCATTGCGAATCGTATTTTTAGTATTGTTGGTGACGATTAGTGAACCATAACCTTCGGCATCTTTAGTTAGTTCGCTTCGTTAGCTAGTTCACATCCTTAACTAAACGCAGCCCCATATCTGACATAGTGATCGATTGGCTTGCGAAGTCACGACGGTAACTTTCAGATTCATTTTCGTCATAAGCAAAGCTGCCACCGCGAACCGATTTGTGTGATAAACCGACGTCGCTGTGTTTTGCGTTGTTAGGGTTGTCTGTTGGACCGAATCGGTAGAAGGTGTCATCGAAGGCATCGATAACAAACTCGCCCACGTTTCCTGTCATGTCATATAAGCCTAGTTCATTTGGTTTCTTTAGCCCGACTGGATGTGCGCTATTTTTAGAATTTGCTGAGTACCACGCAACATCATCTAAGTTATTGGAACCACTGTAAGTATAGCCTTTACTTTTATTGCCACCTTTGGCTGCAAATTCCCATTCAGCTTCAGTAGGCAGACGGTATTCTTCACCCGTTAATTCATTCAACTGCTCAACAAAATAGTTTGCTTGCTGCCAACTAAGGTTATTGACCGGAACTTGTGGGTTTTGGAAATAACTGAGAGATGAACCCATCACCGATTCGAACAATTCTTGAGTCACCTCAAACTTCGCAATATAGAAACTATCTACAGTTACATTACGTGCAGGACGCTCTGCTTTGGTCGCTTCTGGACCGTTCGACCCCATGGTGAATGTGCCGCCTTCAACCAACACCATCTCTTGGTCAATTTGTTGGGCGATGGGGTGTGTAGGCACGCTTGCACAGCCACTCAGAAGGATAGTCATGGTGACGCTGCTAATTGTTGCTAACTGTTTGTAATTAAGAAATTTCATCACGTGCCTCAGATGTTCGAAATAGGGTCTAATTCTAACGTTTAAGGTCATTCCTATTGGTTATAAAGGGTATAACATGTCACCTGATCGAATAGGAATTATGATGGGTCCAGAATACTAAAATAGGTAGGTAAATCATGCATATTACTCAAGGTCCACAATATAACGGTAAAGCGTCTAAGCGCTTGCATGTCATGGCTAAGCCGATTGGCGCAGCATGCAACATTGACTGTAAATATTGTTACTACCTAAGTAAGCAAGATTTGTTGGAGTACAAGAAAGGCAGTTCTCCAAGAATGGATGATGAGACGTTAGAAACCTACATCCGACAATACATCGAAGGTCAAAACACGGCAGAAATTATCTTCTCATGGCAGGGTGGTGAACCTACCATGCTTGGTTTGGCCTATTTTGAACGTGTGGTTGAACTACAGAAGAAGTACCAACCTGAAGGTGTATTGATTTCAAACGACTTACAAACCAATGGCACGTTACTGAATGACGATTGGGGACAGTTCTTAGCAAAGAATAACTTCTTGGTCGGCTTAAGTATTGATGGCCCAGAGATGCTGCATAACGCCTACCGTACTAACCGAGCCGGTCGTGGTACGTTCAAACAAGTGATGGCGGCTGTTGAGCTGTTGCACAAGCACCAAGTGAAATTCGCGACGTTAACCTGCGTGAACAACCTGACCAGTCAAAATGCACTAGAAGTGTACCGATTCTTACGTGATGTGGTGAAGTCGCCACAAATGCAGTTTATCCCTATCGTTGAGCAAAAAACCTTTAGAACGGTTGCACCACAAACATCCCAAGTAAGCGAGCAGCTTAAACAAGGCGACAAACGCCTGATCCCCGGCCATAAAGATTCAATCATGGAATCGTGGTGTGTGTCGGACTTGGCTTGGGGTAACTTCTTGATTTCTGTGTTTGACGAGTGGGCTAAGAACGACATCGGCAAGGTGTTTGTTCAGTATTTTGAAGCGAGCGTAGAAACATGGATTGGGCGTCCGAACCCACTGTGTACCTTGAATGAGATATGCGGAAAGGGCTTGGCAATGGAGCCAAATGGCGACGTATTTTCATGCGACCATTATGTTTACCCTGAATACAAGATTGGCAATATTCATCACGAGAAACTTGATGATTTGGCGTACAGCGCACCACAGCAAAAGTTTGGTTTTGCTAAATCCCGTACACTGACCAGTCAATGTCAGCAGTGTGATTACAAGTTCGCTTGTCATGGTGAGTGCCCTAAGAACCGCTTTATCAAAACTCGTGTAGGTGAACCGGGTTTGAATTACTTATGTGCTGGTTGGCATAAGTTCTTTTCTCATGTCGATAAGTCGATGGCGTACATCGCTCGCGCGATGGGGCATCCGGTTGCTCATGGTAAATTCAGCGACTCAGTATTGATGGCGCATCGAGCAAAACAGGCGCAACAAGCTACGTTCGAGACCAAGTTTTAACTCGTTCTTTGGATCAACAGGTCCAAGAAAAATTTAATCAGATACGAGTCTAAGGACAGGCTAAGTTCTCCAGTTTAAGGTAATACTATGATGAAGAAGAGTTTAGCGACGGCTGTTGCTTTATTGATTTCAACGTCCGCATTAATTTCAACGTCTGCGATGGCTGCGAATAGCGTTCAACAAACGGTTGACGCGCCAGCACAAAATATCAATCAAGTGCTTGAAATGACGGACACTCAAACCCGCATTCAACAGTTGTCTTACATGGCACAAGATCAGAATCAATCTGTTGAAAATCGTACTGGTGCACTGCAAGAGCTTGCTTCATATCCAAGCCAAAATGCGCTGGTGGCGGTGGCAAGAGGCTTAAAAGATCAAAACCCTGAAGTTCGTGAAGCGGCGGTTATCGGTTCTGAACCTTACCAACTTGAACATCGCTGGGCGTTAGTTTCACCCTTGCTAAAAGACAGCGATACCATGGTTCGCCATACGGCAACGTCAAACCTAGTCCGTGACTTCAATGCATTGGATGACGAGCAGAAAGCACAAATTGAACCACCAGTCATAGAGCTTATTAGCTTCTTGGAAACGCAAGAATCTGAAAAGTACCAATTACTGTTTGCTGATGTGCTTCGTTGGCACAATGACTGGGATAAGGCGGAAACGGTTTATCTAGAGCTGATCAATACGCATCCAAAAGAAGCGCAAGTTTGGTTGAGCTACGCAGATAATTTTCGAGCTCAGAACAAAGATAAGCAAGCAGTCGAAGTATTAGATCGTGGTTTGGAGAGCGTGCCAAACAACGCCGCTCTGCATTATTCGAAATCGTTGACTCTGGTTCGCCTTGAAGACAAAACTGCGGCAGCCAAAGAGATTGAAGTGGCTGCGAAGCTAGCGAAAGATAACAGCTACTACTGGTACCTAAATGGGGTATTACAAGAAGAGTTGGATATCGACAAGTCGACTAAATCGTTCGAGAAAGCATATTTGATCTCTGGTTCTCCAGAGCAGCTATACGCGGTATGCGATATCTATGTGCGCTACGGAAATGAAAAGACCGATGATTGCTTAGGTGAGCTAGGTAAAGTAGCTCCTGACTATGTTATTGATCAGTTGAAAGATAAACGAGTAGCGCCAAGCTCATAATATCCTAATGAGTAATTAGCGAAGCCTATAATGAAAAGCCAGTCGACACGTTCGACTGGCTTTTTCGCATCCATGAACTGCTTAGACGAGGTTCAAGCAACTAAAGACAAAATAAGGGCAAGCCTGTTACTTGCCCATTTCGTTTTATTATTCACCCATAGAGCTTGATGCACGGCGTCTGTCGGTCGCGCCATAGATCTTGCCATCTTTGACTTCAATGGCATTCAAGCCACTGACGACTGGAATGACATGCACCGGATAACCGAGCTGCATGAACTCTGGTACTAACATTTCGGCGTAGGTTTTCTTTTCGACGAGCAAACCCGTTGGGTCGTAAGGTTTGGTGCGATCAATCTTGGTCTTTGTCTTTTTGGTAAAACAGCGCAAAAGTACCGCCGCCAATCCCAGTCATATCCGGTTCAACCACCGACATTGTCATCTGCATCGCCACCATTGCATCGACTGCATTACCGCCTTGCTTGAGTACCGAATACCCAGTGCTGCTTACATATGGATTCGTTGCACTTACCATAAACTCTTCGCCAGTTTCGTCTGGCGTAATTGGAAAAGGATTTGGGTTAGAAGACGAAACTCAACATGATCGTATAAAGGACGGCATCTTTGTCATCAAAACCAATAAGTGCGTTGAAATTCTCAACAAAGGCACCGTTTGCTTTACGAGCCTCAAAATATTGCACTTCGCCATTGATGGAGACGTTAGGTAACACATCGTAATCCACACCAATTAGGTAGCTGTTTCCTGTTAGGTGTTCGTGAGAATCAAACTCTGCTCCGTAAACGACGTATGGAGTGAATAAATCTAGTCTGTAGCCCAAACTAGCGTACATCGAGGACGAGATGTTACTGATCTGTCCTTCACTTGCAAGCACCGCTTGACCTAATTCATACTCAACACCTAACGACCAAAGTTGAATGTGTTGGTTGCCTTGTTTGCTACTGAATGGAGCTGTTATCGAAGTCCCAGGGATTGTAATCGTGCCAGAAACGGTTTGATCAAAATTGGAGTCGAGGAATGACAAGTTCCAACGATAGTTTTCACCGCTCAATTGAAGATTGGCACCGAACATTCGGTTGGTTTCAAATTCCAGTTTTGTAGTCGAGTTGAAATCTACGTCATTTTTATCTTTTATGCCGATAAACGGAGTAAGTAAAAGAGTAGCTTCGTCACTGACATCATGAGTCCAGCTCACTTTTATGCCATTGAAAGCTGTGATTCCGAGAACGCTGTTATACACCTCTGTAGGTGGCCTCGCGGTCATATAGGCTTGGCCTACATAGTAGTACTCAGAGGCAAGGAACAGTGGCAGTCGTAATCGACCAATGCTGACATCAAAGTCATTAAATTCATAACCTAAGTAAGCCCACTCTAGCTGCGGCTCACTCCAATCATATTGGGGTGGCTTGACAACTTGCACGGAAGCTTTGAATGAGTTGTAGAAGTAATCGAGTTGAACACCAAATGTGGTATCACAGTCGTAACAGCTCTCATCAGTAAAACCGCGGTTGATGATTAATGGATTATCGTTATCCGATGTTGCCCAAGACGTTGAGCCAAAGCCACTCAAGGATAAATTATCGGTAAGTTCGATATTCGCAAAAGCCGGAGAGGCCATTGAGGCACATAACACTGACGTAATTATTCTTTTCATATTATTTCTCCGAACTTATAACGTAGAGAACGTTGGCATTTTGAGGAACCGAAGAGAGTGGGGAGTAACCAATACGGTTTGGTTTGTCATCAAGCCAGTCGACTAAGCTGTCGGTTGACGCCGTTTTGATTTCTCTTGGATAACGCGCTTTTCCTGAAAAAGATAAACCAGCCCAGTGTGCATTCATTTGAGCGGCATTTTTTCCAAGCAAAAGCTGATAAAAGTCCTCTCTTTCGGCACTGTTCTCAGGCCAATCAGACAGTTCAACACGTTTGCCATTGAGGTGCTTAGTTTTCCCTCTATAGAGCTTTCGCGCTTTGTTTATTGATATCTCTTCAAATCCGGAGTCTAAAGAAAATATGGCATAATCTTCAGCGGCGTGAGCAGGGCTTAGAAAAAGCAAGCTTCCTAATAGCCCTACCGCGACTGGCAACATGACTCTGCGGGGAAGTGTTTTTATTGTTCTAATCCAATCCATGAGGTATCTCCTAACAAGTCGCACTTTCTATTTGATGGAATAGCTTTTCTTTTCTTACGGGCTTCGCTACGTATCCATCCATTCCGGAATCAAAGCACTTTTGAATATCATCATCGATAACACTGGCGGTTAACGCGATAATAGGAGTTTTGCTTAAGCCTTGGTTTTTCTCGTGTTCTCGAATCTCCTTAGTTGCCGTGAAACCGTCCATAACAGGCATCATGCAATCCATCAAAATAATGTCGAAGCTACTGTCGTTCTGGTACATATCAACGGCAATTTGTCCGTTGTCTGCAATTTCAAAGGCATATCCGGCCTTCTTCAGCATGATAGAAGCTACTTTTTGATTGACGCGGTTGTCTTCGACTAGCAAGATTCTCTCTGATTTGCTCGGAATTGCGTTTTGTTCCGCTTCTTCAGGCAAAGTACGTTTGGTCGCAGCCCCGTTGATAATTGGAGTGACAGTTGCAGGTTGTTTCTTAGGTTGAGCTTTATAGGAAGCTGGTAGTGGCATAGCTTCTACCGCGGTGAGTACTTTCTCTTTAAGCATTTCGAACTTGAATGGTTTTGGTACATAGTCATCCATACCAACGTCGAAACACCTCTGAATATCGTCATCGATGACACTGGCGGTCAATGCAATGATAGGGATGCGTCGCGTCGCTTCCGTTTCTTTTTCAATTCTTCGGATGTTGCTTGTTGCATCAAAGCCATCCATAACCGGCATCATGCAGTCCATGAGTATCGCCGCGTAATGAGGATTAGCGGTGAACATGTCCACAGCTTCTTGACCATTATTAGCGAACTCGAATTCAAAACCACTTTTACCGACATGAAGACCAGCAATTTTTTGGTTGATCTTGTTGTCTTCAACGATGAGGATTTTGTGTTGGATCTCGACTGATGTCTGGCTTGCTTCTGATAGTTCCGCCAAACCTCGAGTATCACAAAGCTCAATAGCTTTAATTAAACGCAAGCCGAGTAGGGGCTGTGCGACTTGTGCAGTAACGCTGTCACCAAGATCCGCTGGCTCACTTAAGAAGGAACGTATCAAACAGATAGTGATGCCGTTTTGGTGCAGCTTTTCTAAGTTATCTGCGTGGGTATTAGCTAGGAATGCGTCATCTTCGGCGAAAACAACAGTAATAGGTTTAGTGTGTTTTTGAGTGGAGAGCTGCTCTGTAATTGCCGTTATATCATTCGTTTTATCGGTAACCTTCAAACCATAAAGGTTAAGGTCGGACTCTATTCGCTCGGAGAGCATGTTTTCGTTACCCAGCACATAAATATCAGCCGTTGCTGTACTTGGTTTTGGCAGTATCAAGTCAACAGGCAATACCAAGTCGAAGTAGAAACAGCTTCCTTCACCTTTGACGGAGTCGAGTTGAATTTGACCACCCATCAGCTCTACCAACTGTGTACTGATGGCTAGACCAAGACCAGTACCACCAAATTGGCGTGTGGTTGAATCGTCTTCTTGAGCGAACGGTTCAAATATCTGTTTTTGTTGCAGTGAATCGATACCAATACCCGTATCTCGTACAGCAAATCGAATGGTGGCATTGTTATCTGCTTTGTTGAGCGTTTGAATTGATAATGTGACGCCACCTTCAGCCGTAAACTTCACCGCATTCGACATAAAGTTCATCAAGATCTGTCTTAAACGGTGATCGTCTATCATCACGCGTGCTGGTGTATCTGGGCTGATATCAACGTTAATCGATATTCTTTGTTCTTTCGCTTTTGGTGCCACAATAGAGGCGATGTCGTATATCGACTCTCTAATCGATGCAGAATGCGGGCTGATTAATAGCATGCCAGACTCAATTTTAGAGAAGTCTAAGATATCGTTGATTAAGCTAAGGAGCAGTTGGGATGAAGTTTCGATCGTATCAACATAGTCACGTTGTGTCGGTGTAAGCGGCGTATCTGCGAGGATTTCCGAAATACCAATAACACCATTGAGCGGGGTGCGAATTTCATGAGACATGTTGGCCAAGAAGCTACTTTTTGCTTTGCTGGCTTGTATTGCGTGGTCTTTCGCGTGTTCGGCATCCTCTTTGGCTCTCTCTGCGTCTTCTTTTGCTACCGTCAATCTCTCTTTCGCGAGCTCTCGTTCGATGGTCAATCGTTCAACTTGCTGAGCAAACAGACTGAGTTCATCTTTACCTTGGATTAATTTATCTAAAGAAGGGCGCGTGTCATCATTTTCGCTTTTTAAGAAAGCTAACACCAAATTAAGGTTGTTAGTGACTTGTCTCGCCAAGCTAAGAGTTAAACCCATAACAATCGCTGCCAGCAAAGCGACGATTGAAATAAACAGGGTTCGTTGTATTTGCGCGTCATAGATGGCTTGCTCAACTTCTTGTTGAAACTCTTGCTTGATTACGCCGCCAAGGCTTTGTAATAAGTTGAGCCGTGCGCTCATCGCTTCTAAGCCGACAGACACTTCTTGTGGCGTCAGTTGGCTGATTGTATTTAGGTCGAGTAGCGCGCTTCTTATCTCTTGGCTTTGAGCAAACACATCATTTCGAAACACTTCAACCATCAAAGAAACTTGATGTTCGTTGGCGTTCAATGAAACAAAGCGCTCTAAGAACAATTGCTGTCTTTCACTCAAGGTTTTGATCTGTTCGGCGAGTTCTGGGTCGTACTCTTGGCTGATTTGGAAGATCTCAATCAGTGAACTACCAAGCTTGAACTCTTCGTTCGACCAAAACATCAACCACTCAAGTTGTTGAAGGGCAGTGAGGTGCTGTTGAATTTCACGTTTAGTGTTTTCAAAAGGGACTTTCTCTACTTCAAGTAACAGTTGCTTGTATAAATCGCTCTGCCATTCGAGGGCATCCAATTTATCGTAAGTGTCAGTCACTTGCATCGTCGATAAGGTCGCTTCGCTGAAATCGGCAACAAGTTGATTCATTTCATCAGATGCGTCTAAAAAAATGATGGGAGACAGGTTTTTAAGTTCTGCCTTTACTTGGTTGCTTTGAGTAGCAAACTCTTCAGGGCTAGAGGTTAAGGTACTTCTATACAAAATAGAAATATCTTGAAGATAGACAGATAAGTGATTGGTTCGTTCAAAATCGGTTAACTGAGTCGTTAATATATAAGCCTGTCTACCTGCTAGGAAGAGTAATAATGAAATGGGAAGTAGAACTAAGCCAAAGAGTTTATGTTTGACTGAAAGGTTATTCCAAACCGTAATCGCCATATAAGGATCCATCCAACTGTCGTTATATAAAAACAGTAGAATAAAAATGCCGATATGGAAACTTTGAAACGGTAAATTTTACGTAAGTGTGGGAGAGGTATAAGTTCTTGTGATTCCAGAGCTTATTTTGAAATGCGTTCTTTTATTAGTAATTTATAGCGTTTGGCAGTTTGTTTAATTTTATGCTTATTGATGAATCACTTAAAAAGCTTACTAATGAGGACGATTGTTATCGAGGCTTAATTCGAAAAGAAGTTGCTCTAATACGGTTTTTGCAGAGGGTTCTAATGTCCAAATACCGAGCATTCTGTTAAGTGCGGCGCGATACACTCTGTTTTTTAGTAGGAAGGCGAGTGTGCTCGTATCATTGCTGAATACGTGCATTTGTACGATGGTGAGCTCTGCTTTGTTCTCAATGTCTATTTTCTGAAGATTGAAAGCGGGTAGGAAGGCAGACTCATACCAAACCTCAACGATCTCTCGAAGCTCCATCTCTTCTTCAGGTACATCGCACTCCTGAAGTTGGTGGTTTTCAGGAATTGCGGATAAGTAAGCTACATCAAGCTTGTCTGCAACGAATGTGTACATATTCTTCCTTGTTACCTGTGGTATTGGGGCGAATCATCCCTCTCGCTTATGAATTTGTCAATTATATCCATTTCCCTAAATAGCGAATTGTGATTAAGCGTTGAGGTTTTAGCTTAAGCTGTTTAAGTATTTGTCTGTTAAGCCAAAATATTTCAAATTTCCATCCGGCTCTAACACTAAACTCATGTTTGATGTTGCGATCAAACCAGGGTCGTTGGTCGAAAAAATGACTGTTTTATTCAGCAACTTATCGCTGAACAAACGGTTAAAGTACTGCGCATTTTCATTTTCTGCACCATTGAATGGCTCATCAATAATAATCAGAGATTGCTCACAGTTACCTAAGCCGAGTGCCAGACGCAATTTTTGTTGAATTCCATTCGGGAGACTTTTGCATTTATCCACGCTTAACTGAGTAGCTAAGCCTTCCGGAAGCCATTCATCTAACTCGAAGAAGCTCACCATCTCTTGCATCTTGTCTGTTGGAATCAGCCCGTTGTGTAGAATGAAGTTGGTCTCGAGTGAGCCTTCAAAAATATGCAAATTAAAAGGGATGTAGTTAATCGAGGTGCGATAACGGTAGCTATTGAACTGTTTAATGTTGTAACCATCGACAGAGACTGCGCCTTGATAGCGGTCTTCTAACCCAGCAATGATTGAAATTAAGGTGGTTTTGCCGCAGCCCGTTGGGCCACAAATGACCACTTTTGCACTGGGTGGGATTTTGAACCCCAAGTTAGTTAAGCCGGTTGCTGCTCCCGCGTATCGGTGACTGACACCGCTGCCCACGATGCTGCCTTGGAACAGGCGAATAGGCGGGCTTTTCTCTAAGGTTAATTTGTCGTCATTCATCGACATTAAATTGTTGATCTGTGCGGACGAAGCTTTGATCGACTGGAACTTGGAAATTGAGTTATAGATACCCATGATTGGGCCTAACGCTTTCCAAACCAGAATAACGGTCGCGAGCATGGCACCCGCATCAGAAGTACCTTCCATCACGCCAATAACTGCAGTCACGATACTTGCTGTGCCAATCACTTGGATCAAACTACCGCCAGCGGCCTGAATCTTACTGTTCGTTACGGCAACGTTCTCTGCATCGCTGGTGCTTTGCATATGCGATGCGCTGAATCGAGATTGAACGACACGAAGTAAAGGCAGGCCTTGGATAGTCTTGATACCACGAAGAATTTCATTCCATTGATACGAAACCATCGCATTGGCACGCGAACTTTTGGATGTGGCTTGCGAGTAGATATAGCGCGAGTAAATACAGAACACTAACATCAGTATTAAGCCGCCCATCACCACCAATGCCGCTGTACCAGACATCAGAGCAATGGCGATGATAAATACAATCACAAACGGCATATCAAAATAGCTAAGCGTTGATTCTGCGGTCACCAAGCGTCGGAAGGTATCGATATCTTTCAAACGTGCTAGCTGAGAAGAGACCCCAGCAGTAGATGTCATCGCATAGGGTAGCCAAAGCAATTTAGATATAACGGCTTGCGAGATGTGCACGGCGAGGTCTTTACCGGAAGTGGCAATGATATTGACCCGCATTTTCTTAAAGAAGTATTCAGAGAAGCCGACAATAATGGCGAATAAGGTTAGCCAATAGAGTGTGGCTTCGGAGCTCGAAGTCAGTGCGAAGTTATATACACTCATAATAAAGAATGGCTGCAATGCACCGAGAATACTGATGACGAAGCTGAGAATGATCAGGCTTTTAAGTTCATTGTTATAACGATAGAAAGCGTATTTAATCCAATTGCTTCTGTCTTGCGATTCCGGAGGTGGCTCGCGGAACAGACGAGAATATTCGCTAATCGCAATCAGCAAACAGGGCTTTTTGCACATTGGGTATTCAATGGTGTTGTTGTTCGTGTAATCAAACAGCAGCAACTTTCCATCTTTGGTGCCTAAGAAAATCGCACTTAGATTCTCTATTTCAATAAAGCATGGCTGAGGGTGTTTATCTATATTCTCGAGTGTCTTTAATTTGGTCACATCACAGCGATACCCAAGACGCTCTATGGTTGCTGTAAAGCTGTCGCTGTCTTTGTGTTTCGGAATAAAAGCATCGCTGAGTATCGCGGGTGTGCCTTCCCATTCGAGTGCTATCAAGGTGTAGGCCAAACCGCGGATAAGTGGCGATTGACTGTAACGTTCGTCGTATCCGCTGGATTCAAAATCCAAGACACGTTGCGGTACATTATTGAAGTCGACTAAGATACTCATTGGTCACCTCCGGTAAGTTTTACGCGTTTGAGGCGATGGTTAAGCTTGTCCATTTTATTACTGGCGATGATCAAGATTTTGTCGTTGGCTCGATAAGCCGTACTGGTGAGAACCATTCGTGCAAATTCCTCATCAAACACACAGTCGATGTCATCAAATATCAATACGCGCTTACTGGCGAGCAGGGCGCGAACTAATAATAGGGCGTAGCCAACTTGGCGTGAGAATGGGTTACGCATATGGCCTTTGAGTTCTGTATAAAAACCGGCAGGAAGCCCATCAATTTGAGCTTTGATGTTCATGGTTTCACACAGTGCAAACGCCGTGTTATTCAAGCTTGGGCGGAAACAGGTGAGGTTATCGATAATCGTCCCTTCTACGAACGAACTGGTCTTATCAACCATCAGAACACTGTTACGCCAAACGTTGTAATTGACGTCATCCAAAGGCGTGTCGTTAATCATGATATCTAGTTTGCTATCACTGTTCTGACGCGTAATACAGTTAGCGAGGTGGGTCTTACCTGAACCACTTTTCCCTGTCAGCAAATAGGCTTGTCCGAGTTCGAACTCGATACGCTGCTTTTCAGAATACTTAACCGAGATACGTTCTACTTCTGTTGTTTCATGTTGGTGTTCAACAGAGGCGGCCAATTCAAGGAGGTCAACGATACGCTGAATATGGAGTTTGTTTAACTCCCAACGGCTCGCGGTGCGCATCACTTGTTGGTAAGGCGCAAAATAACGGTTGGTTAGCATGATGATCGCGGCCATGATGCCTTGGCTAGATTCCATATTGATAACGGCCGTTGCCAGTACCACAACAACACAAGCTATAGAAAGCTGTTGGATGAGCGCCAATATTAGGCTGAAGTTAGATTCAATCTGCTCATATTTGATGTTCTCAACTTCGCGCTCTTCGACCATTTGTGTCATCAGGCTTTCAACGCGGTATTCCATATTTCGAGCTTTGATATCAAGCGGGCTAGAGATGATCTCAATGATTTTGGAGGTAGTTAACCCTTCGATGTCTGACTTATTCTGCAAACTACCAATCTTTTGTTTGGAAAGGCTCCACGCAAAAATAGCCAAGATGACAGAGGCAATCAGAAGTGTAATACCAGCCCATATGTTGATGAGTCCTATGATAAGGATGGTAATCAAACTGACAGCAAGGTTGATCAGTGCTCGAACCGATTCTCCACCAAAAAAGGTTTTCAGTTCTGGAATGGTCGAAATACGCTCCAAATATTCACCGGGCTCTAAACGGCGGAATTTAGAGATCTCAGCCAAACAGATGGATTGAAATACCTTATTGGTTAAGTTGGTCTCAAACTGCCTCATGATGACAGAGGAAATCTTCTCTTCCTGATTTTTCAGGTGGTAGTCAAGGAAGATGGAAATCAAGATAATCGCAAACAGTAAGAACAGAGTATCTTGTGCTTGGTTGGGTAACACTCGGTCAAAAATGATCAGAATGGAGAAGGGCAGTACCAAACCAAACAGGGTCGATATTATCGTTGAGAAAGTCAGATAACACTTATCTGCCATGTTGATCTTTTGCGAAAACTGCTCAGTTTGCATTGCGACCTCCTTTCCTCAACGACTCCGTTGAGAGAAGATGTTTAGGCACCAAATCTTGATTGTCTCGTCCCTCAATATCGCTCATTAATTGCATCACGCTTTCGATAGATTGAATTGAGAGTATTCCCTTAATTTGCTCAAGCTTGATGGTCTCGATGATGTAGTCGTATCGTGCGCTTTCGTAGTCTCTTAAGGCGCTGAATAGTTTACTTTCCGCCGCCAGCAAGTCGGTGATAGTACGCGTGCCCAATTGGTAGGCTCTTTGGATCCCTTTATAAGACGCGTAGTTGGCGCGAATGATGTTTTCGTAACTGCTTATAGACTGCGAGAAATCGTTAATGTTGAGCACGGAGGTATTCACACTGTTACGTGTGGTGTAAAGCGAATCTTGGTAAAGCAGCTCAGTACGTTCGATGGCCGTCGATGATTTTTGATAGCCGTAGTAATCAGAGCCACCAGACAAGATAGGAACTGCTAGGTTTAACCCAACACTGGTTGAGTTACTTTCGCCTGTCGCTGTAATGTCGGTTTTGTCGAAGTTATTGGCGTCATCGTGTCGATAGCTGGCTGAAAGCGATACGGTCGGTAAGAAGTTCGAACCGCTCTCTTTTAAGCTTCTGCGGCTTCTCTCGACGTTTTTCTTTGCCACTAACAAGTCGTTGTTGAGCTTTAACGCTTGATCCATGATTGATCGTTGTTCGGTTTCGTTTATCTCTTTTAAAGGCACGCTTTCGTATATGTCTTGCGACGGAGTGATAGGGTATTGAATTTGAATAGAGAGCCCGTTGAGAATGACACGTCGATCTTTTTGCAAGGTTCTTAATCGGTTCGACACACCTTCTTTCTGAGCAATCACTTCGTACAGCTCACTGGCTGCGGTGTTACCTAGCTCTACATTGCGTCGCATTTGATGTTCACGCGTTTCAGACGATTTAAGCTCAACCTTGGTCGCCTTTATCTGCGCGTTGTTTTTCAAATACTCAAAGTATTGAGAACCGATTTCCGAAATAGTGCTTTGGATTTTGTTCTCATGCTTCACTTCTTCGATATTGAAGTCGAGCTTTGCCGTTCCATATTTAAAAATGTCGCCAAGATTGAATATGGATTGCGAAAGAGAAAGGCTGTAGCTGTTTGAGTTATAGCTAGAGGTTTCATCGGGTACGCTTGATAGCAAGGTTTCATTCTCGTTCCATGTGGTATCGGCAGCACCATTGAGTGAAGGCAGAAACTTAGATCGGCTGATCCCTATGTTGTACTCGTTTTCTTCCACGCCCTTATCACTCGCACGAAGAGACAGGCTGTTTTGCAGGCCGAGTTCTACCGCTTCAAGCAGGGTAGTCGCCGATGCTGAAGGTGTCGTGCTTAATACAAGCGCAGCCATAATGCTGCTAGTTAAGTTTTTGTACCGCCACATACTTGTTGATCACCTTGATGATTTGGTCGCTTTTATAAGGTTTGCTGATCACGTAATCCATTCCGGCTTCAATACAAGCCTGGTGTTCGTTACTGCTGGTCAATGCGGTTGCACCTATGATGGTACAAGGGTTTTTCTCGTTTTCTTGTTCGAATTGGCGAATGCGTTTTGTGGCTTCGATGCCACCCATACCCGGCATGATGCAATCCATGAAGATGATGTCAGAACGCTTGTTCATAAAGTGCTTCACGGCATCGGCGCCATCGCCAACCATGTCTGGTTCATATTCTTGTTTGGTCAAGATTCGTTTCAGTAAAATTTGTTGAACTCGGTCATCCTCTACGATCAGGAATGAGCTATTTTCCATCTGTTCTTCCGATGCTTCCGCTTCCATAATGGTGAGTAGATTTGGAATGAACTCGTAAGGGATAGCAGGGGCGTTGATGATTTTGTCGACGAAGCTATGACACTCTTGAGCTTGCTGAGTGTTAGTCACTGACAACAGTAACTTGGTGTTTGGGTGGTTCTTAAGCTGAGATTTCACCGTCTTACTCAACGACGGCAGTTTGTTGGGTTCAAAGGTATCGGTCAGCATAATCGCATCGTATTCACCGAACGTTTTCGCGGCAGAGAAAAGCTCATTTGCAGTGCGAATTTCGGTGATCTCTAGCCCCAAGTTACTGAGCATTTTTTTCATCACATCGATACGAACTTGAGTATTAGCACACAAGAGTAAACGCTTGCCATCAAAGCGAGTTTTCTCTGTGTGGAAGTTCTTAGCCTTAAGATCCAGTTCAATCTGGAAACGTTCCTGAGCCCCTGATTGGAACCAGTGACTCTCGTAATATCCGTAATCTTTTAATACGCTTTTTGCTAAGTCATCTGTGCTGGCTGTATGGTCTTTGTGGGCGCTCCAATGGAGTTTATTGAGCTTGGCAACAGAGACATCCAGCGTTGATAAGAAGTTGAGGTTGATGGTGACACGGGTATTTTCCATGTCAGAAGCCGCACCCGATTCAATCGTCACAAACAGCTTCTTATTTGATTTGAGTTGAATAGCGTTAGAAAGTTGAAGGAACAGTATCCAGAATAAGCTGGTGGATTGGCCTGCAACACGATTCGGTAAGTTGTCTGAGATAAAACAGTCAAGTTGGCTTTCATTACGTTGTACTTTGGCACTGATATGAATCATTAATTCAGATAACACACTCAGTAAAGAGAACTCTTTCGACTTGCTTTCCGTACCCTGTGATATCAAGCGATTATAGTTTTCTGCTAACTCAGATAGTGTGCTACACGCAGAGGTAATATCGTTCGCCATCAACACGCCGTTTTCATCGGTTTCTTGAACCAGATATTGGACGCCACCGTTGATGGTGTTTGTAATTCCGCGAATCTCATAACCGATCAGCGCATACAACTGTTTGTAGAGATCGTTATTGCGCTTTTGGTCTTCTAATTTACTGAAAATAAGTTTGAGATGAGAGTAAATCTGACGCTGCTTGGGGTTGATGCTAACTTCATTAAGAAGCTCTTCAAGACGTTGTAAATCTAGCTGCTTCAGCTCTTGATACAGGGCATCGAATTCATAGTCGATTTCGCGTTCGTTAGAACTGGATTTCTTTAGCTTCAACATAGCAACTGAGTTGGATAGAATCGTAATCACAGCCAATATCACGACCACCATAAACAACCAGATAAAGAACTCGTTTTTTTCTGACATTAAGTCATTTGCATGGTTGTTAAACATGGTGCGATAGTTGTCGTCCATCTGCAGATAGTTATTGGTCAATGAAAGGTACAAGCCTAATACGTCGTTACGTGTTTTTGCGCTATCGGAGAAACGATTAATCGCCAATTCCAGTTGTGTGTATTCAGTTGCCCCAACCAAGCTGAACTCGGTTTTGTTCAACGAGGCTAAAGAGCGAAATTCATCAATTTCAAGCTTCAAGTTAACCAGGTTGAATTCGTTAGTGCCGCAAGTGTTGGTACTTAAACACTGTTGCAGAGTTTGAATATCTTGTTCTATGGTCTGATTAAGCTTCTGGGCTTGTATGAGCAGTGGGGCGCTTTGCACTTGTGCGACTGAATCTATTTTTGACCAAGAAAAGTATAAATAGAAAGCGAGCGCAGCCAATACCACGCTAAATAGTATGCTTAGACGTAGGGCGGGTATGGAAATATTGTACGAAGGTTTACCGCTCATTGATTATCTCTCATCGAAAGCATCCTCGATGGCTGACATCACCGGTTTCGCAGCGTATTCGATCACGCGACGCGAGCCTGTTTTCACATCAGCGGTAAACTCCATGTAAGGTGATAACTTGTATTGAGTGCCTCCTCGTTCAAGAAAGTTTCGGTCAATTTCAATCTCAGCTAAATAGAATTCAGCGTCTTCTTCTTCGTATGATGAGCGGCTGATTGAGGCGATGGTTCCCTCAACAAACCCGTATTTTGCAAAGTTATAGGTATCCATTTTTACTTTCACTGCCTGACCAATTTCGACAAATCCCATGTCTTTACGTGGGATCTTCGCTTCACCGTGTAACGAATTATTTATTGGGGCAATATCGGCGATACTTTCTCCTGGCGGAATCACAGCAGAACGGAAATTGAAGTGAAGTTTATCGACCACACCATCGACTGGCGAGTAGACGACTAGGCGATCAACCTTGTCGGAATGCTGCGGTTGTAAGATTCGCTTTAGCTTGAGGTCTTTGTTCGCTTGAATGATTTGTGCTTGGTACTCAGAGTTTCGATTCTCAACCAAGTCACGGTGTTGCTTTTCCAGTTTGTCGAGTTGGAAACGCTCATTCATCACAGATTCGTCAAGGTTCTCAATCTCACGCACCATATTCGACTCTTGTACTTTCATGTTAAGAACGTCGACATAAGACGCCATCTCTTCTTTATAGAGGGTGTTTTTGATGTTGAGCTGCTTACGTATCAGAGAGAGTTGATTCTCTGAACTTTTGCGACGCTTTAACATTGAACTGATCAACGAGTTCTTGTGCTTAATATCGTGTGTAATGAGTTCTTCATTTGAACGGTTTTTAGAGAATTCTTGTCTCCAGGTATTCATGTTGACCTGAACTTGCTCAGGGTATTTCTCAATGAAAGCGTCGAAGTTAGGCTCTATCATGTCGCGTAAGCTTTCATAACGAATCTTATCGAGCTCTATCTGAATAATTTCAGTATTGACGGTATCAAGTTGAGTGTTACGGTCAAGTGAGCGTATTCGAGCGATAGGTTGGCCCTCATAAACGACTTCCCCTTTTCTGACTAACAATTCTTCTAATATCCCGCCTTCTAAATGTTGAACTTTCTCAACATCCGATTCCAATAGCAGTTCTCCACGTACAGAAACAACAATATCGATACGTGCTTGTGACGCCACCGCAATAGCGACCAAAGCGAGCAAGAATATAATGAGCAACGTTTTGTGAACGCTGGTCATGGCACTAGCAAGCACAATAGTGTCATCAGCTGTGACCTTAGAAGCCTCGTTATTGGAAACGAGTGCTTTTCTGAGGTGATGTTCTATTTGGTTATTGCTCATGACTGACCTCGGTTACTTGCCATCTATTACTTCCTTAATATCCAACAAGTGGTTGATTTGTCGATTGACGTTGTGCAATTCAGTTTTTACATCCTCTATTAGATCTTCCGGCGCAGGAAACTCGTGCTTACTCAAATGTTCCAATTTGGCCATTTTGGGTGGCAAGTCTTGATCACACAGTAAAGTTAAGATGGTCTTTAATCTCTTTGAGTAGTTGTTGAGTTCATCAAAACGGTCACTTTTATGGAGCGTCTCTATGTTGATCGCTGCGTCTGAAAAGTCCTTATAAAAATCGCCTAGTAGCAATTGAAGCCCTTTGTGGTTGTTGTCGATTGAACGCAGCAAACTCGTCATGTCTATCATCATTCCACCGCCTTAATTGCTTTAATCACAATAACTAAGGATGTTTAAAGGTAGTTTTCAAATTTTTTTTGATTCTTTATGTATAAAAAGAAAAATATGAAAAATGTTGTATAAAAACTTGGTTTTTCAAAATGGTGTCCTTTAATGCCTCTAAATACGATCAGTTAGCTAGTAGCAACGGAGGCTGTAATGGCAGGCGAAAATAACCAAAACAACCAAAATGAAGATCTCAATGACGCGGTAGAACAAACGGACACGAACGACGCGGGTACGCCCTCCCAACAGCAGAATCAACAAAATCAACAAAATACGATTGCGTCGACAATAGCGACGGGTGCTGAAAACACGGATGCGGCCGACGAGGTTAATCAGGCTTTAGAAGACAATCCGAGTGGCGCAGGTAATGCTGAAGATGCGTCGGCTTCTGGTGCGGCTGTTCAAGAAGAGACGCCAGAAAGCGATGGAGATTCTGATGCAGCTCAATCCAATGTAGTCGGTGGTGCGGCTTCGGAAGCTGGCTCGGACAATGCTGCTGGCAGTGGTGGCGGAGCAGGTGCTGGCGCTCAAGCAGTAGGTGGCGATAACGCAGAGTCTGCGACAGGTGGAGCAGATGCTGAAGGTAATGAAGAACAAGGCCAAGCTGCACGTACCTCTGCAGCGTCGAGTTCTACATCTTCTGAATCGGGTGAGCAACAAGTCGGTGACGACCTCGATTCACAGACAGTCGAAGAGACATTTGCCGTTGATGTTCAAGCTTCAGATGAAGAGACCATCAGTGAAGTAGAGGATGACTTTGATTCTGAAACAGTAAGCGAAACGTTCAAAATCCAAGTAGAAAGTGAAAATGATGCGCCAGAAGCAGAACAAAATCTGGCTTACATCATGGATGAAGATGGCTCCATAACATTCACTCAAGAACAATTACTCGAATACGCAAGTGATGTAGATGGGGACGAACTGGTTGCATCTAACGTTCAAGTTGGTGCTGATGCAACAGTTCAAGACAATGGTGATGGTACTTTCACAGTAGTTCCTTCAGCTGACTTCAATGGTGAACTTGACCTTACTTTCGACATCAGTGATGGCCAAGAAACGATTAGCAGCGCAATTGATTTAACGGTACGTCCGATTAATGACGCGCCGGTTCCTGAAGATAAAACGTTTGAAATAGAGGAAGATGGCACACTCATCTTCACCGATGCAGACCTGTTAACAGGTGCTACAGATATTGAAGGTGACAACCTTACTGTTGAAGGCGTGACCTACGATGGTGGCGACGGTATTCTTACCGACAACGGCAACGGGACTTACACCTTTGCTCCGAATGAGAACTTCAATGGCGATGTAAACTTCGGCTTCGATGTCTCTGACGGAACCGATACGGTCTCTGCAAACATCGACGTAAGCGTAACTGCAGTTGATGATGCGCCAGTGTCTGGTGACCTAGCGTACTCAATCAATGAAGACGGTTCGATTCGCCTAAGCCAAGAGCAGTTGCTTGCTCAAGCCTCTGATGTGGAGGGCGATGATCTAACAGCAAGCGACTTAACCGTCGGCGGTGATGCAACCGTTACTCAAAACGATGACGGAAGCTTCACGATCACGCCAGATGAGAACTTCAACGGTGACATCGATATCAGCTTCGATATCTCAGATGGCACCAACACGGTTCAAGCTTCGGCTGACCTTACTGTTAATCCAGTTAATGACCTGCCAGTCCCTCAAGACCAACAGTTCAGCGTTGAAGAAGATGGCACGTTAATCTTCACCGATGCCGACCTATTAACAGGTGCAACGGACATTGAAGGCGACAACCTAACGGTTGAAGGTGTGACCTACGACGGTGGCGACGGTATTCTTACCGACAATGGTAATGGCACATACACCTTCGCACCGAATGAAAACTTCAATGGCGACGTAAACTTCGGTTTTGATGTGTCTGACGGCACCGATACGGTCTCTGCAAACATCGATGTGAGTGTTATAGCGGTTGATGATGCGCCAGTGTCTGGTGACTTAGCGTACTCAATCGATGAAGACGGTTCTATCCGTTTAAGCCAAGAGCAACTGTTATCACAAGCATCTGATGTTGAAGGCGATGACCTTACTGCTAGCGGCCTAACGGTTGGTGGTGATGCGACGGTTGTAGCTAACGATGATGGCAGTTTCACCATCACGCCAGATGAGAACTTCAATGGCGACATTGATATCAGCTTCGATATCTCTGATGGCACCAATACCGTTCAAGCATCGGCTGACCTAACGGTTAACCCAGTAAACGACCTACCAGTACCTCAAGATCAACAGTTCAGTATTGCAGAAGACGGTACTTTACAGTTCACAGACGCGGATCTTCTTACAGGCGCGACAGACGTTGAAGGTGATAACCTGACGGTTGAGGGCATCACTTATGAAGGCACTGATGGCGTACTGACTGACTTGGGTGAGGGATCATATAGCTTTGCTCCAAACGAAAACTTCAATGGTGATGTGAGCTTTAGCTTCGATGTGTCAGACGGTACCGATACCGTGTCTGCAAACATTGATGTTAGCGTGACTCCTGAGAACGATCCGCCTGTTGCGGGCTCAACGTCCTACACGGTGAATGAAGATAATTCGATTACCATTTCTGATGCACAACTATTGGCAACATCTTCAGATATTGAAGGTGATGTATCGATAGACAGCGTGACTTACTCTGGTAGCGACGGTGTCCTCGAAATCAATGGTAACGGCACTTACACCTTCTCGCCAAATGAGAACTTCAGCGGTGAAATTGCACTGGATGTGGTTGTTGCTGATGAAGATGGTGCGACCGACTCAACGACCGCGGGCATCAATGTTCTTGAAGTGAACGATCCGCCGGTTGCAGGCCCTACGTCTTACACCATTGATGAAGACTCAGTACTTACCTTCAGTGAGTCTCAAGTGTTGCTTAACGCCTCAGATGTAGAAGGGGATGTTGATCTTGTTGGTATTAGCTACGATGGCCCTGAGGGTATCTTCTCAGTAAATGGTGACGGCACTTGCAGCTTCGCTCCAAATGAGAACTTTAATGGCCAAGTTCAGCTTGATGTCACCATTCGTGATGAAGATGGTGCAGAAGTGGAAACCGTCATCAATGTTGACGTATTACCAATCAATGATGCGCCAGTGTCTGGTGATTTGGCTTACAACGTTAACGAAGATGGTTCAATCACACTGAGCCAAGATCAGCTGTTGTCTCAAGCGTCCGATGTAGAAGGCGAAGATCTAACCGCAAGTGACTTAACAGTTGGTGGTGATGCGACGGTTGTAGCTAACGATGACGGCAGTTTCACGATTACGCCAGATGAAAACTTCAACGGTGACATTGATATTCAATTCAACATCACTGACGGTACTGACACGGTTCAAGCAACCGCCGATCTTACTGTTAACCCAGTTAATGACTTGCCGGTTCCTCAAGACCAACAATTCAGTATCGCAGAAGACGGTACGCTTCAATTTACAGACGCCGACTTACTTACCGGTGCCACCGATATTGATGGCGACGACTTAACCGTTGAAGGTATTAGCTATACAGGTGGTGATGGCGTACTGACCGACCACGGTGATGGTACTTATACCTTTGCGCCAAATGAAAACTTCAATGGCGATGTGAACTTCAGTTTCGATGTGTCTGATGGCACAGAAACCGTTAGCGCTAACATTGATGTGAGTGTGACTCCTGAGAACGATCCGCCAGTTGCGGGTTCAACCTCATACATGGTCAATGAAGACAATGCCATCACAATTTCTGATGAACAGTTGCTAGCTAACTCTTCGGATATTGAAGGTGCGGTGTCGGTTGATACTGTGACTTACAGTGGCACTGATGGTGTGTTCCAAGATAACGGCGATGGCAGCTATACCTTCCTTCCTAATGAAAACTTCAGCGGTGATATCAGCCTTGATGTGATTGTTGCAGATGAAGAAGGTGCAATTGATGAAACCACAGCAGGTATTACCGTTCTTGAAGTGAACGATCCACCAGTTGCGGGTCCAACGTCATACACCATTGACGAAGATTCGGTTCTGACGTTCAGTGAATCTCAGATTCTTGTGAATGCTTCGGATGTCGAAGGCGATGTAGAGCTTGTTGGCATTAACTACGATGGCTCGGACGGTATCTTCACTGTAAATGGTGATGGTACATGCAGCTTTGCACCCAACGAAAACTTCAATGGTCAGGTTCAACTGGGTGTGACCATTCAAGATGAAGATGGCGCAACGGTTGAAACACACATTAACGTTGATGTATTGCCAATCAATGATGCGCCAGTATCGGGCGATTTGGCTTACACCATCAATGAAGATAGCTCCATCACGCTAAGCCAAGAGCAATTGCTAGCAAGAGCAGGTGATATCGATAGCGATAACTTAGAAGCTATCAATCTATCTACTGATGAAAATGCGACCATCCAACACAATGATGATGGCAGCTACACCATCACACCGAACGCAGATTACAACGGTGACCTAGATCTGAACTTCGATATCATCGATAACGATGGTGGTTCAGTTCAAGTTGGCCTAGACATTACCGTGAATCCGGTTAATGACTTGCCACAAGCGCAAGATCAACAGTTCACGATTGAAGAAGACGGTACGTTACTCTTCACCGATGCTGACCTGCTTGTAGGCGCGTCGGATGTTGATGGTGACGAGCTGTCGATTGAAAACGTGCTCTACACTGGTGCAGATGGTGTTCTTAGCGATAATGGCGACGGCACATATAGCTTTGCTCCAAACGAGAACTTCAATGGTGATGTTCAATTCTCATTCGATGTCTCTGACGGTACTGATTCAACATCAGCTGTTATTGATGTCAGCGTAACGCCTGAGAATGACCCACCAGTAGCGGGCTCAACATCGTACACAGTTCAAGAAGATGGCCAAATCACGATCAGTGATGAGCAATTATTGGCAAACTCTTCCGATGTAGAAGGTGATGTTTCACTGTCTGGAGTATCGTACTCCGGTGATGACGGCTCTTTTGTTGATAATGGCAATGGTACTTACACCTTTACGCCAAATGAAAACTTCGATGGTGATATTTCACTAGACGTTGTTGTCGTTGACGAAGACGGTGCAACCGCAACCACAACCGCTGGCATCGATGTTATCGCTGTGAATGACGGACCTGAAACTTCGGGCATTCAGGCTGAAGTCGATGAAGATAATTCAATCACCATTACTCAAGAGCAGTTACTCGCTAATGCGACCGATGTTGAAGGTGATGAGTTAACGGCATTTAACCTACAAACCAACGATCCAGATGCGACAATTGTTACTAATGACGATGGTTCATTCACTATTACGCACACAGAAAACTTCAATGGCGAGTTGGACTTCACATACAGCATCAGTGATGGTGAGAATGAAGTTCTGACGACACTCGACTTGACGGTTAACCCTGTCAACGATGCGCCAGAAGCGGGCGATGAAATCTTCATCCAAGCGCAAGAAGACCAAACAGTTGGTGTGACACTTCGTGAAGAACCAGCACTACGTTTAGACCAAGCGCCAGAAAACGGCATCATTGAAGCAAATGTGAATGACGAATGGGTGGTACTGGAAGTAGGACAAGAAGTTCCTGCAGATACCGAAGTGCGCTTTGTTCCAAGTGAAGATGCTCTTGCTGAAGGTACACACACCACACAAATCGGTACGTTTGACGATAACGCGAGTGTGGATGATTGGGGTACAGAAGTTGACCCTTATACGCGTGAGTTCTCAGATGGTGACTTAACGGTAACTGTTCAAAGTAACGATGACCCTCTTGGTGCCTGGAATGGCAACACCCACATTGGTCATGGTATCGGTGATACTGACCGCCAAGGCTTAAGTGGTGATGAGAAACTGACGGTTTCAGTTGAAGGTCAAGACATCAATGAAATCAGTTTCCACCTAGATGGTTTGGGTGGCTGGTTCATGGAAGAGTCTCGTCACTTTACAGAAGTAGAAATCAAAGCGTTCAATGAGGATGGCGACCTAATTGACTCGATGACTTACCACAAAGAAGACCGTGGTACTTTCGAGACAGATTACACGCTAACGGTTGATCAACCAGTGTCCTACTTTGAGCTTGGTACCGTGCAAGGTAATGGTACTTACGTCGTTCAAAACATGACAGTGTCACAAACTTGTCATGATGAAGCGGTGTTTACATCGATTGGTGTAGATGGTTCAGAGATTACTGAAACGGTTGAGTTGAATATCCATGCGGGTGACAACGAAATCGAGTTAACGGCTGATCTTCCGAATATTACTGTCGATACCGATGGTTCTGCCCAGTTTGCTTCGGTTGTGATTACCGAAGAGCAACTACTGGCGCAAGCATCTGATATTGATGGCGACGACCTTGATATTGAAAATCTAGAGCTAGTGGGTGAAAACTCAGAGCATGCAACACTCACCGATAATGGTGATGGCACTTGGACGGTAACACCGGATGAAAACTTCCATGGTGAAATCGAACTTGGTTACCAAGTTACCGATGGTGAGCTGACAGACAGCAATATCATCAATATCAATTTCGAATCAGTAAATGATGCGCCAATCGTTTCTGGCCCGATTGTTCTATCGACAGATGAAGATGAAGGTATCACGTTCAGTGCAGATGACTTGCTAGCGAACACCACAGATGTGGAAGGCGATACGCTGTCTATTTCTGACATCACTTACGGTGGTGATAACGGTGAGCTAGTTGATAACGGCGATGGTACGTTTACCTTCATGCCGAATGAAAACTTCAATGGTGAAATCGACATCGACTACAAGGTGTTTGATGGAACTGATGAAGTTGCAACGCATCTAGACCTAACGGTCGTACCAGTCAATGATGTGCCGGTTCCGGGTGAACCATTGCACACCCAAATGCTTGAAAACGGCTCCATGATCATCGAAGCGAAAGACCTATTGTCTGGTGCTACCGATGTTGATGGCGACATTCTTCATGTCGAAAACCTATTACTTGCAGACCAAACGCAAGGTACGTTAACGGATAACGGGGATAATACCTTTACCTTCGAACCTGCAGAAGACTTCTCTGGTGAAGTGAATCTGACTTTCGACATAAGTGATGGCCAAGCAAGTGCACCAAGCACTGCAAGAATTGACGTTGAAATTGTCAATGAAGGCCCTGAGGTGAGTGGTCCAATTGAAGCCACTGTTGATGAAGATGGTTCAATCACTATCACTCAAGAGGATCTGTTAGCGAATGCAACCGATGTAGATGGCGACAACCTTGAAGCCGTTAACTTAGCGACCAACGATCCAAATGCGGTTGTTGTAGAAAACCCAGACGGTAGCTTCACGATTACACCAAGTGCAGATTTCTTTGGTGAGATTGAATTTACTTACGATGTCACTGACGCAATCGAAACTGTTGCCGCTGACCTCAACCTAACCGTAAATCCAATCAATGATGCCCCAGACGTGCCTGACATGTCTTTCGCTACGGAAGATGGTCAAGCGATTACTATTACCGAAGCTGAATTACTGGCACAAGCGACAGACGTTGAAGGTGATGAACTGTCAGTTGTGAATGTAACGAGCGCAAGCGACACGGTAGAAGTCACAGACAATGGTGACGGAACATACACATTAACACCAGAGCAAGGCTTCTTCGGTAATGTTGACTTAGCGTTTGATGTGAGCGATGGCACTGATGTGGTTGCCGCAAACATCGACCTAAAAGTTGAGTTCGTCAACGATGCGCCAGAAGCGACACCGATGGTGGCAGATGTCGACGAAGATGGTTCAATCCTCGTTACACAAGAAATGCTGTTGGAGAACGCGAGCGACCAAGATGGCGATGAGCTATTTGCTTCTTCGCTTGAAACCAATGATCCGAACGCCAGCATTGTAGACAATGGTGATGGCACGTACACAGTGACACCTTCTGAAAACTTCAACGGTGATATTGCATTCACTTATGAGGTGAGCGATGGTGAGCTGAGCACGTCTAATGATATGACATTAACCGTGAATCCGGTGAATGACATTCCAATTGTTGCCCCAGGCATGTACCACATCGAAGAGGATGGCAGCATCCTGTTCACTCAAGAAGATCTGTTGAGTGGTGCGATTGATATTGATGGCGACGACCTAAGCGTTACTAGCATCAATTACTCTGGCGATGAAGGCACAGTCACCGACAATGGTGACGGCACGTTCAGCTTCGTTCCTGAAGAGCACTTCAGTGGTGATCTGCAGTTCAGCTTTACGGTAACAGACGGTACGGATGAAGTTGAACAAGACATTAATGTTCACATTGAAGCAGTTGCTGATGCGCCTGACTTAGTTATCACGGATGGTGATGGTGTTAACGTCGACGACCAGGCGATTTTGGTTGAGCCAGGCGGTATTGTTGAACTGAACATTGCTGCGGCACTTGTCGACCAAGACTTGTCTGAAACACTCACTGTTACAGTAGATGGTGTGCCAGAAGGTTCGGTTATTCAATACGATAACGAAGGCGTTCTGAATGACCAAGAGAACGGTATCACCAGTTACAACGACACTGAAATCACAGTAACGTTTGAAGGTGAGACGGCTGGCTACCAAAACGCTGCGGGTTACTACAAAGTAGACGAAGACGGCAACATCACAGGTGTTGAAGTTGTTTACGAAAACGCATCACAAGTTGGTGGTGGCGGCGACCTTGTTCCAGGGCAAGATCAATTCAGCTTCCAAGTCGAGGAAGGTGAGAGCTTTAACCTGTTCTTAATTCCAAACGGACATCAGCACAACGACTTTGATGCGATGCAAGACGGTCAGTACGAGTTCCGTGCTGAGGATGGTTCGCCTGCGAACATGGATACGGTTGATCCTCAACTTGTCTTTGTGGCTGCTGATGGAACCGAGACAGTGATTCAAGGTCAGAATGGTGACGCGATCTTCCATGGTGGTTCAAGCTCTCAGCTAAACCAAGATGGTATCGAACATACTCGTACTACGGTTAATGAAGACGGCGAGCTGGTTTACGGATTTGAAGATTTGTATGGCGGCGGAGATGCTGACTATTCTGACTTCAACTTCACAATCGATGTCGGTGAAGTGAACAGCCAAATCTACAGCGGTGAAGTAACGGTTGGCCCTGATGGTACGGTGAACTTACCAACAACGGCTATCGAAAATGCGTTACAAATCCAGTTACCAGAAGACTTCAATGAGCAGCTTGAAGTTCATGTAACCGCAACTGCGACAGAGTTATCGAATGATGATTCTGAAACGGTATCTCAAACCATCTACATTAACGCGACAGGCGCGCACATTGAGCACGCTCCTGAAGCACTTCCGGTTTCTGCAACGGTTGAAGAAGATGGTTCAATCATCATTACGCAAGAAGACTTATTGGCTAATGCGCGTGATTTAGATGGCGATCAGTTGACGGCTCTGAATTTAGCAACCGATGATGAGAGCGTTACGATTACCGATAACGGTGATGGTACGTACACATTAACGCCAGATGCTGATTTCAATGGCGATGTGAGCTTTACGTTTGATGTGTCTGATGGTGATGATGTTGTCTCTACCAACCTTGAGTTAACAGTTTCACCAGTAAATGACGGTCCAGAAGCACAAGACCACGCATTCACAGTCGGCGAAGATGGCGTGTTAACGTTCAATGACCAAGACCTATTAACAGGTGCAACGGACATTGAAGGGGACGACCTAAGTGTTGAAGGTGTAACTTACACTGGCGCAGATGGTGTCCTAACCGATAATGGCGATGGCACCTACAGTTTCGCGCCGAATGAAAACTTCAATGGCGATGTGAACTTCTCGTTCAATGTATCAGATGGAACCGATACGGTAACCGCTAACATTGATGTGAGCGTGACGCCAGAGAATGATCCTCCGGTTGCGGGTAGCACGTCTTACACGGTTCATGAAGACAACTCTATTACGATCAGTAACGAACAATTGCTAGCGAACTCTTCGGATATCGAAGGCGAAGTCGCAATTGATAACGTGACTTACAGTGGTAGCGACGGTGTTCTGGAAATCAACGGTGACGGCACATATACCTTCTCTCCAAACGAGAACTTCAATGGCGAAGTTAGCCTAGATGTTGTCGTGACGGATGAAGATGGCGCGACTGAAGCAACAACGGCGGGTATTACAGTCCTTGAGGTGAACGATCCGCCAGTTGCTGGCCCAACGTCATACACCATCGATGAAGATTCAGTACTGACTTTCAATGAGTCTCAAGTTCTGTTGAATGCTTCTGATATTGAAGGTGATGTTGAGCTTGTTGAGATCAACTACGACGGTCCAGACGGTATCTTCTCTATCAATGGTGACGGTACATGTAGCTTCGCTCCGAATGAAAACTTCAACGGCCAAGTGCAGTTGGATGTGACCATTCAAGATGAAGACGGCGCTCAAGTTGATACGTTTATTACGGTTGATGTATTACCAATCAACGACGTACCAGTATCAGGCGACCTTGCATACAGTGTTGAGGAAGACGGTTCGATTACCTTGAGCCAAGAGCAACTTCTTTCGCAAGCGAGTGATGTAGATGGCGACGACCTTACTGCTTCTAACTTGATTGTTGATGGAGACGCGACGGTTGTTGCTAACGATGACGGCAGCTTTACCGTTACGCCAGATGCGAACTTCAATGGTGACATTGACCTAACGTTCGACATTAGCGATGGTACAGATACGCTGGTTGCGACGGCTGACCTAACCGTTAACCCAGTCAATGACCTTCCACAACCACAAGATCAAACGTTCAGCATCGGCGAAGACGGCATCTTGAACTTCACTGATGAAGACTTGCTGACAGGTGCGACTGACATTGATGGGGATGACCTGTCGGTTGAAGGCGTTACTTACACAGGTGCGGATGGTGTTCTTACTGATAATGGCGATGGAAGCTACAGCTTTGCGCCAAACGAGAACTTCAATGGTGATGTGAACTTCAGTTTTGATGTGTCAGATGGCACGGATACAGTTCAAGCCAACATTGATGTCAGCGTGACACCAGAGAACGATCCACCAATCGCGGGTAGCACGTCTTACACCGTTCATGAAGACAACTCCATTACTATCAGCGACGAACAGTTGCTTGCTAACTCTTCGGACATTGAAGGTGATGTGGCAGTCGATAGCGTGACTTACACTGGCGTTGACGGTGTCTTTGAAGACAACGGTGACGGTACTTACACCTTCTCACCAAACGATAACTTCAACGGCGAAGTTAGCCTCGATGTTGTCGTAACTGATGAAGAGGGTGTAACTGAATCGACCACCGCGGGTATTACTGTACTTGAGGTGAATGATCCGCCAATCGCAGGCTCAACGAGCTACTCAGTCAACGAGGACGAAGTTATCACCATCAGTTCAGAGCAACTGTTGGCGAACGCTTCTGATATCGAAGGTGAAGTGGCGATTGATAGCGTTAACTACACAGGTTCAGACGGTATCTTTACCGACAATGGTGACGGCACATTTAGCTTCGCACCTAACGCTAACTTCGATGGCGACGTAAGCCTTGATGTTGTCGTTACTGATGAAGAAGGCGCAACCGTAGCGACCAACGCAAGCATTGATGTTCTGCCTGTTAACGATGCTCCGGTATCGGGCGACTTGGCGTACAGCGTGGACGAAGATGGCTCAATTACCTTGAGCCAAGAGCAATTACTTGCTCAAGCGAGTGATGTGGATGGCGATGACTTAACAGCGGCTAACCTGACCGTTGGTGGTGATGCGACAGTTACAGCAAATGATGATGGTAGTTTCACTATCACGCCAGATGCTAACTTCAATGGCGACATTGATTTGAACTTCGACATTACCGATGGTGATGCGACGCTTCAAGCAACGGCTGACCTAACGGTTAACCCAGTTAATGACTTGCCAACAGTCGGTGAGCCACAATTTGTGACTCAAGAAGACACCAGCTTTACTTTCACTGAAGAACAATTGCTGCAAAATGCGGGCGACATTGATGGCGATAACCTATCGGTTGAAAATGTGGCTTCAGATAGCGGTACTTTGGTTGATAACGGTGACGGCACTTACACATTTGCTCCGAATGAAAACTTCGACGGCAATGTGAATGTGACGTTCGACGTGAATGACGGTACCGCGACAGTACCAGCGGAAGCGACGATTGATGTTCAATCTGTGGTTGATATGCCAGAGCTGTCGATTGCTTCTGACCTAGTGATTGCTTCAGACAACTTCGAGTCTGGCTCAAACGGCTGGAATACAGGCACTGAAAGCTCACAAGGCTTCGAATCTGGTGACATGCTAGGTCGTATTGGTGGCACTGGTGGCGAGGAGGCCGTTAGCAAAACTTACGATATTCCAAGTGATGTGAGCGAAGTTAATATCTCGTTCAACTTCTACGAAATTGATTCTTGGGATGGTGAGTCGTTCCAAATCTTTGTCGGTGGCGAAGAGCTTACCTCGTTAGATAACTCTGCGTTCCGTACCGAAGATGGCACGACAACGTTGTACGATTCAGAGGGCAATGAAGTCGGTGAAGTTGTCCATAGCGTATCTCAAGGTGAAGGTTTCAGTAGTTGGAACGACCAAGCACACCAAATCAATTTAACGGTACCCGTTGAAGACGGCCTGCTTGAATTAGGCTTTGGTTCAACATTGAATCAAGAGGTTAGTGACGAGTCGTTTGGTATCGATAACATCGAAATCACAGTATCTGACGCGGACTACCAAATCATTGGTACCGAAGATACGCCTGTACCACTTGATATTAATGCCGCTCTAACCGATACCGATGGCTCAGAAAACCTTGCTATCTTGATTGAAGACGTGCCAGAAGGCAGCTCGCTTTCTGCAGGTACCGATAACGGTGATGGCACTTGGTCATTGCAACCAGGCGAGCTAGAAGGGCTAGAGTTTATCCCTTCAGGTGACTTCAATGGTGATGTGGTTCTAACTGTGAATGCAACATCAACAGATGTTGATACCGGTACAACCGCAACAGCTACGCAAGACGTGACGATTCACATCTCACCTGCGAACGATGCTCCAGAAGTTGACGGTGATATTAGTGCCGTTACAGCCGAAGATAACAGCATCACGCTAACTCAAGAGCAGTTGCTAGAGCACGCTGTCGACATTGATGGTGATGACCTATCAGCAATCAACCTAACCACCAATGATGAAAATGCGACCGTTCAAATGAACGACGATGGCAGTTTCACCATTACACCGAGTGAAAACTTCAACGGTAATATCGAATTTAGTTACGATGTCACCGATGGAGAGGACATGGTCGCTGCTGGCCTAGACTTGACGGTAACACCTGTCAATGATGCGCCAGAGCCACAAGACCAAGCATTCACTATTGGTGAAGATGGGGTTCTTAACTTCACTGACGCTGACCTGTTAACGGGTGCGACGGATGTTGAAGGTGATGACCTAACAGTCGAAGGTGTGACATACACTGGTGCTGATGGTGTGCTTACCGACAATGGTGACGGAAGCTACAGCTTTGCGCCAAACGAGAACTTCAATGGTGATGTGAACTTCAGCTTTGATGTGTCAGATGGCACGGATACGGTTCAAGCCAACATTGATGTGAGCGTGACGCCTGAGAACGATCCACCAGTGGCGGGTAGCACGTCTTACACTGTGCATGAAGACAACTCAATCACGATCAGTAACGAACAGCTATTAGCCAACTCTTCAGATATTGAAGGTGAGGTTGCGATTGATAGCGTGACTTACACTGGCAGTGACGGTGTGTTCGAAGACAACGGTGACGGCACTTACACCTTCTCGCCAAACGAGAACTTCAATGGTGATGTGAGCTTAGCGGTTGTTGTTACCGATGAAGAAGGGGCAACAGAAGCGACCACCGCGGGAATCACCGTACTTGAGGTGAACGATCCGCCAATCGCAGGCTCAACCAGCTACTCAGTCAACGAAGATGAAGTTATCACCATCAGTGCAGAGCAACTGTTGGCGAACTCTTCTGATATTGAAGGTGAAGTGGCGATTGATAGTGTTACTTACACAGGCGCTGACGGTATCTTTACTGACAACGGCAACGGCACATTCAGCTTTGCACCGAACGCAAACTTCGATGGCGATGTTAGCCTCGATGTAGTGGTGACAGATGAAGACGGTGCGACAGTAGCCACCAGCGCAAGTATTGATGTTCTTCCAATTAATGATCCACCAGTATCGGGTGACTTGGCATACAGCATTGATGAAGATGGTTCGATTACTCTGACTCAAGAGCAGTTGCTGTCTCAAGCATCTGATGTGGATGGCGATGATCTGACCGCAAGCAACTTAAGCGCAGGCGATAATGCAACCGTTGTTGATAATGGCGATGGCACCTTTACGGTAACGCCAGATGCGAACTTCAATGGCGATATCGACCTAAGCTTTGATATTTCGGACGGCACCGAGTCGATTGTGGCGAACGCCGATCTGACGGTAAACCCAGTCAACGACTTGCCAACGACATCTGATGTTTATGCGAACGTTGATGAAGATAATGTCATCACTATCACGCAGGAGCAGTTACTTGCGAATGCCGCTGATATTGAGGGCGATGACCTTGTCGCTTCCGACTTAACCTTAGTGGGCGACGATGCAACGATTGTCGACAATGGCGATGGCACGTTCTCAATCACTCCAAGCGAAAACTTCAATGGCTACATCGATGTTGCCTACAGCATCAGCGATGGCGACACACCAATTGCCGCTAACTTAGGCTTAACCGTTGACCCAGTTAACGACGCGCCAATTGTTTCTGCTGATGTGGCGATAACCATTGAAGAAGACGGTTCATACACCATTACTCAAGAAGAGCTCCTACAATTCGCGACTGACATCGAAGACGATGACATGACCGCAATTATCGGAGAGCAGGGCGATGAAACAACCGTAACCGGTACAGTGTTGGATGCTGAAACTGGCAATCCAATCGCAGGTGCGGATGTTACGCTAACCGACAACGCAGGTCATTCTTACACAGCGGTGACCGATCAATCTGGTAACTACTCTGTGAGCGGTCCAGTTGTTGACCAAGGTACCGTTACGATTGAACAAGAAGGCTCAATTACTAGCAGCTTCCTAGTTCCAGCAGGCGAAGATACCAATGGTGGCGTGACTGCAATATCTGAAGTCCTTGAAGAAACAGATATGCGTATCGTGGTCACATGGGGTGACAGTCCACGTGATATGGACAACCACCTATGGCTCTACGATACAGAGAATGGCAGTGAGCTAGACCATATTTACTATCGCGACATGAGCCATGATTTGGGTGAAGGTAATGTCGTTCAGCAAGATGTAGATGACACGAATGGCGGTGGTCCTGAAACCATCACTATTCCAAATTATCAAGATGCTGACATGCACTATTCAGTACACAACTACACCAGCAGAAGTTGGGATGTAGATGGTGTTGAAGATGTACAGGTTCAGGTATTTGTTGGCGATACATTGGTTGAAACCTTTAGCCCTGATTTATCTGAAAGCCCATCGGGTGACCACTGGCATGTATTTGATATCGTGAACGGCGTTATTGTTCCAAGCCAAGATGTAGGCAGCGAGAATGCGTTTGATTTACCAACGGCAGAAGAAGCGCTCGCGAATGAAAACGGCATTGATATCTCTGAATTGCTAACCGGCGATGAAGGTGATGACTCTGGTGATACGGGCGGAAACGAACCAAGTGTTGGAGATGTTTCAATTGAGAACGCTCTTATCACTGACAATGGTGACGGTACTTACACCATTACACCGGAAGAGAACTTCAACGGTGAATTCTCGATTAGCTACAACGTAGACGATGGTAATGGTGGGGTTACTCCAGCGGAACTAGACGTGACCGTAACAGCAGTTAACGACCTGTCTGTAATCTACGACCACGACTACACCATTAATGAAGATGGCTCGCTAACCTTTACCGATGAACAGCTATTGGCTGGTGCAACGGATATTGACGGCGATGACCTTTCTGTCGAGTCGGTTAACTACGAAGGTACAGACGGTGTGTTCACGGATAACGGCGACGGTACTTATACCTTTGCTCCAAACGAGAACTTCAATGGTAATGTCGACCTAACTTACGATGTGAGTGATGGTACAGATGTTGTATCGGCGAATATTGATGTTCAAGTGGTTCCAATCAACGACGTACCGGTAGCGGGTTCTACGACTTACAGTGTTGAAGAAGACGGCAGTATCACCCTAAGCGATGCACAACTTCTAGCGAATAGCTCGGATGTTGAAGGGGAAGTGTTTGTCAGCGATGTAAGCTACAGCGGCACTGATGGTGTATTCACTGATAATGGTGATGGTACTTACACCTTTGCTCCAAACGAAAACTTTAACGGTGACATCAGTCTTGATGTCTCTGTTATGGATGAAGATGGCGCAACCGCTGAAACAACCGCAGGTATCGACGTCATTGCCGTTAATGACTTGCCAGTTGCAGGTTCAACGACCTACAGCGTTGACGAAGATAACGTGATTACCATCTCTGAAGCACAGCTTCTTGCGAACAGCTCAGACATTGAAGGTGATGTATCCGTTAGCGACGTTTCCTACTCAGGCGCAGACGGTATCTTTACTGACAATGGTGATGGTACTTACAGCTTCGCACCAAATGAAAACTTCAACGGCAATGTCAGCCTAGATGTCACCGTTGCTGATGAAGAGGGTGCAACGGCTGAAACCACTGCGGGTATTGAAGTTATCGCGGTTAACGACGCGCCAGTGTCAGGTGACTTGGCTTACTCAGTGGATGAAGATGGTTCAATCACACTAAGCCAAGAGCAGCTGCTTGCTCAAGCATCGGATGTGGACGGCGATGATCTTACCGCTGCCAACCTAACCGCCGGTGATAACGCGACCGTTACGGCAAACGATGATGGTTCATTTACCATTACCCCGGATGCTGACTTTAATGGCGATATTGACCTAAGCTTCGACCTTTCTGATGGTACTGAAACGGTTGTTGCAACGGCTGACCTTACTGTGAATCCAGTGAATGACATCGCAGTTGTAGAAGATGTCGCTTACACCATTGAAGAAGACGGTTCGCTTACCTTTACGGACGAGCAACTGCTAGCAGGTGCTTCTGATATTGATGGTGATGAGCTTTCAGTTGCCGACGTGTCTTACACTGGCGCAGAGGGTGTGTTTACCGACAATGGCGATGGAACCTACACCTTTGCACCGAACGAGAACTTCAACGGTGACGTAAGCCTAGACTTCTCAGTATCTGACGGTACAGAGACGGTCGATGCTAACATCGACGTAACGGTAACAGACGTTAACGATGCACCAGTGGCAGGCGCAACGTCTTACCAAATGAACGAAGATGGCACCATCACATTGAGCCCTGAGCAGTTGATTGCTAATAGCTCCGATGTGGACGGTGAAGTGTCGCTTGATAGCGTGAGCTACTCAGGTGCAGACGGTATCTTGGTTCAAAATGAAGATGGGTCGGTAACGTTCGCACCAAACGAAAACTTTAACGGCGACATCAACCTTGATGTGACGGTTATTGATGACGACGGTGCAACGGCTCAGACTACCGCTGGTATTGAAGTTATTGCAGTTAACGACGCACCAGTGGCCGGAAACGTGGCTTACTCGGTTGATGAAGACGGTTCAATTACGCTATCTCAAGAGCAGTTGCTGGCTAACGCATCCGATGTTGATGGTGATGCACTAACCGCAAGCAACCTATCTGCAGGTGACAATGCGACCGTAACAGCGAACGAAGATGGTTCATTTACTATCACTCCGGATGCTGATTTCAACGGTGACATTGATTTGAGCTTCGATGTGTCAGATGGCCTTGAAACTGTTCAAGCTGGAGTCGACCTAACGGTTAACCCAGTCAATGACCTACCAACAGCAGAAGACCAAAACTTTACCGTTGAGGAAGATGGAACGCTAATCTTCACTGACGCTGACCTATTAGCAGGTGCTGCGGATATTGATGGTGATGACCTTTCTATCACGGATGTGTCTTACACGGGCGCAGAAGGTGTGTTCACTGACAATGGCGATGGCACTTACACCTTTGCACCGAACGAGAACTTCAATGGCGATGTCAACCTTGGCTTCACAGTGACTGATGGCACTGAGACAGTCGATGCTAATATTGGTGTTACGGTAACGGATGTTAACGATGCGCCGGTAGCGGGTTCTACGTCTTACCAAATGAACGAAGATGGCACCATTACAATCAGCCCTGAGCAGTTAATTGCTAATAGCTCTGACGTTGATGGTGAAGTGTCGCTTGAAAGTGTGACTTACACAGGCTCTGACGGCACCTTGGTTCAAAACGATAACGGGTCTGTGACCTTCACGCCAAACGAGAACTTTAATGGTGATATCAGCCTAGATGTGGTCGTGACCGATGATGACGGTGCGACTGCTACAACAACTGCAGGCATCGAAGTTCTGGCCGTGAACGATGGACCTGAGTCGGAGGATGTGAAACTAACCACAGCCGAAGACAGCACCATTCTTATCACACAAGACATGTTGTTAGCTCAAGCTACCGACATCGATAACACCGCAGACGAGCTGTCGGCTTCTGGTCTACAAATCGACCCTAGCTTGGGTGAGTTGCTAGATAACGAAGATGGTACTTGGTCATTTACACCAAACGAAAACTTCAATGGCGATGTGCCAATGACGTTTAACGTTAGCGATGGCCAAGAGACAATTTCAGTCGACGGCAACATCGATGTTACGCCAGTGAATGATGCACCTGAAGCGCCAACCATTGAGATGCAAGGCGAAGAAGATGTGGTCATGGTGATTGACCCTGCTTACATCGCGGGTCAAGTGACAGACCTTGATGGCGACGAGATCAGCATTGAGAGCATCACAGTACGAGCACCAGCGAATGCGACCTTAACTCAGCAACCAGACGGCATGTATCACTTAGTGACTACTCAAGACTTTAATGGCTTAGTAGAACTCGGTTATCAAGCTACTGACGGTGAAGAAGTGGTTGATGGCTCGCTGAATGTGGATGTCATTCCGGTTAACGACGCACCATTCAATGTCGGCAACGCAATGATGACCACAGACGAAGATGGCGCGTTCACCTTCGATGCTGGCGACTTGATGAACTTGTTCGGTGACATTGATACCGCAGACCTTGTTGTTTCTCGCATTATCACCGCAGACGGTGAAGATGGCGGAGAAGTTACAGACAACGGTGATGGTACTTGGACATTCACACCAACAGGCGACTTTGCGGGTGTTTCTGACCTACAAGTTGTCGTGAGTGACGGTGAGTTCGAAACGGTTCTCGATGTTCCTGTGTACGTACGTCCTGTCGCAGATGGCGCGGTTATTTCAACTGACCATGACGGTCCATTAGTCTTCGGCGAAGATGAAACGGGTCACTTGGGACTGAACGTTGGCCTAGTCGATGACTCAGAGACACTGAGTAACTTGGTGATGACAGGTTTCCCTGTTGGATTTGAGGTAACAGATGGTGTGAATACCGTGATGATCACCGAGCCGGGTCAATACATCGACCTGTTCGATTGGGATATCTCAAACATTCAAATGACGCCTCCTGAAGACTTCCATGGTGAGTTCTTCGTAACGGTTAGCGCAACAACGGTTGATTACGGAGATGAGCCGGAAGCGTTTGAAGATGGCATCGATTCTGGTGATTTCGAAACCGTAGCGGGTGATTCCATCATCCTAACGGCGGACGACCTAATCGGTTTGGCTGAGAATGTGGATGCTGACAGTGATGATGAAGTGAAACTGGTTCATCTTGCCGACCGCAGCCAAGGTGAGATTGTCGATAATGGCGATGGCACTTGGACCTTCACACCAGCACCAGGCTTCACTGGCGAAGCAGATATAGCTTACGTGGTTGATAAAGATGGCGTGCTTCATGATGAGCAAACTGGCGTGGTCGTGAAAGAAGGCGACTCGCAAGAGAATGCAGCACCAGAAGTTAACAGCATCACAACGACGGAGATCGCAGCGGATGCCACCTTGTCGTTCACTGATGAAGACATGTTAGCGAATCTGAGCGATGCAGAAGGCGACAGCTTGAGCATTGAGTCAGTAAGCTTGATGGAAGGTCAGGGCGTAATTGAGAGCGATAACCAAGGTAACTATCAATTCACTCCTGCTGAAGACTACACCGGCGATGTTCAAGTTGGGTTTATAGCGACCGATGGCGAAAATCGCATCGAAAGCTTCTTCAATGTGGATATCCAAAGTGGCGATGAAGCAGCGGCGAGCGAAGGTTATACCTTAGCTGATGATGGTTCACTAACTATCACGGATGCACAGCTGGTGGATGAGTTGGGCGTGAGTGATTCTGCACAGGTTGTTGATGTTGCAGACGCGAACGATGCTGGCTTCTTTGCTCAATCTGGTGAAGGTGAGTGGACTTACTGGCCGAACGAAGACTTCGATGGTAATTTAGCGATGAATGTTGAAGTTAACGACGGCGGTGAAGTATCAAGTCACAGCTTAAGCATCCAAGTTGAAGATGATTCAGTACAAAGTGATGAACCACAAGTCCAAGCTGCTCAAGCAACAGAAGAGCAACAAGTGGAAGTGGCTCAACAAGCTGATGACCAAGCTCAAGATGCTGAAACTGAAGACAGCGCAGCAGATGTAACTGCGGCGCCGGGCGATACTATCTCTATCTCGATTCCAGATGAGGTGAGTGGTAACGAATCGGTTGATTACGCTGATATGTCTGGCTTACCTGAGGGCGCTACTGTAAGTAACGCACTGGATAACGGTGATGGTAGCTTCACAATCAGTGGCAACTTAGAGCAGCCTGTATCTGTTGAACTTCCAGAAGGTTACGAAGGTACTAGCGAGATCCAATTCCAAGGTTACGACGAATTGGGTAGCTCAATAGACGGTGCTAGCGGTTCTGTTGAAGTTGAGGTCGATGATCAATACACCATGCAAGGTTCTACGCAAGAACAGCAACCGGACATGGCGGGTATGGAATCTGGTGGCAGCGACTGGACAAGTTCAGGTGGTCAAGACCAAGGTGTTGACTTCACGGACGACTCTGGAAGCTTCGATTCAGATTCTCAAACTGGAACTGATCAAGGCAACGACTTCGACCAAAGCTCGATTTAATCGAGAGAGCTTAGTTTTAGTCTAAACCGACATTTAGTCTAAGCCAACAAGGAGATAGGGCAGCGTAAAGTTGCCCTCATTAAAGCCATGTAGAGTTATTGATACATGGCTTTTTTTAATTTTTTTGTTGTTTGTTTCGATAAATAAACTTGAGAACAGGTAAATATGTCCTTAATTATTAGAAGGGTCAGTTAGACAGGAGTGAGGGCATGTATCGTTATGTCAGTTCACCGCAAGCGTCGAAGTACATAGTGCCACCACCTCAACATCGAGAGTTGTCGAGTGTGGATGTGCCTGAGTCCGAATTAGAGATGCGAGAAATATTGAATAATTGGTTTGCTGATGGTTTAGCGCCCATTATTGAAAGTGAAGATGACTACATCTCTGCGAGCGATCACGTTCGATTTGAAAAGCTTAGCCGCACCGTTGGGATGTTGTTGAGAAACAAAGATTATTATTTTGCGGCTAAACGGATTTTATCAGTGTGGGAACAAGATTGTCTTGAAACCACTTATATCAATTATCTCATTTTGCGCAGTGAGCGAGTCACTTCTTTAAGGTAAGTTAATGGTGTGGCATTTGTCATTTTTCATTAGGCATTAGGCATTAGGGATTAGCGACTTAGGGTTCGTGTGCTTACGATCTTTTTATTTTTCTAACGAATCAGCAAACAAAAAGGGCAAGCTTGGAGGCTCACCCTAAAGGTCTTTGTTTTGGCTTAACGTTATTTTCAACTAATTCTCAACTGGGTTACGACTTACACCCAACCATCAAATTTGAGTCGTTTTTGAATTCTTTCGACCGCTTCTTTCTGCATTTGTCTAACACGTTCATTAGAAACATTCACATCCAACATTTGTCCGACCTCAGACAGCGTTTTCACCTTGTTATCAAAGAAACCAAAACGGTGGATGAGCACCTTTTGTAATTTTGGAGGAAGTGTATAGATGATTTGTTCTAGAGCTTGGGTAAAGGATTGATCCTCACAATCTTGTTGAGGGTCTGGGATATATTCACTTTCGCATTGATCAAGCACCATAGGCGCATGGCTAGTTCCAACCGTTGTCGTCACGTCAATAAACCCGCTTAACGCCACCAGTTGATCGACGCGTTCGGCCTTTACACCTGAACTGTCTGATAGCTCAGAAATTGAAACCTCTTTACTCATTTTTTTGCTTGCATCGAGCTTTTTTGAGGCGAGGCTGTTTATTTCTTTACACACGTGGGCTGGCAATCGAACGGTTCGACCCGTGTTCATGAGTGCGGCTTCAATGTTTTCGCGGATCCACCAAACAGCATAGGTTGAAAAACGATAGCCTGGTTCTGGATCGTATTTGTCGATGGCCTTAATCAAGCCAATGTTGCCTTCCTCGATCAGGTCGAGCAGGGTGAAATTATTGCCTTTACGTTTTAGGTAACTCTTTGCGATTTTCACAACAAGGCGCAGGTTTGATTCGATCATGACATCACGCGCTTTTTTATCACCCGCGCGATTCAATTTTGCGTAATACACCTCATCTTCACGCGACAGCAGATCAATGCCAACAATATCTTTCAGATAATGAGCATAAGGGTCTGCACTGGTAGAAAATGATTCGGTAATGGGTGTTTCATCCGTGAGCCCCTGAAACGCAGCAAAACTATCGTTGTTCATTTCCTTGTCCTTATCTAGCCGACTGAACGTTTTAGTTTTTTTTATTATGCCACCAAGTGATTAACGCTTGGTTTCATTAGAGTGTAGATAACAATTTCTTCTTTACCAATAAATAAAATGCAATTTCGTATGTTTATGTCACAAAAAGATCTACAAATATTTAACTATTTTGCATCTCATCAAGTGTGTTGGTTTTTCGTTTAAAACATTAAGACGGATAGTTTATAAAGCATGTGTTATACATCGGTTTATCTAGATAAATGACGTGAATTTATAGGTGTGGGTTAGAACTATAATTGAGAGGAGAAATGATGAGAAAAATGTTAAGAGTCGAGGTTCAATGTTTCCAAGCACCTCAACTCTTTTAGCTGTGTCGGCTGTTAAGTATCGCCATGCACGTTTTAATTCTATCGACTAATAAGTGCTAAGAACCTCATCGATTTGCTGATTAATGATCTTCATTTCGCTGTAGATAACCGAAAGATCATCATCTTGCGGCGCAAGCTTATTGAGTGTGTTTTGTTCTACTCTTTCCAATGCAACTGTGGCCGTTTCTTCACCAAAGCTGGCTAAAATGCCTTTTAAGGTGTGCACGGTAAAATGAAGCTTGCCCCAATCTTGTTGTTGAACCAACTCTTCGATCTCTTGTAGCGAATTGCCATGGTCTTCTTGATATGTAGACAAAACGGCGTAAATGACGTCTCTGTCATTGTCTAAATAGGCGTTTAAAGCATCAAAGTCTAGCATGTGGACTCCTGTCGGCTGAATGTTGAAAATGGGCTAGGCGGCTTAGTGGAAAAACCATACCTTGATGAATCACTAATCCATAGATTCCATTTTGGAGGAAGTTCTAACTGTAAGATTTCTTCTAGATAGTCGTCGCTAAGTTTCTCATCTATATGAGCTTTATTGACGGCGTATATATAGTCAAGTTTGGCGGCAACTGAATATGGGTAACTGTGAATGTAGTCCTTTATTTCTTGGATCGAACCCAAATTTTCAATGTTTATACACGTTGAAGGGTCGACATTTTTGGACTCAAGTTGGTGATTTATGGCTTCTCCACGAGATTTGAGACATTCCACTGTTAAATGATAAAGAGAGTACTCACCAAAGTGGGCGAGCATGGGTAATAACTGAGTGAGCAAATAAGTCGGTTGGCTGTGGAAATTGTTCGCTAACAGTGTCGAAGCTCTAATCACTTTTTTGTGGGCAATCTGAGGGCTATTTTCGATGAGCAATATGCTGCTCTGAAATAGGGCAAGGCTGGCCAAAACTTGCTGCTGTTGTTTTACCGGAAGTTTCAGGTTTACCAACTCGGTGAATTGGTTGGCGTGCTCAAGCAAAATACGTTTGTACTTTAGTTGCGTCTCGCGCTGATACGTTGCTTTTAAGGAATTAAAGTGCGCACCAATGGAATGGATGACATCAATGTCAGCAGCTGAAATGTGGGTTGCATACATCTCACCTAACTTTATGATCATATGTGTGTTATCTGCGTTCTCAGCTAAGTCGATGGCCCTGATTGCACGATGGCTGATGCTGGGAGTCATCTCAAATGCACGAATCGCTAATTTAAGAGCAGGCAGCAGCATTTTATGTTTTTCATAGATACAGCTTAAGCAGTCAATCACGCTCAATGAGAGTGGCTGTGCTATTAGAAAATTGTGGAGCTTATCTATGGCTAAATTTGGCTTGCCTAAGCTGTCGAGAATCAGCGCCTCAGCCACCAATTTGGTTGGGTGCATGTTGGTTTTGGAGTTGTTAATGACGCTAGAGAGTAACTGCCATTTCTTACCTGCAATTAAATGTTCAATCAATGTCGCTTCGAACTGAACGCTAGTACCATTAGGGGAGATCGCCAAAGCTTGAGCTAATCTCTCTTGACTGGCAATGGGATACAAATCATTCAGTTGGGTGAGTTTCTTTGAAACGGACACGGCACTTTGGATCTTTTTACCCAACGTTTGAGTATTAATCGGTTTAGAAACGAAGTGGTGTGCTTCACCTGAAAGGGCGGTTAATACTGTTTCCTGACGCATATCCCCAGAGAGCAAGATTGTCGCCACCGTATGATCGATGAGGCGATTTCGATACAGAATGCCCAACAGCTCAAAGCCAGTAAAAGACTGTTCTAAGTGGTAGTCAATGAGGAGTACATGAAAAGAGTGTGTCTCGACCGCTTTAATTGCTTTTCGATAGTCGGTCGCAATAAAAATACAGTCGCGCGAAACTCCCAAACTAGCCAGTTGCTGCTTAATAAGTATTGTTGCGCTTTTAGAGTCGTCGACGATCAAAATTCGAAGGTCTGTTGGTAAGGTCAAATCCATTTTCCTTAATACCAAATGTTATTTTTTAATTTAGGTGTCAAGTTGCACATTGTCAAGGTGCCTATATCACATACAAACACTCAATAAACTATTGGTAATTAAAGAGTATTAGATAACATTTATGAAAGCCTTCAAACGCAGGTGACTTTTACCTGATTTTAGTGGGGTTATACGTGTTTTAGAAATAAAAAAGAGGCAAGCCGATAAGCTCACCTATCTGTTTTATTGTTCGAGTTTTTATTCGAAATGTTGTTCTTTGCTTGAAGTTTTATTTACCGAAACTCTAGCGTTAATCACGCATGTTTAGAATCAATACTGCCGCTAGAGCCAAGAACGCCGTCATCATTAAGAACACATCGTTGTAAGCCATGATGGCTGCGTCACGTTGCATTGTGCCGAGCAAACTTGCTTGTGCTTGTTGCATCGCAGTTGCGGCATCACTTCCTGACTGAATGAAAAACGCTTGTTGTTGCTGAAGCGTCTGCCAACCAAGTTGACTCACTGAAGGTAGCGACTCCTTGATGTGTGCTAAGTGCTCACGGGTTTTGTTATCCAATAGCGTAGCGATAATCGCGATGCTGAAAGCGCCCCCTAAGTTCCGCATTACGTTGGTTAACGTTGATGCGTCTGGCGTGTCCATTTTGCTGATGTTCTTCATGGCAACCAAAGACAGCGGAACCATGATGAACGGACTACCAATAGCACGCAGAACCATAGATAAAATCAGCTGTTGCCCGCCAAAATCGATTGTCATGTGTGTATTTACGTAACAACTAAAACCGAACATCGCGAAGCCAAAGGTAACCAAGTACTTAGGCTTAATGATCTGTGTTAGCTTTGGCACAATTGGGAATATCAGAAGCTGTGGGAAACCCATCCACATTAGCACTTCACCAATTTCCATCGCGTTATATTGCTGAATTTGAGTGAGATACATCGGTAGAACATAGATAGAGCCGAGCAATGCCATTCCTAGAATCAAATAGGCGATACAAGACATCGCAAATTGCCCATCCCGCAATAGCCGCAGGTTAACCAATGGCTTCTTGTGTTGGAGTTCGTTTATCACGAAGTAAACCAAACTCACCGCCGACACGATACTCAAGCCAATAATAAAGCTCGAACTGAACCACTCTTCACGGTTACCTTCTTCTAACACCACTTCCAAACAACCTAGCCCTAATGCCATGGTGGCGATACCAAACCAATCGGCTTTTTTCAGCGTGCCAAGGTCGAGCTTTTCATCGTCCAAGCCATATCGGATCATGGTGATCACAAGCAAAGCTGGCGGAATATTGATGTAGAAAATATAGTGCCACGAGAAGTTCTCCGTCAGCCAGCCACCAAAGGTAGGGCCAATCGATGGAGCAAAGGTCGCGGTTACACCAAACAGTGCCATACCCACAGCACGCTTGTTGACCGGCAATAACTGAATCACCAGCGAGAAAGCAAGCGGGATTAGAGCACCACCACTGAAGCCTTGCATCGCGCGGAAAACGATCATCGAGGTCATGTTCCAAGAGAACGAACACAACAAAGATGAAATGGTGAAAATGGCTGTCGTCCACGTGATATAACGGCGTTTACCGAGCGCTTTAGAAAGCCAACCACTGAGTGGGATAGCGATCATCTCTGCGACTAGGTAAGACGTAGAGATCCACGAGCTTTCATCCAAGGTGGCTGATAGCGCACCTTGAATATCTTTGAGAGACGAGTTGGTGATCTGAATATCCAAGATCGCCATAAACGCGCCAATCAAGCCGCCAAATAGGGCGATCCAATGGCGTCTCGAAACCTCGTCATCATCATTTGTTTGGGTGACAACACCAGCGTTACTCATGGTCTAGCCTCGTTTATCGATGGTCGCTACCACAGACAAACCAGGAAGCAGTCGACCTTTCAACTCTTGCTGATCTGGAATAGTAATTTTAACCGGTACACGTTGAACGATTTTAGTGAAGTTACCTGTCGCGTTTTCTGGTGGTAGGAGCGCAAATTTAGCGCCAGTCGCAGGGGAGAAACTGTCTACCACACCTTCAAGAGGCTGCCCCGGGAACGCATCCAGCTCTACTTCAACCGTCTGACCTTTGTGAATACCACTTAGCTGTGTCTCTTTGAAGTTGGCTTCAATCCACACTTGGTTGTTTGGTACCAAGCTCATCAGTGGTGCGCCTGCTTGAATCAGCAAGCCTTCACGTACGCTGCGTTTACCAATCACGCCATCTGCTGGCGCGTAAATTTTGGTGTAATCAAGGTTAAGCTGTGCTTGATCTCTCTGGGCTTGAGCTTCGGTCACGGATGCATTTGCTTGCTCAATCTCACTAGCGATAACGGTTAATTGGTCATTGGTTGCAACGAGGTTTGCTTTTGCTTCTTCTAAATCTGCCTGAGTTACTTTTTGTTGTGCAACCATGCTATCGACTTCATCTTGAGACGCGTAGTTACGCTTTAGTAAGCTACGAGAACGTACCACTTGTTGAATCGCGCGTTCGTATTCAGCTTGTGCAGAATCAACGCGGCTTTCTGCTTGATTGATCTTGCTACGTTGTAACGTTTGTTGTGCCACTAGATTTTTGACGTCTGATTGCACGACGCTTAAATGGGCGTTTGCTTGAGCGAGTGCTGACTGGTAATCACGGTCATCGATTTGAACCAGCAAATCACCTTCTTTAACCGATTGGTTATCACTCACATAAGACTTAACAATATAGCCAGAGACCTTAGGGCTAATATTCGTGATGTCGCCTTGTAGGTAGGCATTGTCGGTAGATTCAAAGTACTGGCCATAGCCGTACCAGTATCCAGCACCGGCTAAACCCAATGACAGCATGATCGCAGTAGCAATAAGCGGAGCTTTTTTACGTTTTTTTGTGCTTACTGTTTGCGAAGCGTTGTTGTTCTCTGTCATTTTTTCTTTCTCATTTTGTTTTTATTTAGATGTAACGAATTGTAAATGAATTCGATTGATTGATAAGATAGGAAAAAAGGGAAACACTGTTGCAAAAATCTAACTAATGGCGCTTTGGGAGAAGTACGATGGACTTAAATGCTGTGACTGTTTTTACACAAGTTGTTGATTGTGGGAGTTTCACGCACGCAGCTGAAGCATTGAACATGACCAAGTCGACCGTCAGCCGAAAGCTAGACGAGCTGGAACAGCATCTAGGTGTGAGGTTGATCACTCGTTCGACACGAAGTTTAGTCTTAACGCCAGAGGGTGAGCGCTTTTATCAGTCGAGCATGCAGATGCAAGAGATCATGAACCAAGCTGAGCTAGAGGTTTCAGCCAATCAGGATTTGATCCGAGGGCAGTTAAATGTTGTGTTGCCTGTCGAATTGGGGCATCAAGTATTAGCTAAATACATCCACAGCTTCCTAAAAGAGCACCCAAACGTGACTTTGAACTTAGAACTGTCGAATCGAGAAGTCGACATCATTGCGGAGGGGATCGATCTTTACGCACAAATTGGTGAGCTAGTGGACTCGAGCTTGGTTTCTCGCTACCTCACAACATCAAAGCGTGTATTGGCAGCCAGCCCTGAGTATTTAGAGCAGTTCGATGACGTCTCTTCACCCGATGATCTTGAACCGCCATTCAGAATGATTGAGGTGGTGAACAAGGCCGCGCGTCTACCCAAGTGGCATTTACAATTAGAAGGCGGAGAGTCGATTTTGATCGATCTACCGTGTCAGTTGCGGGTGAATACCATCACGGCATGCCTAACAGCGTGTGTGGATGGGCTCGGCTTGGCGGTGCTTCCTGAATTCATTTGTCGGGAACACTTTAAGACAGGTAAGCTGATTCGTCTGTTACCTGAATATGAGATGCCGGAAGTTTCAGTAAGCCTAGTGTATGCAGACAGGCAGTTGATGCCGAAACGTAAAAAGGTCTTTATCGACTATCTACTGACTGCCTTTCAAAATAGGAAGCAAAAGTAACGGGGAAAACCTTAGCGGTTAAGTGCTTAGGCTTCCTATTATTCGTTATTGTCTAAACCGTATCGAAGCTAACTATGATCGGGCTGCCAGTCGACGACTTGCCCATTCGCCAATATAGCTTTGACCGATAGGGCAGCAATATCGACACCGTTGTAACGAAATGCCTTGTTAGAAAAGTTAGCAATGATCTTACTCCCGTCACTGAACTCAGTTTGTTGAACATCGCCGCTCTTATCTAACCATTCGGAATCGACTAACTGTTTATCCCATAACTGTTCGTGCATTGGTTCAAAGCCATCTTGATAGTGTTTGAGTGCTTTGATTCTCTGGCTTGAACTTGATAAAGCTTCATCTCTGGTCAAGTGAACCATCGGTGGTGTGTTGTACAGCATGGCGGTTAAGTCACGTTCTGCTTGTACATTAGTGAACTTAAGGCTGTCTGAATGCCAATGGTGCGTATTGATTACTTCATCATGGAAAACGGCTTGGTAAAGTGGAATTCGATATTGAGGCGAAAATAGTAGCGACTTATAGGGCTCTTTAACCTCGGCCGGCTTAAAGAAGAAGTCGGGCTTTTGGTCTGGGTACCAACGACCTAAGTAATAGGGAGATTGGCGGTTCTCTTTCATGTCTTTGTCTGTCCAACCAAAACCAACCGTTTCTAAGCCGTGTGCAAACGCGATGCCTTTTGTTGTTAGGCTGTTGCCGTCTTCAGAGCCTAATACTAACGAAGGTTGCTCGCTAAGCCACTTCATTCGGTTGTTGAACGCAGAAAGCATGTCTGATTCGTCGTTTGTATTGCCATTACTGTCTATAGAGACGCGGTAATCTTCACGTGCCATGGCGGTTGCATCAACATCTAAGAACAAGCTGTTGAAGTTGCCGAATCTCATAATGTCTTGAGCACGCTGTTTTACGTATTCTAAATGGCAGTTCGGGTTTAAGTAAAAGCCGTTTCCACGAAATCCTTTTTTCAAACTCCCATCCGCTAGTTCAATCGCACAACTTTGACGCATCGGCTCTGGTAATTGAGCGGTTAGCCAGTTGTCATTGAGCTTCGCAGGAATTGCGGTGTTGTAGGAATCGTAAGTACCGACCAGATATCCGGACTGTTTTGCCAGACCCACAGCGTTAGGTTGATAGAATGCTGGCATCCAATTATCGAATCCTAGCCACAGTTTTTTTAAACCTGCCTTATTTAGATTAGCGACCATGTCTGAAGACAGCGCTTGTCCCCAAGTATCTGACGAGTTTAGGTACGGGGAAGCGTGCTTTAGCAACCAGTTCTTCTTATCCTGTGCTGCTTTGTATTGCGCTTTAATCGTGTTGTCTTCGAGTGTCGGATTACCAACAGGATATAACACCTGCAATGACTGGATAATAGAGTCCAACAATAGTTGTTTGTGATACTGACTGAACCAACCTTTACCCTTAGATAGTGACGACAGTTCTCTTTTCGCTTCCGCAGAAACGCTTAGTTTAGAGCCCTCTAGATACCATGTTTTCAATCCCCACCAGTCACTCACATCTTGGATGCTTAATGGGTCTTTGCCAAATAGGTAAACGTGGCTCGCGCCGATCAACTTAGTCACATCTGGATTGCGCTTTTGCTTTGCTACAAGCGTTTCAGACTGGTCATTATTGATGCGCCAATCTCGGTATTGTTTGGCACCATCTAACCACGAGTCTCCGAGGGTGATACGAACAAGAAAAGGTTGTGACTGATTGAGCATCGTAAATTGGTGTGCTGCCTTCATATCAATTTTGGTTTTTGTATTTGAGGAAGCATTAGAGGATGCATCTGAAAAGAGCAGTTGATTGTTGGTTGCATTAACCATTTGATAGCTAATGAAATGATTGTTTTGCTGTACTGTCCAAAAAGGCATCTTCAAGTCTTGAGTAGTGTTACTTCCAGAATGGTTACCGACGAGATAACTTGCCCAAAGCTTGTTGTCAGTAGGCACGCGCATACCTTCACTAAACGGAAGAAATAGTGTCTGAGTTTGTTGTTCGGCAAGATCAAACCACGCCAATTCGATGGGTTTGTTTCGTTTCACCTGTATATTTGAAGGTAAGCTGAACTGAAAAGTGAGCTGGTCTTGATTAAGCTCTGCCTTAACGTTTATTCCACTGGGTACTAAGGTCCAAGTGGCGATTTTTGCTGAGTCAGCTTTATCTGAAAAGCCAATGACCAGATTGGTCGCTTTCTGTGGTTGGCTATCAACGGTGAGAGCAGCACTGTTAACGCTTAAGCCGTTCCAATCGACCTCTAAAGTATTCGATGAGGTAGCGACGGTATTGTTGTTACTGGTGAGCGTTATTTGGCTCGCTTGTGCGTTGGATGAAAACAGACAAGCTGTTGTTAAAGCCACAATGGCAAAATTAGAAAGATTGAGTGGGTGACGTACGCTGAGCATATTTAGATTCCGTAAAGGGTAACTACGGTTATTACACCTAAGTAGCGCTAGTGCTTTGTCACCTATATGTCTCTATTTTCTGTTTGGCTTTAGTGGTTTTCCATTAGAAAGGCACGGCGACGCGCTGCACATATTGGACTTCAATAGCGCCTTGGTATTCAAACATTTCAACCGAAGCACTCAAGTGCTTGGCTTTGGTTCCAAGTGGACTTTCTGTGGGAACGGGTGCTTGCGCTGTTTTGATTGGCACTTTGTAACCCAGCAGGTTGTAGTTTTCATCAAACCATTGCCAACTCACGTTAGCGTCGGGGCAGTTGTCGATCACCTTTGGAGGCGAGAGCACGATATGTGGTTCGCTGAGTTTACTTTCGAGCGTCAGCCATCGATTACTGTTATTTAAAGCGACAATAATAGGGTAGTGATTTGAACCTATCTTTAGTTGATAAACACCAGATTCGGGTTTGATGAACATTTCATTGGTTTCAATCTCTTGATACTCATTATTGGAAACGAGTTGCCCATCAAGAAGGACTTTGCCTTTAGGCGATACCAAAGAAAGAGTTTGGGTTTCTAAGCCTTTGTTGAGTTGCTCGGCAGAGACTTTGATTTGATAACCGTGCGACGACAGGCCATAGCGTCGAATGAAGCTGACTTGGATGTGGTGTTTCGGCTCTGCACTTTGTTTTAGTGAGGTTCCACATTGAGTCTGGCTTAATATCTCTTGTTTGACTGGCAGCCAAAGCTCACTATCGAGTGTTTGTTGATCGAGTGCGATTTGTAGCTCTTGCCACGCAACTTGAGGTTGACCATCAAGCAACGATTGATAGGTGTGCTGCAATGGCGTGTCAGTAAACCAAGCCGCATGACTTGCGAGCGGCAATGTGCAGAGCAGTGCGGCTAACGAAGTAACTTTCATTATGATTCCCCAGCCAAGCGGTAACCAACGCCGCGATGCGTTTCGATATTCAATGTTGGCAGCTTCTGGCGTAAGCGCAGTATGTGATTATCAATAGTTCGGGTACTAGGAAAGGCCTGATACCCCCAAATTTTATTGAGTAACTCATCTCGGTGAAACACTCGGCTTTGGTTCTGAACAAACAGTACCAATAGCTGAAACTCTTTAGGTTTTAATGTGACTGGGCTTTCGTCCAGATAAGCGATTCGTTCCGACAAGTTGATTTGGATATTTGCGTAATTTAAGAGGCTCACACCTAACGGACGTAGCTGGGTAATGACTCGAGCAAGTAATTCGTCGTTAGAAAATGGCTTAGTCACGTAATCTTTGGCACCCGCCATTAAACCTTCAACACGTTGTTGAACTTCGACTTTAGCGGTCAGCACAATCACAGGCTGCGCTTTGAGGAGCAACCAGTTTGGAAGGTGTTGCAAGCTGTCCCCATCTTCAAGCTGTCGATCCAATATCACAAGATCGGCTCGAAACCATTGCTTACTGGCACTCTCTGAATCCTTCGCCCAAAGGCATTGGTAACCATTGGATTCAAAGAAGCTGACGAGGCCTTGTCCAAGCAGTTGGTCGTCTTCAATCAGCAGTAGGGTGTTCATAAGCAATTTCCAAAATACATCGGGTTGGGTTACGAAGAATAATGAGGCGGCCATTCGCTTGCTTCATCAAGTGCTCGACAATAGTCAGGCCAATGCCCATGTTATCCAGTTCGTGCGTTTCACTTGGCGTGACACCAGACATGAGCCGTTGTATCGGTGAAGGGAAGTGCCCCTCGTCTTGTACCTCAATCGTCAGCTTGTCACCGAGTTCGACCTTTACCAAAACCTCACCTTTACCATGTTGTTTGGCATTCTTGATTAGATTATCCAAGCAGATGGTTAGCCAGTAATAGGGAAGGTTCAGTTCAACTTCACGCGCTTCACATTGATAAGAAATATTGTGCTTTTCACAGACATGATCGAGCCACTCTTCTAATGAAGCGTTTTGCTTCAACAAAGGCTCTGACTGATCCGAACTTAGGTACACTTTGCTGTTTTCGGTGAGCTGAGAAAGCCTTTGATAGTCAGATATTAAACGCCAAACCGCACTTTGAGTTTCATCAGAAAAGTCATCGTAGCGATTTCTAAACATTTCGACGGTTAAGCCTAGGCTAGTAATAGGCGTGCGCAGTTCATGAGTAAGAAGCTGTAAAACGAACTGCCTCTCTTTTCGTTGTTTTGTTCTTAGGTATAAGACTCTAGCGAGCCCGGAAAGCAACGTTAGCAGCAATGTAAAGATCAACGTTTTCATGATCAGATTGTCATTGCTAGGCTCGTTTAAGCACACGTTACTGTAACGAAAAGTACAGGTTTCACCTGCCAAAGATACCTCTTGTTGCTCTGCGATAGGTTGCCAAACATCTAAGGGAATAGCTTTCCAGCCTTGTTCGCCACTTAACCAAAGCACATCATCTTGTTGCCAAGCGCGGTATCCATTGAGCAGTGCTTCTCTGCCTTGTGCACTTAGGCTTTCTAGTTTGTTATATAAAGGGTGCTGAGGGTTGGTAAGACTCAAAAATGGGCGTATCTGCTCGGTCACATCTGGGTAAGCGGCTAAATAACGACCAGCAAAGCTGCCACCGGCAGGGTGACGTTTGGAGTGTGCTGCAAACCAAATCGAATCCAATGTTTGTTGCTGACACAGAGCGAGCTCGAACTCGATGGCTTCATGTAATGAAGGGTTACTGCTTTCAATCGCTTGGCAGTGATCTTGTATTGACGCTAACGCTGCGATGTCGTCCCAACTGAATTGGTTGAAATCAGGATAGCGGCTATTTTCATGGAGCAGAACTTTCGGATACTGAGCCAACTCTTGTTGAGATACTAAGAGTGGGGATGATTGCCAGCTCAGTTGATACAGAGTTTGCCACTTGTCTTGCAAACTTTGGGCATTGGCTAGAGCTGGGAGCCAAAAGATCAAGCTAAGGGCTAAGGTAAACCTGCGCATCCAATCATTCTCGTTAAAAGTCGTGGGGCGAGTCTAAAGAGTTTTGGACGTGATTTGTAACCTGAATGTCAACAAGTGTTCCTTTAACAACAAATTGTCGAGTGGGTCATGTTTTAAAATAATAAATTAAAAATACAGTAAGTATCATTTGAATGGATTAAACTAGGTAATTGTGTACTTATTGTCATTGTTGGGCGGATGGAGGGGACTATACTGGGCTCATACCTAATCAGAGGAACCACCATGAAAACACTCATTAAATCAGTATTGGCACTTAGTATCTTAACAGCTGGTTCGGCTCAGGCATTCGAATTAACGAGTCATGATATTCAAGAAGGTCACCCAATGGCGAAGACGTTTGAATATTCAAGTTGGGGTTGTGACGGCGAGAACTTGTCACCGCAGTTGATGTGGAAAGATGCTCCAGCAGGAACCAAAAGCTTTGCAATCACGGCTTATGATCCAGATGCACCAACTGAAAGTGGTTTCTGGCATTGGGTGGCGTTTGATATTCCAGCGACAGTGAGCGAGTTACCTCGCGGTGTCGATATCTCTAAAGTGGGTGGCAAAGAGGGCCGCATAGATTATGGAACGGTAGGTTTCGGTGGCGCTTGTCCTCCTGAAAAAGATGGTATGCACCGCTACCAGTTCACGGTTTGGGCATTGCCAACGGATAAGCTCAACCTAGACGAAAACACGCCGTCGGCTGTGGTTGGATTCACGTTGAACAGCATGGCTTTAGACAAAGCGAAACTGACTACAACTTACACACGTTAATGGCTTATGTACGTCAATAATTTGTATACGTTAATAGCTTTATACACGTTGATAATTTACACAAGCTAATAAAGCGACCAGTTATTGATGCGATAGCTGGTCGTTGATAATAAATAAACAAGGGGGATGAGATGAATCATCAATATCAAGTGACGATCTTTCGTGCAGAGCAGTTACAAAAACTGCGTAATGTGAGGATTCTATCTCCTAGTATCATTCAGATCATTACAGGCAGTAAGCGCCTGTTTTGGAGAGATTCAGCGGCAGAACTCTCACATTCTGAGCTGTTGTTGTGTGAGGCATCAGCTTCACTAAGTTTTGAGAACATGCCCCACAAAGGACGTTTCTTGTCGCGAGTATTCAGCTTTCAATTCCAACCTTCTCAAGGGATGCTTGATTTAAGTGAGGAACGCTCGAATGATCTGGGGCTGCCTACAGTACAAGCGGATCGTAGCTTACAAGACTCACTCAATGCCCTGTTTTCGTTTGATATACAGAGCATGAGTAAAGAGACCCAGCAGTTTTGGTTGCAGGGCTTATACCAGCAATTAGCCGAAAAAGGGGTGTTGCATCGATTGTTTGTCAGTGCCAACGTCTCTTTTAGCCAAAAGCTCAGCCATTACCTTTCACATTCACCGGACGAGAAACACCCGCTAGAGTCGGTGGCGGAACGCTTTGCGATGAGCCGCGCCACGCTTATCCGTAAATTGAAACTTGAAGGTATGCAATATCGTGAGGTGTTGGCTGAAGTTCGGTTGAGTCACGCGCTTTATCTGATGCAAAACGGACAGCAGAATGTGGCGATGTTGGCTCAGTCTTGCGGTTATCAATCGGAAGGGCGTTTTAGCCAGCGCTTTAAAGGGAAGTTTGGTTTGTCGCCAAGTGAATACATCAAAACCGTCGTCAGCAATAGAGTCGCGAGCAATAAAGTTGCGACGCCATAACCATTCTGTTTGTCCTAAACGCTCACTTTTTTGTCTCGTGCTGCCAGTGCTGCGAAAATCGTGCACGCAAATGCAACAGATGCGATCAGCAGAATCGGCACACTCCAAGAATCGGTTTGAGCATGAAGCTTACCCACCAGCGTTGGACCTGTTGCCGCTAAAGCATAACCAATTCCTTGCGCCATACCCGACAGCGATGCGGCTTGGCTGCTATTCGATGTACGTAAGCCGACAAAAGAGAGCGCAATAATAAACGTAGAGCAGTTGGCTAATCCAAACAGTCCCACCCAAAAGATCGCAAACTCAGGCAAGTACAGCAGCCCAATCAATCCAATAAATACACTCGAAGTACAAAGCGTAATGAGCCATTGTTGGTTATCGCTTTTACCTAAGAACGGCAGTAACAGCAATCCCGGAACCATAGTCGAAAATTGTAGAAATCCGTAGATATAACCCGCATCGATTTCGCTGTAGCCAAGGTCGTTCAAGATCTGTGGAAGCCAGCCTGCCAAAGAATAGAAGGTAAATGAGTTCAGCCCAAGAGCTAGTGTCACTTGCCATGCAACGCCACTCTTGATCATCTTTTTCATCGGAATCGGCTTTTCTTGATGCTTGTTATTGGTCGATATAGAAGAGCGTTTTCTGATTTTAGGCAACCAGATCATCAGAGCTAATATTGGGAATATTAGGTTCATTAACAGCGCTAATTGCCAACCCGTTATCTTAAATAAGGTTAGATTTGAAAACGGCACCATCAAACTTGAGCCTAACGTCGAACCGATGCCCATCGTAAAAATGTACAAAGAAGTGACTGTCGCAATACGAGTAGGGAAGCTAATTTTCACTACAACGGGCAACAACACGTTACCAATCGCGATACCAAGTCCAATCATTACTGTGCCGATGTATAACGTCGGAATTGCTCCAAAAGAGCGCAGTGTAATACCCGTAGTGATCAAAACTAAGCCTAAGAGCAGGCTAGGTTCTAGACCAATTCGTTGAGATATCTTGGTGACTAATGGTGAAAATAAGGCAAAAGTTAACAGTGGCAAAGCTGTTAAGAATCCAGCAGCCGACGACGTAAGGTTGAGGCCTTCCATAACCTGAGAAAGCACAGGAGCCAAGCTCGTAAAAGGCCCACGAAGGTTAAGTGCTAGGAATAGAATCCCTAACATGACGAAAATGCTATTACGAAGAGAGGCGCTCATAGGTTGTTCTACTGTTTGCTTATGAGAAGACAGGCTAGCCTACAGATCATTGAATGATTACACAAATACCGTTTAAATAGGTTTACTAATGACTGAACCAGCGTCGCGCGCTTTACCAAAAAAGGTAATCCATGACCATATTGAATACCCATAAACTCATCTCAGATTTCCCATTACTTCAACAATTGATTGCATTGGAAGAAGTGGTTTGGTTTAACCCAAATGTGACGACTCTGGAGCGCGGTTTACCTTATGTGGGATTAGGCGAACAAGATATTCATGATGCGAGTTTGAGGCTGCAAAGGTTTGCTCCTTATCTAGCCAAGGCGTTTCCGGAAACTCAAGTGACTAATGGCATCATCGAGTCTGAGCTTGCTGACATTCCATCTATGAAATCAGTATTGGAAGCGCATTATCAGCAGCCTATAAAAGGGTGTTTGATGATGAAGAAAGACAGCCATTTACCGATTTCAGGTTCAATCAAAGCTCGCGGTGGTATCTATGAAGTACTAACGCATGCCGAGAAGCTTGCCATTGACGCTGGGTTACTGTGTGAGAGCGATGACTACAGTAAGTTGCTCGAACCTGAATTTCGTGACTTCTTCCAACAATACAGCATTGCGGTAGGTTCAACGGGTAACCTAGGAATGTCGATTGGTATCATGAGTGCCAAGCTAGGTTTTACCGTGTCTGTTCATATGTCAGCAGACGCGAGAGCTTGGAAGAAAAGTAAACTGCGAGAGCACGGTGTTAACGTGGTCGAGTATCAACAAGATTATGGCGTTGCAGTAGAACAAGGACGGAAAGAGGCAGAACAAGACCCGCGCTGCTTCTTTATAGATGATGAAAACTCGCAAACCCTGTTCCTTGGCTACTCGGTGGCAGGGCAAAGGCTCAAACAGCAATTTGAACAACAACACATTTCAGTGGATAAAGAACATCCATTGTTTGTTTACTTGCCTTGTGGTGTGGGTGGCGGCCCCGGTGGTGTTGCATTTGGCTTGAAAATGGCTTTTGGTGATCACGTGCACTGTATTTTTGCTGAGCCAACCCATTCGCCTTGTATGTTGCTCGGTGTTCATACCGGTTTGCATGATGAGATTGCGGTGCAAGATCTGGGTATCGATAACCTCACCGCCGCAGACGGTTTGGCGGTAGGTCGGGCTTCAGGTTTCGTGGGTCGCGCGATGGAGCGCTTGCTTGATGGTTATTACACATTAACCGATGAACGCATGTATCAATTGCTAGGCGAACTGAACCAAGCAGAGGGTATTCAACTTGAACCTTCAGCGTTAGCGGGTATGCCAGGTGCGGTTTATGTTGAGCGAAATAGCGAATACCTTGCTCGTCTACAAATTGATGAATCGACGCTAGCGAATGCAACGCATCTTGTGTGGGCGACTGGTGGAGGCATGGTGCCAGAAGAAGAAATGGGCGCTTACTTGGCGAAGTCATCGGTTTAACCCTAAAGATTTTATAGGCTAAGATTTTTTAAAATATAAGCTTGTTAAAAATAACAGCGGTTAAAAAGATAAGTCATGATAGAAGAGTGTTGTTTATCGGTTGAACGCACTCTTTTTTACTCCTAAATCCAGTCGTTATTCAAACAATAACTTGCGCAGATCGTTATCCGAAACACACATTTTATAAATTAAGCTTCTTAGATGTTCTAACTATCAGTTAGGTTGAGTGGCATTCAACTTGATGGGGATTTAGCAATGCAAACGGATAAAGTGATGCAGACAAGACACATAAACACACCAGAAAAATTACTCCAGCGTTTAGATGCTATTGGGGAGTCTTTGGAAGCATCGGGTAAGGCTCATGCTTTGCTGGGATTGGGCTCAGTAGGTATTGAAACAGAACGACTTGATCAGTACTCAGATGTCGATTTTTTCGCAATAGTGCAAACAGGGCACAAGCAGTATTTCTTAGACAGTTTGCATTGGCTATCTGATATTCACTCAATCGACTACGCAGTGAGAAATACCGTCGATGGCTATAAAGTTCTGTACGCTGACGGAATCTTTTGTGAGTTTGCAGTGTTTGAACCCCACGAGTTAGCGCACATTCCGTTTGCTGAAGGGCGTATTGTTTGGCAGCAACATGAATTTGATACACAGTGTTGTGTTTCACCAATAAAAGGGGAGACAGACACTAATTCCCAAGATTGGATCATTGGTGAGGCTCTAACCAATCTTTATGTGGGTATGTCTCGTTATAACCGAGGCGAAAAGCTGTCGGGCAGTCGGTTCGTTCAATCTTACGCACTCGATCGTTTGATCGATCTTGTGGATCAAACTGAACAGTCTGAGCCTGAATTCGTTGATGAATTTATGTCGGATAGAAGGCTAGAAGCACGCTTCCCTAAGTTTGCCCAATTGCTACCAACCTTTACCCAAGGCTACGAGCGCACCGCTGAATCGGCACTTGCCCAACTAGCATTCCTCAACACCCACTTCGCAGTCAACCAAGCCATGTGTGACCGAATCTCTGAACTGTGTTCCAGTAAAGATTAAGCTTATAGCGTGTGAATCCCCAAGCCTAACTGACACCACCTTTCAGATGATAAGCGGCGGGCAACCTAATTGAGCTCTCGAATTATTATTCTTAAGCACTAAACCCGTACGCTTTTGTTTACTCTTCAAGACCGTGACTGTTCGTGTTTACTCCGCTTATCACTGGATGTCGTCAGCCAAATAAAATACAATCGAACAATGTTTTATTAATTCGTGCTTTATCATTATGATGAGAAACTTACTCATATTCATCGTTAGCCTGTTCTTCTTAACAGCCTGTTCTTCAACGAGTAATCATCAGCTAGACGACGAGACATTGAGCAACGAAGACGCTATGTCGAAAAGTATAGAGGGAGAGAGTAATCTCGAGACTTCAAAGGATACAAACGCTGAGACCAGCGTTGATTCTTCCCATGATTCAATCGTTAATCATCAACCACTCACTAACCTTGATTCAAATAAAGACACGATAGCTCACGCCAATGCAGAGCCAGAATCAGTGGAGCCTTCTCAAATAGAAGCGACAGAAACAACTGAAAGCGATGCTAAGAGTGGCGGTGAAAAAGGCATCGGAAGCTATTTTATTCGTCATAATAAACCGACTAAGACGGTGATTAAATCACTAGAGGGCGTGACAGATGCATTGAACGTCATGACGTTTGGGATATTTGCCACCGGTAACGGTTAAACCGTCAACCAAGAAAGCAAACCAATAGATAAAATGAGACGTGAAGACGATCCAAGTGGTTCGCCTTTTTTGATCTTCTAAATCTGGCCACCGTTCTTCCTAAGAATCGTGCTCACTTATCTGAGCGCTGAGTCAGGCGACGGTTAACGTAAATAGGAAATTATTCGTTCTGGAAGGGACTCGCCGAATTTACCCTGTTTGACTTGTTATATGCATCAAGGGTTCTAATACTCATCCCAAAGTAAGCAATGAAATCTAATCTTACAAAGACAAGTCTTATATTCACTTATGAGCATAGTAAGATGTTTGCTGTTAAGTCGGTTTGGGTTTAGTTATCAATATTCTAGGGAAGAAAAATGAAGAATAAGAGTGTGTTTTTAAGTGCCGCATTGGTGATGTTGTCAGCTCATGCAAATGCATCAGACGCGAACCATGAGTCTGTATCAGATGGAGTTATCGCAGAACAAAGAGCGAAGCTTTCTGAAAATACCCAAGGACAAGGTTTTGGACCGCAAGCTCCACGAGATTTGGGTTCATTAGAAGGTAAAAATACTAGGCTGTTCTCGGATGCCCCTGATTCAACAGCGATGAACTTATGTAATATTCACTTCCATAAAAATGCTGAGCATAAAGGTGGAGAGTTTACTCAATACGCTGGTAACGGTGATGGTAAGGGATTCCAGAGTGGCTTTAAATACACAGGCAAGCTGAGTTCTGCTGAGCTGAAACCATTTGAGGGCAAGGTTTGTCCGAGCGAGCATGGTTCTTTGCATTCGGGTGACACCATTGAAGTTCACTATGTTTATTCAACGGCGCAAGTTGAACCGGGTGAAACACTGGGTGCTTGTTTTAACGATGCGATTACCAACCCGCAACTGCGTGTAGAAACCCAAGTTTACGTATTAGTGAATGACGACAAAGCACCCGACTTTGAAGCGCTCGCTAAACATTCAAAAGTGAACGGCTTACACCAAGCACCAAACATCCCACAAGATACGGGCTCAGCGATCCAATACGCAGGCTCTACAACGGGTCCTGGTTATAATGAGCAAGGTTCACCTTTCCAAGTAACATGGAGCGTTAGACCACAAGTCGCGAAAGTAAATATCGCGACAGTAGGTAGCTGGTGTGAAGGCAATGACTTTAACGAAGATCACGCCCACGGTGTGAGAAATTTGGTGGTTAACCCTGAGTTGTTATCACCCATTCGTAACGACTAAACGATTCTGGCGAACAAAATGATTAAGGCGAGCCAATAGGTTCGCCTTTTTTATGCCCTAACGAAAAGTACTTAGGTTTAGGTTTAATTAAGTCTGGTGGGTAAATTACGTGCGACACTTATTCAATACATGAGTTGTGTAAATCGTATTTAGTAAAAAACGTTCTTTACCAGAATCGAAGCTCCATGATACGTTCATGATCAATTATGTTGGGTTATAGAAAAGGACAGTCCAATGTCATTAGAAAGTGCGATTACATTCTTTATTGCCATGTTTGTATTTGGTATTACTCCGGGGCCTGGCGTCTTTGCCATTTTAGCTCGTGCTATGGTTCAAGGATGGCGAAAGTGCGTCACGCTTTCGTTAGGTATGATATGCAGTGATCTTATTTACCTTGCGCTTGCCTGTTTCGGTCTAGCAACGATTGCCGAGAATTGGTCGATTGCGTTTGAGGTGATTCGCTATGTTGGTGCAGCTTATTTGATTTACTTGGGCTACAAGATGTTTAAGAGCCTGCCTGAAGTGCAAGGCTCTGCGGAACTTGCGGCCAAACAGAGTCAGAAATCTGAACTCGCGAGTTTCGCGCAAGGCTTTTTGATTTCAGCATCGAACCCTAAAGTGATTCTGTTTTATATTTCGTTCTTGCCGACTTTTATTGATCTGACTGTTCTGCGCTCACAAGATATCGTATTAGTTTCTGCTTTAGCATCTGTTGCTCTGATGTCAGGCTTAATGCTTATCGCTGTGGGCGCGGGCAGAATGGCAGGTTTGTTAAAAACGCCACGCGCACATAAAAGGTTAAACCAAAGTGCTGGTGGAATAATGATTGCTGCTGGCTCATATTTGGCGATCAATCGATAAATACGAATCTTTAAACAAAAAGGCGAACCGATGGGTTCGCCTTTTTAGTTGGATATAAATGCCATCGTTTAAACAGAGACTTGTTTGTTAGTCACAATGGTGCAATTATTTAACGAGTGATATTACTCAGATGCATGTCTTATGATGACTATCGAACAACAGCTTTCTCGGCTGGATCTAAACTTATTGGTGTCGTTAAGTGTTTTAATCAAAGAGAGGAACGTAACGCGAGCTAACGCCAACAGATGAACAGGATGTGGTTCGAATGAACCGAGACACCTACTACTCAATGGCAGTAATTAATGTATCAAAGGGGGCGACCGTCACGTTACCTGAGATCCCTGAAGGCAAGTACATGTCGATGGAAGTGATTACTGAAGATCACCGCATTCAGCCAATGCAATACGGTTCAGGTACGTTTGATCTTTCTACTCATAGCGGTGATCACGTTTACGTCATTGTTCGTACCGACGCGACATTCTCGAAAAATGAAGTTCATGAAATCCAAGATAAAATGAGCATTGATGCAAAAGCGGATGGCGAGTTTACTGCTATGCAAGTGGATGAGAAATCTTTTGAAGAGGTAGAGACGAGCCTTAAGATGGAAATGCCAACAATACTTAAGCGAGATGGCGCTCAAGCGACATTTGGTATGTTTACAAGCCCTGAAGATGCTTCAAAAGAGATGTTTACTAAAGAGAAATACGCAGTTGGCGCAGCTGTCGGTTGGGGAGGCGCACAGCTAGAAGATAACATCTATGAAATCTCTGGAAACTTCCCAACAGATACTTGTCATCAGGTAACTTTTGAAGACCCTAAAAACCAAGCGTTTTGGTCAGTAACGGTCTACAACAAGCAAGGCTTCATGTTTGATGATGTAGCGAATGTAAGCTCGAATACGGCTGATAAAAATGCAGACGGAACTTACACACTAAGTTTCGGCTGTGGTGATGGCGCTGTAAATAATATCAAAACCGAAAATGACTCTGGTGCGTTTAACTTAGCTTTCCGTCATTACATCCCAAGCCAGAAAGTACGCGATGGGTTCCGAGTGCTTCCTTACGTGAAAGCAGTGAACTAATGTTGCGATAGTCGTACAACGATTATAGATGCGCGTTATTACCAAATGGCAATAACGCGCTTTTTTATGGATTCTATTTCATTTCTTGCTTTCTTAAGTGTAGAAACACAAAGGGCGACTCAAAAATGGTCTAACTTTGATTATACGCAGCGAGCCTCAGTTCAAATAAATCAATTAAACCTTCTTCCATCGATACTTTCAGTTGCACCACGCATTTGATCGAATTTAAACCCGCTGACACCTTATGTGATAACGCTTCCAGTTATCTTTTCAGCCTCTAAAGGGAACAAATACCACAACCAGCGTTATAAAAAGCGATAGCCGTGGAGTGTTATGAGTCCTATTTGAGGCGTATAGTTATAGGTAATTCATTGGGTTATTGAATGTTTAAGTTATCAAAAGATGCGGATGTCATGAAGAAAAACGGATTTACTTTAATGGAATTAATCATCGTGATCGTGATACTCGGAGTATTAGCGGTAACGGCTGCTCCAAGATTCCTTGGTATTCAGGAATCAGCGAGAGAAGCGGTACTTGAAGGTGTTGCGGGTGCGATGGAAGGCGTGATCACGCAAGTGACTTCTAAAGCTATTATCGTTGGGCTTAACCCTGATGCATCAAACCCAGGAGATCAGAGCAACTATGTGATCGATTTTGGTATCGGTAGTGTTGAGGTTGACTGGGGCACACTTTGTCCGGAAAGCCGAGGGGAGTCGGGCGACAAATTGACGATGATCGATTTTATGACCTTATCAGATGATGACAGCTTAACTTCTGATTTTGGTAATCGACACACTGTGATCGGGTATGAATACGACTTTACCCAAGCTGAATTAGATAGTACGAACATAACGGATGCGGATCTAGAGACGCGCCAAGGTTGCTTTGTTCTTTATGACTCTTTTGGCCGAACAAATGGCAGCCAATGTCCTGATGAAGGATGTGAGTGTACAGTTCGTATTGTAAACAACAATTGTTAAACCGAACCCTGTAACTGATTTTAAGACTTCGAATAAAAAGCGCGTTATCGCCAATGGCAGTAACACGCTTTTTTGTATCAGTTTATTGGTTTATCTTAATTTGCTGTTACCGCATCTGCTGGTGGCAAGTCACGCTTCTTAATCACGTAACGTAAGCGAAGTAGCATCAGAGCGGCTGACACACTCAAGCCCGTTAGAATACCAATCCAAAAGCCTTCTTCACCCATTGCTGGAACAATGTGGTCTGTTAAGCCCAACACCATACCCAGTGGTAACGCTAAGCCCCAGTATGAAGCGATAGCTAAGATCATCGGGATCTTAGTATCTTTATAACCACGCAGTGCGCCGTTAGCAGAGGTTTGCAATGCATCACTGAATTGGTACATAGCGGTAAAGGTCAACAATACCGCTGCCGTTGCGCTAATTGCAGGGTCGGTGGTGTAAAGCCTAATGATCCACTCTGGGAACAGCAAGAACATTGCAACCGAAAGCAATGAAATCAAAGCTGCAACCAAGATACCTACTTTACTGCGTTCAATTGCGCCTAGTTCATCTTTCTCGCCTAGTGCATGCCCAACACGAATTGTAATGCCAAAAGAGATACTCATCGGAATCACGTAAGTTAGGCTCGAGATGTTAAGTGCAATTTGCGCGGCTGCCACGTTCTCTGCACCTATACGACCAATCATCAGTGCGATTACCGCAAAGATACTGCCACATACAGCGATGTTCATCCCGATAGGTAAACCTAATCTTAGAAGGTGAAGCATCTCTTTTGCTTTTGGCTTCGCATCTGAAAACTTGATGATGGTCTTGTAGTGGTGATGACCTTTAATGTAGGAATACAGCATTCCCGACATTAACCAATACACCAAACTTGTTGCCCAACCACAACCCACAGCGCCCATTTCAGGGAAGCCAAACTTACCGTAAATAAGCACGTAGTTGACTGGAATATTAATCAGCAAACCTATTACCGAAATGATCATCGGCACTTTGGTGTTGTTCATACCTTCACAGAAGCCGTTCAAGGTGTAGAACAGGGCAATACCCGGTACACCAAAGGCTAGGGCAAACGCATAGTCACTGCCAATTGGAATGATCTCAGCGGCTACGCCAATCCATTCTAAGATCGGTTTCGCACTCACCAAGTAAGCGATAAGCAGTACGCTAGCAATTAATGCCAACCAAACCATCTGGAAGAACTCGACAGAGATACTTTGAAAGTCACGTGCGCCGCGGTGGTAAGCGACAACAGGCGTTAACGCCATAATCACCCCACGCAGTAGCAGCAACACAGGAATCCAAAGGCTGGTGCCAAGTGCAATAGCGGCGAGATCGGCAGGGCTTACTTGGCCAGCCATTGTCGTATCGACAAATCCCATCGCTTGGGTAGCTATTTGAGTCAAAATGATTGGAACCGAAAGATGCATAAGTGCACCCGATTCACGAGTAAAAGGACGAAATTTCGTTAGCATGGAAGTTCACAACACCAATATAAATACACGAATGATGGCAGGATGGCCGGTGTGTATTTTAGGATGTGCCCCGTTGGGCGGGCGACAATATAAACACCTTACCGTATAGGGTCAAGTTTTGGATTTATAGAGTTCAACTCACTCTGAGATAGTCACGGGTTCTGATGGTTAAAACACATCTCTAACGCGCGTAAGTTAATGATTTTGTGGGAATCATACTCGACCGATAAATTCTATATTTGCCACGCTAATCACTGAGGCGACGGTATAAGTGGTTGTTATGGATAGATAAAGGTTAGTACAATTGATGGCATAAGTAGCTAGATAGAAGAATTCTGTATTTAAATGCAGAATTTTTCTATCTAATAGCTGTTAGGCAAAATATGAAGGAAAGTAAGAAATTGAACAAATTAATAATAATGTTATTGCTAATAGTTTGTCCTGCGGTAGCTTCAGAGCCAGCTTCTGATTTAACAATAGCTAATGAACAGATAGCATTATTAAAGCAGCAAGTGGCGATGATGAAAGAACATCAAGAGTCTTTACTAGGTACCATTCACTGGACTTTAGGTACCGTAATTACAGTCGGTATATTCTTAATTGGTTACAATTGGTTTTCTAATTTTAAAGCATATGAACGTGATAAAGAAGCATTGAAAGTAGAGCTCAAGTCAGCAGTTAACGTCGAACTCGAACATTCAAAAACAGAAGTTCATATGATCGTTGATAATATGAAAGGGGCACTGCAGACACTCGTTGACGATAAGGTTACACCGCTTTCAAGAAATTTAGAAACAAAGCTAAACTCTCGATACAACTCTTTAAACAATGATATTTTGCGGTTAAGTATTTATCGCCATGAGCAAGAGAGGTTAAGTTGGAATGAGCAAAAAGTATACGTTAACGCGTTAAGTTCTTCTCTTAATATTATAAATACGAGTATTACGTTAAATGATGAATGGTTACTAGCAACAGGTATTGATAACCTTCTTGAAGACTTAAATTCAATTTTGAAAAAAGAGTGTAATGTTTATCCTGATGCAGAGCTTATTCGTAATACAGTGATTGCTCTTGATAAACTGCCTTCTGAACACGCATTATCAGTGAAATCGAGTAAAGAAAAGATCTCACAAATATCAGCAGTTGCCTAACAAACGACAGTGGCGCCAATATCCAACTTGGCGCTATTTATCTTGTTCATACCATCACTTCTTAGCTTCAAACCTAGCTCTATATAAACCTCTCACTGCCACAACGCCAGCAGAAACACAAAAAGACCAATTCCAAGCGTGACTTTTAGAAGCAAGCCAAGAGGGGCTCCACCTTTTGGCGCTTTGTTACAACATCCCATCATCGTTTCCTCATTCATCATTGGATTCATTTCACCTTAAACCTTTCCCTTACGGTAAGGTCAATGCATTTGTAGACCTTGAATTTCAGACAACAAAAAGGCGAACCGTTTGGTTCGCCTTTGTTATGTTTTGCTGCATAGAGCCGCTACGAATTAGTCTTCGTAGTTATCGATGCTTGGACAAGAACAGATTAGGTTACGGTCGCCGTATACGTTGTCTACACGGTTAACAGTAGGCCAGTACTTCGAGTTCTTCGTTGCTTTCGATGGGAAGCAAGCCAGTTCGCGAGAGTAAGGGCGATCCCATTCAGCGCCTGAAAGGTCAACTTGTGTATGCGGTGCATTCACTAGAGGGTTGTTGTCTAGTGGCCATTCACCCGCTTTTACTGCTGCCATTTCGTGACGGATTGCGATCATCGCTTCACAGAAACGGTCTAGCTCTTCTAAATCTTCTGATTCAGTTGGCTCTACCATTAGTGTGCCAGCTACTGGGAAAGACATAGTAGGCGCGTGGAAACCAAAGTCCATTAGACGCTTAGCAATATCTTCTTCACTGATGCCTGTGTCTTCTTTAAGTGGACGAATATCGATAATACATTCGTGCGCTACGCGGCCGTTAGTGCCACGGTAAAGAACAGGGTAGTGAGGACGTAGTTTTTCCATCACGTAGTTCGCGTTCAGAATCGCTACTTTCGTTGCGTCTGTTAGGCCAGGTTCGCCCATCATTGCGATGTAAGCCCAAGAGATAGGTAGAATTGAAGCACTACCTAAATCTGCTGCTGATACCGCGTAGTCAGAACCTTGTACACCATTTTCGATGTGACCTGGTAGGAAAGGCGCTAGGTGCGATTTAACACCGATAGGACCCATACCCGGACCGCCACCACCGTGTGGGATACAGAATGTTTTGTGTAGGTTCAAGTGAGATACGTCTGAACCGATGAAGCCAGGTGAAGTTAGGCCTACTTGAGCGTTCATGTTCGCGCCGTCTAGGTAAACCTGACCGCCCGCTGCGTGAACTTGTTCACACACTTCTTTCACTTGCTCTTCGTATACGCCGTGCGTAGAAGGGTAAGTGATCATGATGCTTGATAGGTTGTCTTTGTGCTTCTCGATTTTCGCTGCTAGGTCTGTCATGTCGATGTTGCCATCTTCATCACACTTAACTACCACTACCTTCATTGAAACCATAGATGCCGTTGCAGGGTTAGTACCGTGCGCAGAGCTTGGAATCAGGCAAACGTTACGGTGAGCTTCACCGCGGCTTGCGTGGTAACGTTGAATAGCGATTAGACCTGCGTATTCACCAGATGCACCAGAGTTAGGCTGTAGTGAGAAATCGTCGTAACCAGTGATTTCACATAGCTTCTCTTTAAGATCTTTCGCTAGTGCTGTGTAACCCGCTGCTTGATCAAGAGGTGCGAATGGGTGAATTGAACCAAACTCAGGCCATGTTACTGGAATCATCTCAGCAGCAGCGTTCAGCTTCATCGTACAGCTGCCCAGTGGGATCATGCCGTGCGTTAGTGAGAAGTCTTTGTTCTCAAGCTGTTTTAGGTAACGCATCATTTGCGTTTCGCTGTGGTGCGTGTTGAATACTGGGTGAGTTAGGAACTCTGATTCACGACGGCAGTTTTCTGGAATTGCTGCAAACTCGTTTGATGCAATGTCAGAAGATAATGCTTGAACGTCTTCTTTCACGTCGAAGATAGCGAACAATGCGTTCACGTCGTCGATCGTTGTTGTTTCATCTAAGCTGATACCGATCTTACCTTTAAGAAGGCGAAGGTTGATGTCTGCTGCTTGCGCTTTTGCGTACAGTGCATCTGTCTTCTCTTCTGAGTTGATTGTGATGGTATCGAAGAAGCTGTTGTTCGTTAGCTCGTAACCCGCTTTAGTCAGGCCAGCCGCTAGGATAGCTGTCATGTGGTGTGTACGACGAGCGATAGTACGTAGGCCTTCTGCACCGTGGTAAACCGCGTAGAAAGACGCCATGTTTGCTAGAAGTGCTTGAGCTGTACAGATGTTCGATGTCGCTTTTTCGCGGCGGATGTGTTGCTCACGAGTTTGCATCGCCATACGTAGCGCTTGGTTACCGTGCGTATCGATCGAAACACCGATTACGCGACCTGGCATTGTACGCTTATGCTTTTCACGAGTACCCATGAATGCAGCGTGTGGACCGCCGTAACCCATAGGAACACCGAAACGTTGTGCGCTGCCGATAACTACGTCTGCGCCCATCTCGCCCGCAGGCTTAAGTAAAGCAGAAGCAAGTAGGTCAGTAGCAACTGTAACTAGTGTTTTGTTAGCTTGAGCTTTCGCAATGATGTCTGTTAGATCACGAACTTCGCCTGTTGTGCCAGGGTATTGAACTAACGCACCAAATACGTCTTGCTCTGGAAGTGTTTCAAGAGCGCCAACCATTACTTCAAAACCGATGTACTCAGCACGAGTTTTAACAACTTCTAGTGTTTGAGGGTGAACATCGTCAGCAACGAAGAATACTTTGCTCTTGCTTTTACCAGCACGCTTACACAGTGTCATTGCTTCGCCAGCCGCTGTCGCTTCATCAAGAAGAGACGCGTTCGCGATTTCCATACCAGTTAAGTCCATTACCATTTGTTGGTAATTCAGTAGAGCTTCAAGACGACCTTGAGAAATCTCTGGTTGGTATGGTGTGTAAGCTGTGTACCAGCCTGGGTTCTCTAAAACGTTACGTAGAATAACGTTTGGAGTGAATGTGTTGTAGTAGCCTTGGCCAATGAAAGTACGTTTCACTTGGTTTAGGTTAGCGATCTCTTTAAGAGAGGTCAGCATGTCCATTTCGCTCAATGGAGCAGCAAGTGTCATTGGTTTTTCAAGACGGATTTGTGCAGGAACCGTTTCGTCGATCAGTGCGTCTAGGCTAGTCGCGTTGATCGCTTCAAGCATTTTTTGCTGGTCTGCTTTATTCGGGCCGTTATGACGAGCAACAAACTCGTTTTGCGTACCCAAGTCTTTCAGTAATTGGCTTTGAAGTAATTCAGTCATGATATGTTCTACTTTCTCTCTGGAGCCGTGAGCTAGCCCCTAAAATTAAGCTGCTCCAAAGAGCAGCTTTATCGTAATGAGGAACCTATTAGTCTTCTTCGATAGAGCTTAGGTATTCTTCCGCATCTTTAAGGTTGTTTAGTTCAGACGCATCAGACATCTTCACTTTAACAATCCAACCACCTTCATAAGATTCTTCGTTAATTAACTCTGGGCTATCTTCTAATTCTTCGTTGATTTCTACGATTTCGCCAGAGATTGGTGCGTAGATATCAGAAGCTGCTTTCACTGATTCAACTAGAGAGAAGCTTTCGCCAGCTTCGATTTCGTCTCCAGTGTCAGGCAGGTCAACAAACACAACGTCACCTAGCATCTCTTGAGCGTGCTCAGAAATACCGATAGTTACAGTACCGTCACCGTTGTCTTTTACCCACTCGTGGCTGTCTGCAAACTTTAGTGTATTGTCCATTGCTTATTCTCCAAAAATTTATGAGGTTTTAATTTAAATCTTAAAAACGGTTTAACGGTAAAGAGGGAAGCGCTTGCAAAGCTCTTTAACTTGCTTGCGAACACGTTGCTCAACTTCAGCATTGCCTTCAGGGCTTTCAACTAAGCCATCAAGTACATCGCCGATCCATTCACCGATAAGTTTGAATTCTTCAGTGCCAAAACCACGAGTGGTTCCAGCTGGCGTGCCTAAACGGATACCAGAAGTAATCATAGGCTTCTCTGTATCGAATGGTATGCCATTTTTGTTACATGTGATCCCTGCACGCTCTAATGCTTCTTCAGTTACGTTACCTTTCAAGCCCTTAGGACGAAGATCAACCAGCATTAGGTGCGTGTCAGTTCCGCCTGTCACAATGTCACAACCGCGAGTTTGCAACACTTCAGCAAGAACTTTTGCGTTGTCGATCACTGAATCAATATAAGTATTAAATTCTGGACCAAGTGCCTCGCCAAACGCCACTGCTTTAGCCGCGATAACGTGCATTAATGGGCCACCTTGAAGGCCAGGGAACACTGCAGAGTTGATCTTTTTGTTGATGTCTTCGTGGTTAGTCAGAATCATGCCGCCGCGTGGGCCACGAAGTGTTTTGTGCGTTGTTGTAGTCACAACGTGTGCGTGTGGTAGTGGGCTAGGGTGAGCACCTGTCGCGATAAGACCCGCGATGTGTGCCATATCGACCATTAGGATAGCGCCAACTTCGTCAGCGATTTCTCGGAACTTAGCGAAATCAATAACGCGTGGGATAGCACTACCACCAGCAATAATCATTTTAGGTTGGCTTTCAATTGCTAAAGCGCGAACCGCTTCGTAATCGATTTCAAGTGTGTCGCGGTCTACGCCATATTGAACTGCGTTGAACCACTTACCAGACATTGCAGGGCGCGCACCGTGTGTAAGGTGACCACCAGCGTCTAGAGACATACCTAGGATAGTGTCGCCAGGTTGAAGTAGGGCAAGTTTAACTGCGCCGTTCGCTTGAGCGCCAGAGTGAGGCTGTACGTTTACGTATTCACATTTGAACAGCTGCTTAGCACGTTCAATCGCAATAGCTTCTACTGTATCTACGTGCTCACAACCACCGTAGTAACGACGACCTGGGTAGCCTTCTGCGTATTTGTTGGTAAGGCAAGTGCCTTGAGCTTGCATTACTGCTTTAGAAACGATGTTCTCAGAAGCAATAAGTTCTATTTGTTCGTTTTGACGAGTGTTCTCTGCTTGGATTCCAGCAAATACTGCGTCGTCAGTCGCAGATAGGTTCGTAGAGAAAAAACTGTCTAAGCTATGATTTTGATAAGCGTTCATTGTCGAGACCTTTCATTAAGCTAATGGTGATTGTTTTTATAGTCCATTAGGTCTTACGTTGATTTCTGCATCGGTATCGTTTGCGTTATATAGGTGTATAAATAGTGCGTTGCTTCTTATTTATACGACCATAGCGTCAAAGCGATCGTTGTAGGGTCAATGCAGCACGAATTGGTTCCCAAAAATTTCGGGTAAAAAAACAGCTCTTACAAATGTTAAATCTATCACTTGCTGCAAGCTGAAGTAGCATCTCTTCATCTAACAAGTCGATAACATAGCTCCGATAAAATCAATTTTCAACAAAAATTTCCAATAGGAAACAGATTTTCTCGTTTTGCTACAGGGAGCACGCTTTATTTCCCTGTGTGCTCTTTAATCAACAAAGCGCTTCATGCAACAATGAAATCAATAGACAGGAAGTAAGAAATGAATGAGGGACCTATGTCAGAAGACATTTATGATGAGTACCCATCTTTAACGTTGGCGAAAGAGACGTTAGATCAGAATATCGAACCACTTAGGCTCGGCCAGCGTATTAAAGATATCCGCAGCAAGCTGGGCATTACGTTAGAAGAGGCGAGCCAACGTACTGGTTTGGCGCGCTCTACGCTGAGTAAAATCGAGAACGAACAAATCTCACCGACGTTCCAAGCGATGCAGAAATTGGCTATGGGTTTGCAAATTGATATGCCGCAACTCTTTGAGCCACCAAGAAAAAAGGTTGCCACAGGACGTCGTGACTTAACTAAAGCAGGTCAGGGTAAACCTCACCCAACTCCGACTTACGAGCATGAACTGCTCGCGACAGAACTTTCGAATAAGAAGATGATGCCGTTCAAGAGCCGAGTGAGAGCACGCACCTTTGAAGAGTATAACGATTGGGTTCGCCACGATGGTGAGGAGTTCTTGATGGTGATCTCTGGTGATGTGATGTTCTACTCAGAATTCTATGAGCCGGTACCCATGAGCGAAGGTGACAGCATGTATTACGATGCCAATATGGGTCACATGCTTATCTCGACTAGCGCAGAAGACGCGCTCATTTTGTGGGTGACAGCAAAATAAATTAACAAAGGTCGAATTTCTTATAGTGGATGCAAACGTTTGCTTTTGTTTCTAACGTTTGCTAAATGACGCGATATTGATGTGAAAATCATCAATATCGCGTTTTTGTATGCATCGAATAATTGTTTTTAAATTGTTAAATGTCACATTTTGAGCCGTTTTAATCTTGTTAAGGGTGTAAAACTGACTCAGCCTTGTTTATTATAGTGAACACGGTTTACTCATGTTGATTGAAGTTTACTGAAGTGAATTCTTAGAAAGTGAGTTGTAGAGTTTTTGTACTGCTGTCTGTTTTTATAACGCTAGTAATAAAAGCCTATATAGAAGACATCACTTTTTACTATCTACTGTTTCTAACGTTAACCCATATCGTTAGAGGCGACTCTAAATAGAGATATAAGCGGCAGATTCGATTTGGAAAGCCTGCAACGCTTCATGGAGAATAAAATGACTCAAGAACACGCTAATCAAGACCTACTAAAAACACCTCTGCATGCACTTCACGTTGAAGTCGGCGCAAAAATGGTTCCTTTTGCTGGCTACGACATGCCAGTTCAGTATCCACTAGGTGTAAAGAAAGAGCACTTACACACTCGTGACGCTGCTGGTCTTTTTGATGTTTCTCACATGGGGCAACTGCGTCTACACGGTGAAAATGCAGCCGCTGTTTTAGAATCTCTGGTTCCAGTAGATATTATCGACCTGCCTTCTGGTAAGCAGCGCTACGCCTTCTTTACTAATGAACAGGGCGGCATCATGGATGATCTTATGGTTGCTAACCTTGGCGATCACCTATTTGTTGTTGTGAACGCGGCGTGTAAAACACAAGATATCGACCACCTAACGGCTCACCTTCCTGCAGACGTAGAAATGGAAGTGATTGATGACCGCGCTCTATTAGCACTTCAAGGTCCGAAAGCGTCTGAAGTTCTTGCTCGTTTCCAACCAAGTGTTGCAGACATGCTGTTCATGGACGTTCAAAAAGTCGATATCGACGGCGTAGAGTGCATTGTAAGCCGCAGTGGTTATACCGGTGAAGACGGCTACGAAATCTCAGTACCGAACGATCACGCTGAAGCACTTGCTCGTAAACTAACATCAGAAGCAGAAGTTGAGTGGATTGGCCTTGGTGCTCGTGACTCGCTTCGTCTTGAGTGTGGTCTATGTTTATACGGTCACGACCTAGACACAACGACAACACCAGTAGAAGCTAGCCTTCTATGGGGTATTCAAAAAGTTCGTCGTACTGACGGTGAGCGTGCAGGCGGTTTCCCAGGCGCTGATATCATCCTTGAGCAAATCGCAACGAAAGATGTTCAACGTAAACGTGTTGGTCTAGTGGGTCAAACTAAAGCACCAGTACGTGAAGGTGCTGAATTGTTCGATGCTGAAGACAACAAGATTGGTGTTGTAACAAGTGGTACTGCTGGCCCTAATGCAGGCAAGCCAGTTTCTATGGCGTACGTTCGTACAGACCTAGCAGCAATTGGCACTGAAGTATTCGCTGACGTTCGTGGCAAGAAGCTACCAATGACAGTAGAAAAAATGCCTTTCGTACCTCAGCGTTACTACCGTGGCTAATCTCTTTTAAGAGAAAACACCAAGTTTAACGAAAGCCTATTGTTTGCTTCTCTTTATTGGTAAGCCTAACGGTAGGCTTTTTTGTTTTTGGTAGCGTATGTTTTGCGAGCGTATTAGGTTTAGCGTTACCCACTAACAACGGTTACTTAAAATTCGTTTATAAAATGAGATATGTGGCGATATCGTTACAAATACTTACTATAATCACGGTTGTGACGTGTTATGGTGACGATTCATCATTTTTGTAAATAAGTCGTAGGGGTTACAAGGAGTTAACTATGAACGTAAACCATACAATGAGTCCGGTTCGTAAAGCCGTCTTAGGGCTTTTAGCGCCATTGATTTACACATCAAGTGTTATGGCGACAGAAAACTCGGTCGAAAGTACTCCTAATACGGGTGTAACACCTTATATCGTGAATGGTAGCAATGCTTCGGTCACTGAGTTTCCTTCGATGGCGAGCTTGTTCATTGATCGTATTGATTATGACGGTGTTTACTCTACAGGCCCTTACTGTGGAGCAACAATTTTAGATCCAACGCATATTCTGACGGCAGCACACTGTATTTACGGCAATGAAGAAGGGCAGTTATTTACGGTTGTCGTTCCTCAAATTGAAGATACTTCTCAGTTTCCTAATGGGAACATCCAAAAAGCGCGAGTCTCAGAAGTTTACTATCGCAGTGACTATTCAAATGCGTTGAGTGATCTATTACGCAATGATGTTGCTATTCTTAAGCTAGAAAGCGCACTTAATATCGACTCAATCAATGATGTTGTAAAGCGTCCTAGTTCGGATGGTTATCGCAGTTCTTCTGAGGCGTTTACCGCTGTGGGCCATGGTGATACACGCACTGGTTTCGACGGAACCACTTTGCTACAAAAAGCAAACCTCAATTATGTAGACAATGCGACTTGTAAAACGGTATTTGCTGCTGGCAATGAGTTAACAGAGAATCAAATTTGTTTCGTTGGAGATGTGGCTACTTCTGGCTTGTACGGTGGCACTTGTCAAGGTGACTCTGGAGGTCCTGTCTACTGGAAGGATGGTTCGGTTTACAGACAAGTAGGGATTACCAGCTTTGGTCCTGAAACGTGTGGTGGCAGCTCAAGAGTAACTTCGGTATTCACTGAAATCTATGACTACAGAGATTGGATTACAGATGTAACTGGTGGTGTGATAGATAGTTCTGAAACCGTTCAAATTTCAGCAACAGAAGCTAAGCGAACGGCTTATGTGAATGCACGGACTTCATCTGGTTCAGGCGGCAGTGGAGGCAGTTTGTCGTTTGGCGTGCTAGGCGCGTTGATGTTACTCGGTAGGTTTAGAAGAGCGATGTCTTGTTAGATACCCACGTCTTCATGTTAGCTAAACAAACGGCCAGTCATTCAACTATGACTGGCCGTTTTTGTTTTGTTTGTTTAAGCCGTTCAGAGGATTAGGCACAGAATTCAGTAGACGCTTTTCTACTGTACCTTTCGACAATCACATCCATCTCTTTAACTGCGTCGTTGATGCTTTGAATACCGCCTTGTGCGACACCTTTTTCATTTTGGTTCAGAGCAGAAAAGGCCTGCTTCAATTCTTTCTCTTCCAACATACTTCCGTGCAGCAGCACTTCTTTGTAAGTGAGTAGCCTATGCTGCACTGCAATAATTTCGGAGCGGGCATTGTCCGTTTCTAATGCGTGCTTAATGCAAGGAAATGCCAATTTATAACGATTCGCAATTTCCAATATGACGTCTTTCTTATTCGCAATTTGCAATTTTTCTAATTTCCCAACACTTGAATACTCAAGTTACCTAGCCGTACGTTCACAACTGATATCAGTGTGAAGGTTTATGAAACGTAACGGTTTTATCAAGCGAATAATATGCCTTTGATGGCTTATGTAAACCATCACAAGTCAATATGGTCTGCTTCTTGCTGAATTTAGGACATAACTGTCTTTTGAGGATGAGCTTATGTCACAAGAACCCATAATATTGGCGCTGATTGAGCGTAGGAAACAAGCCAACTTGTCTCAAGAAAAGTTAGCCTCGAGTGCAGGAATGAGCTTAAAAACCTATCAAAGGATTGAACGCGGAGAGGCGGACATCAAGATGTCTCAGTATCGTTCAATCACTAGAACCTTAAAAGTGACGGATTTGGATGTGGTGCTTGATATTGTTGGCGCATCACAAGTAACAGCGGAAGATGTAGCTGCGGTCAGTCGTCTGCTGACCAGCGAAGAGCGCCTGTTGTTGATCAAGCTGATTTTGTCGGTCAAAAAGAAGCAGTAGTCTTTCTTTCAAATAAACAGCGTAATAGATCGATTCGTTAGTCAAATTGACAGATACTTCTAGGGTAATGTGTTCTCTGAGGGCATGAAGCCATCAGCTCACTCTTCCACGCAGCTGTTTGGTGGTGCTTCTTTGTTTTTTGCTTTCTAAACGTCTTTTCTGAGAGCCACGCGTCGGCTTAGTTGCTCGTCTTACTTTTTGAACCTTTGTCGCTTCCAAGATCAATTCTTTCAAGCGCACTAAAGCATCATCTCGGTTTTGTTCCTGAGTTCTATACTGTTGCGCTTTAATGATAATCACACCGTCTTTGGTGATGCGGCTATCTTTGTGTGCGAGGAGCTTTTCTTTATAGAAGTCAGGTAGGGTAGAGTGCTTGATATCAAAACGTAAATGTATCGCGCTCGATACTTTATTGACGTTCTGACCGCCGGCTCCTTGTGCTCTGATCGCTGTTAACTGAAGTTCCCAGTCTTGAATCGAAACAGAATTAGATATTTGTAACATAAACATCCATTTTGAACGGTAATATGGCGCCATGATACTGAATATTGGTTATGGTATCAGTAACTTTATTAAAGAGTGGTAGTAGTGATGAAAATAGATTTAACGGCATATGAAGGATTAATCTTTGATATGGACGGTACGTTGATCGATACAATGCCTGCACATGTAAAGGCGTGGCAGCAAACGGCTGAAGAGTTTGGTTTTCATTTTGAAGCGTCTTGGCTACATAGTTTAGGTGGCATGCCGAGTTATAAGATAGCCGGTGAGGTGAACAGCAAATACGGTTTATCGCTCGACCCACAAGCGGTTTCTACGTTTAAAATGGCGTCGTTTGCGGCTATTGAAGACAAAGGAGACGTTATCCCTTGTACTCACTCTCTGTTGTTAGAGCATCTGGGTAACAAGAAGATTGCAGTAGGAACGGGCAGTCAACGTAAAAGTGCCGAACAGTTGTTGGACAAAACAGATATTTTGAGCAAGCTGGATATCCTAGTGACAGCAACAGATGTGAAGAATCACAAACCAAATCCGGATACCTTCTTAGATGCGTGTTTTGGTATGGGATTACAGCCAAAGCAGTGTGTTGTGTTTGAAGATACGAACTTAGGTAAGCAGGCTGCTCATGCTGCGAACATGGATTGTATTCTGGTGGTAGAAGGGAAAAAGTTAGAGTTCTATCCAGCACCAAGCTGATTGAAAGGATTGGGTTGTTAAACCGCCAAACTGATAGCCTAGCGGAACAATACTGATTTTCTGTTAGGCGATTTCGCTCATTTCGCTGTCTAGGAACAGGCAAACACTGTTTCGACCTGCGGCTTTGGCTTCATAGAGTGCTAAATCCGCACACTTGTAGTTGAGAGTAGGGTCGTTGGTCAGGTTGGTGATTCCGCCACTGACCGTCACCACGTTGTCGAGCTCAATATTGACTGCGATTCTCAATCTGTTAAGCACATATTCAGCTTCTTCAGTTGTGGTATGAGGCAGAATAACGCCAAACTCTTCGCCACCAATGCGAGCCACAAAATCAGTTTCTCGACACTCACGTTGTAATACCTCAGCAACGGTTTGAATGACGCGATCACCATAATCGTGACCAAATCTGTCGTTAATGCGTTTGAAATAGTCTATGTCCAAGATCGCTAAGCAAGAGTGTTCGCGAGTAGGGTATCGATTCACACGAGAGCACTCATCTCTCAGCTCAAGATCGAACTTACGGCGGTTCCAACACCCAGCTAAGGCATCTTTTTCGCTCAGGTTTCTCAGTTTGTTTTCTAGCTCTTTGTGTTTACTGATATCCACAAATGAAGCGACATAAAACTGAATCACGTCTTTCGAGTCTTTAATGGTTTGGATTCGCAATATTTCCGTGATCAAAGATCCGTCTTTACGGCGATTGACCACTTCGCCTTCCCATACCCCAGTCTTAGTGATTATGCTCCACATCTTGATGTAGAACTCTTCGTTGTAGCGACCAGAGGCAAACATGGATGGTTGGCGGCCTTTTACGTCTTCTAACTCGTAGCCACTAACACGGGTGAATTCTTGGTTTACCTTGATGATACGGTTGTTTCTGTCGGTAATCACTAAGGCAGACATACCATTCATCGCGGCTTTAGCCAGTTGACTATCGATACTGTTCTTCTTGTGGTTACTGTTCCACAATACAAAGCCAGCGGAGATCATCGAAATCAAGAAAGACAAGGTGATGATCTGAACGACAATCGCTTGTTTTTCTTGTCGGTATTGACTGCTGAAATGCTGATTCTCAATGTGAAGAACCATGTAAATAGGGCCTGCAAACTGCTTTATCTTTGGGCTGATGTCCGAGTGGAAATACCAGTTCTTACCATCGAAATAGCTAGACGAAGAGTTGTCTTGAATGTCTTTCCAAAGCTCTGGGTATAGCTTTGCGTATGTCTTGTCTGAACGTGATTCAATCACATGCCCAAATGATTCAGCTGGGTCAGGGCCCATGATGACATGACCAGTTTTGTTTAGAATGACCGGGACTGCATCTGAGTCTCCAATTTGGTAATGAAGGCGGTTGTAAATCTCTAGCATGTTTAGATTTGCAATGAAGTAACCAATAATTCGATTCCCTTCAGCGACTGGCGTCATAATGCGAAGCGCCGGCGTTAACGGGTGGATGATTTCTCCATTTTCCATTTCTAGGTCAATGCCTCTGGATCTGACATCGCCAATCTCTAATTTCTGAAGCATCTGGTAGTAATCTCGAGAAGATTTGTTCTGCAGTTCGTTCTCGGGGACGACAGTGGCTCGACCGTCTTTGTAGTTAACGCGGAACACTTCGTTGCCGGCTAGATCGAGATAACGAAGCTGGGAATAGTATTTTTGGCCACGAGCTAACATCACCCAAAGATCTTGCAGGGTTTCTTTATGGATAATAGAAGGTTCTCGAATCGCTCGGAGTAGTGTTTGAGAGTCGGCGATTGACGGAACAGAGTTAGAGATTTGCTCAACAATAACAGCGAGTTCATGAAAGCTGTATTCGATCTGGTTCTGGCTGGACTGTTGGATATTTAGCGTGTGCTGAGCTTCAACCCTGTCAAATTCAGAGTTAATGTAGAGGGCAGGGACTAGTCCTAGGGCAAAGATGGTACATAGAAATTGGCTGACTAGTTTTTTTATACTTGTATTCATCACTGTCCTCAAAGAATCAGCGCAATACTATATATTTTATAGGGTTTTTAATGTGATCTTGACCCAGAAGTTAAGACAAGATTCGCATATAACTACGATTTAAGTGCAACTTTTTGCATTTAAGCTTGATTGTTGAGCAATCACTTCGTTAGTAAATGATTGCTCAATATAGAACACTGCTCCGAAACCTAAGCTAAATTAGTCGCGATTAATTGCCGATTATCTAACTAAGGGCAGCTAGCTTAGGCCGACGATATTTCCATTACTATCAATATCTAACGACATGAACGCCGGTTTGTCAGGCAAGCCTGGCATGGTCATTACATTGCCGCACAACGCGTAAATAAAGCCAGCACCAGCACACAATTTTAGTTCTCTAACAGGCACGTCAAATTGGGTTGGTGCACCTTTTACGTGTGCTTCTGTCGAGATCGATAGTGGTGTTTTTGCCAAACAAACTGATAGGTCGCTATAGCCATGCAGTTTGAATTCAGCCAGTTGTTTTTTAGCCAGTGGAGATAGCGAAATACTTGCCGCGCCATAACCAACTTCAGCAACTGCCATCAGCTTTTCTTCTAGGCTTTGCTCTGAGTGATACAAAGGCTTAAATTCACTCTGTTTTTGGCAAGCTTTGACTACAGCGTGAGCCAGTTGAGTCGCGCCTTCGCCACCTTGACCAAATGCTTCGCTTACTTCAACGTTAACGCTTGAGTCGAAGTCGGTGATCATCTGTTTCAAAGCATCGAGCTCTTGAGCTGAGTCTTGTGGGAATCGGTTAATCGCAACAACTGTAGGCACTTGGTATTGCTTAACGTTGTTGATGTGCCATTTTAGGTTCTCAAAGCCTGCAATTAGCGCGTCTTGGTCATCATTAAAAATTGAATCTGGTAATGGAGTGCCGGGTCTCAAATCGTATAAACCAGAGTTGGCCTTTAATCCACGTAATGTTGCAACAACCACAGCGCAATCGGGCTTTTTGTTCGACGCTTTTGCTTTTATGTTGCACGCTTTTTCAAAGCCCATATCTGAGCCGAAACCACCTTCGGTCACGACAAAGTCACTCAGTTTTAACGCTATCTTATCGGCAATAATTGAAGAGTTACCATGTGCGATGTTCGCGAAAGGCCCGGCGTGAATTAGGGTAGGAACGCCTTCAAGGGTTTGCATCAATGTTGGTTCAATAGAATCCTTCATGGTTACGGTCATTGCGCCTGCAACGTTGAAGTCATCTGCGGTCAACGGCAAGCCTTGTTTGTTGTAGGCAAGTACCACTCGTCCGATGCGCTTTCTCAAATCTTGAAGGTCATTGGCTAGAGCAAGAATGGCCATTAGCTCTGAAGCAGCTGAGATATCAAATCCATCTTCTCGCTCAAAGCCGTTAATTGTTTTGTCTGCTTCGTTCTTGCCAACCGTGATCATGCGTAGTGCGCGATCATTGTGGTCAAGTACACGTCGCCAAACGATTCTGCTTGGGTCAATATCCAAGGCTTTTAAGCCAGAACGCGCTTCAAACGCCTCTAAGCCTTCCCGTTGTTCATGATACAAACGTGCATCAATGGCGGCAGAGGCGAGGTTGTGAGCGGCCGTAACAGCATGAATATCGCCCGTCAGGTGCAGGTTTAATTGTTCCATAGGGGCAACTTGAGAGTAACCACCACCCGCAGCGCCACCTTTTACACCAAATACCGGACCCATTGAAGGCTGGCGAATGCAGGCCATTGCAGATTGGTTAATCTCTGCGAGGCCTTGTGCTAATCCGATAGTAGTGACGGTTTTGCCTTCACCAAGAGGTGTCGGTGTGATCGCCGTGACTACGACTAATTTACCATCTTGTTGGTTGGCGAGGCGTTCAAGTGACGTGAGAGACACTTTAGATTTGAATTGCCCTAATGGCTGATGTTCGTTGTGGTGCAGGCCAGCTTGCTTGGCAACCTCACTGATGTTTTTAAGGGGAGTAGAGCGACAAATATCAATATCAGACAGCATATTTGATCCTTATATCAGAACCGAAAGGCGGTACGTAAACGTTTGCGTGGCGATAGTACTGTATAAATTTGCCAAGTAAAGGCAAACCACACGAATTATGTGCTGGAAGATAACAGATCTAAAGAGTCATTGCGCGAGATCAAATCTTAAACGAGCAAAATATTCGATATGATTAACTTCACCTGCCGTTATATTGGTGTTGAATACAAAAAGGGCTGCATATAGCAGCCCTTCAAGGAATGGGTAATCTCACTTGGCGTTAACCTTTAAGAGGTAACTGCCTAATATGGTCGATTAACGATCCCAGTATGTTTCTTCTAAGCTATCTTCGCGTTCAGGTAATGCACGAGAAAGGCGAGGAGAGTGCTGAGTCAACACTTCGTAGCTTACACGGTTTGCGTACTTACAAATTTGAGACAGTGAAGAGTAAGTTAGACAAGTGTGCTCGTGTTTCTCTGAGTTTGGTACATTCACGTGGTGGTAGCTATTTGCTGCCATGTCGTGAAGTAGTGCTGAAAGTGCACCATCGCCAGCGCCATTGGTATTCTTAATCTCAAGTGGGCCACCTAGGTAAGGGCCAATGTGAGAGTACACTTTTACTGGGTCTTTACAGTCTTGCTTACGCATCGCACGGCTGAATTCGTATTTATTGAACTCAGGGATGTTACCCGGTAACAATGGCAGTGTGGTTTCGCGTTTCGCTGGTTCGTCAGTGTAACCTGCCATGTATAGACCAATAGGACCTGCAGTACATAGAACTAGGTCAACCCACTCAAGTGCCTTGTTAGCAGCCAATAGAGGATCTTTTTCACCCGTTAGCGCTTCACCTTCATCTTCGTTCATCGCGACGATGGTTACGTTTTCTTTCAGGTATTCTTGCCACCATTCAGCGTTGCCTTCGATCACATACTTAGTACCAAGTGTTAGTACAACAGGCACATTGTGCGCTTTCGCGTATTCAATCGCTTTTTGTACCGCTTTTGGCATCGGATCTTCAGGTTTGCCACGCATTAGGTATGACGACACAACCAATGCAGAAGCTTTCTCGAAGACTTTTTCAGGAATGCTTTCTGGAAGAAGTTGGTTCATGTGGCCTTCGTTGATTGCAAACGTACGTTCGCCATCTTCAGAAATCAGCGTGTAACAACGACCAATTGGACCATCAACAGTTTGAAGGTGGTTTAGATTCATACGAGAAGAAGTGCGGCAAAGGTAACGATAACCAAATGAGCCAACTTCAATCTTCTTAGACATTACGCCAAGCAGGACCGATTTGCTGTCCGCAAGTACGGAATAGTTGTGCAGTGTGTTGCCGATAGTATCGCCAGGATATTGATGCGTGATCAAACCGCGCTCAACTAACTCTTCATACAGCGCATCTGCTTTACTTTCTTCCAATACCAGTGAGTGACCTTTACTCAGCTCGTATTTTTCTAGGAACTCGTTGTCAACACGGGCTTCGATATCAACAATCGTTTGGCCAACACCCACAATCGTTGCGCGGTGAAGCTTAGGCGTTTGTTGAATTTGGTTGACCAACGGATCACGTGCGTGAGTTGGAAAGTAGTGCTTAGATTTACGCTGTCCAGGAAACTTCATATGAAAAATACAGTGAAAAAATTTTGCCGCATGATATCACATTTTGTTTCTGTTTCTTTCATTTTTATTACATTTTGAATCACCTGCACAATGTCTGTACAGGTGATTCAACTAACTATATGTTTGAAACTACTCGGTTGGCTGTACTAACGCCGCTGGATCAACGTAAGCCTCTGTACCCCATAGTGGAACAGTTGAAAGGCTGTGTTTGAAGCTACCTTCTGTTTCTTTGGTGGTGTAAGACAAGTAGAGCAGCGACTGATTCTCTGCATCGTAGATACGACGAACCTTCATTGTTTTAAAGAAGATACTTTTCGATTGCTTGAATACCACTTCGCCAGACTTACTCTTGTCTATTTGAGCAATCATTTCTGGTGTAATTTCACCTGTTTGACGACAAGATATAGAGCTATCACTTGGATCAGAAAGGCTAAGGTTTGCTTCGATTGATGCGATATGACAGGTAACACCCGCGATCTTATCGTCATCTAATGAAGACATCTTGATATCCTTCATTGTGAAGAAACCCAGTGAGACGTCGCCAACCTCGTTGTCCGAACAGCCAGCTAACATTGTCACGATACCTGCTGCTATTAAGGCTTTTTTCATAAGAAGTCCTTTTTATTTATATAGTTCTGTTTACTATAAGGATATTGAAAGCTTGGATACGAGTGTAGAGCTTTTCGTTAAGTTCTTAAAGGATGTTGTTGGATAATGAAAAATATGAAGCATTTAAAGTACTTGTTGGCCTTGGTCATGCTCTGTATGCTCTCTGCTTGTAGCTCGGCACCTCAGCCGACCGTATGTCTTCCAAATAACTGCGATATTTGGGGATACTAACCGTAGGTACTAAAAGAATGAATAACGAAATACCTGAAATTGCACACAAGAAAAACCAATGGCTATTTAGTCAGCTCGATATTGCTTACCCCGCAAAAGAGAGCCTCCTCGGCCGTGAACTTTATCAAAGCAAACTTCCATCCAAGACATACCAACTCCTAGCACAAGATCAAACTCCTTCCCAAATTGATGAACTGCATAAAGTCGATTTCCATAAATTGACCGTGCTATTTTCACTCAACCAAGCAAGCGTTTACCAAGATGAAATCGAAAGGGCACACATGCTTGAGTTCTTGAGCCAAATTATGCTTTCTGACGATCATGTATTATATATTGGTACTCAAAACGGTGAAGTTGTGGCGAGCGCTATCGTCACAGAAGCGGATGGTTCCCTATTGATCTCGGATGTCGTTGCTGAAAATGGTCAAAGTATCAACAACTTTGCTAAGCAGTTACACGATTTTTGGGCACAAGATCATGCTTCTTGCGATAAAGTATGGATCGAGAACTAAAGATTCTTTGACAAAGCGTTAATCTAAGTACAATACCCCGTCTTATTTAAAGGGTATTGTATGTACAAGCTATTGATATCAATCGCTGTATTATGTGTTAGCGCTTATTCTTCACTCAGTTTTGCTAACGACTGGGATATTAAACGCATCCTAGTTTTACACTCATACGAACCTTCTTATCAATGGACTGCTGACTTCCAAAAAGGGATAGACAGTGCGTTCAGCCAGTCTCAAACCGAAGTTAAACTCTCAATAGAGTATTTGGATTCAAAGCGTGTCCACAGCCCAGAGTATTACGACTCTCTCGCGAACTACTTACGTGCGAAGTATGCAGGTTATAAATTTGATGGCGTAATTGCGACGGACGATAACGCAGCCAATTTTCTTGAATCTCTGCCTAATTTGATTGATCGCTCCACACCTGTCGTTGCAGCCGGCATCAATGATTTCAGCACCGACATGTACGCGGTGTCTGACAGAGCAACTGTGCTTTACGAGAACGATCAGATAGACGTTAATATTAAGCTGATCTCCAAATTAAGACCTAATCTAAAGAATCTCTATTTTGTAAATGATTATAGTGTCACGTCTGAATTGATTCATAAAGAAATGAACAAAATGATGGCTGAATTTTCAAATATCAATCTCGTAGAAATTCGCGACTTGTCGCTGGAGCATACGAGCCAATTTTTGGAAGGGATCTCTGCGGACGATGCGGTATTGCTCAGTCATTACAACACCGAGTTAAAGCAAGGGGTTTATCACACTTACCAAGAGATTGCGGATACGTTGTCAAAAGCGAGTGCTGCTCCGGTGTTTGCTTTGTGGCAGTTCTATATTTCGGGTGATGTACTCGGTGGCTACGTTAATCACTCACAAAGCATGGGTGAAGAGGCCGTCGATGCGTTGGATAAATACCTTCCACTTGGTTTTACTACACCGTTAACTCCCGGAGACAACAAACGTTTTGTATTCAATTACCCTGCAATGAAGAGATACGGGATTAGTGGAAACGCGTTACCTGACGAAGCGGTTTTCATTAACGAGCCTTCATCCTTTATTCGCAAAAACTTCCAGTTGTTATTGGGGCTGTCGATGGTGATTGCGGGTTTGAGCCTGATCATCTTGATGCAATTTGTCACTCTGCGCCAAAAGAAAGAGTTGGCGAATAAGAACAAACGAATCTTAAAGCTTCAGAAACAGACCTTGAATATCCAAAAGGATATGATTCATGTTCTCGGAGAAGCAATTGAAACCCGCTCTGGCGAAACAGGTAATCACGTTAAGCGTGTAGCCAAGCTGTCTGCATTGCTAGCGAAGTATCGTGGCTTGAGCCATCGTGAGGTCGAGATGATTGAGATCATCAGCCCAATGCACGATGTGGGTAAGATTTCTGTCCCTGAATCGATCTTGGATAAACCTGGGAAATTAACCGACCAAGAGTGGGAGGTGATGAAGCTTCATACTACGGCTGGCTATAACTTACTGAAGAGCGGAGCGGGTGATATTACCAACCTCGCAGCAATCATTGCTAACGAACATCACGAGCGTTGGGATGGTGCTGGATACCCGAATGGCAAAGTGGGGGATGAAATACACTTGTTTGCTCGTATCACAGCTGTAGCCGATGTATTTGATGCGCTCCTTAGTGCACGTTGCTACAAAGAACCGTGGCCATTAGAGATGGTGGTCGATTTGTTCGAGCGAGAGTGTGGCTACCAGTTTGATCCTCAGCTAACTAAATTGCTACTGAAACACTTACCCGAGTTTGTCGCTATCCGAGATTCGTATCCCGATACTGGAACTATAGAATATGCGTCTGCACCTACTATTGAAGCAAAGGTATTAGAAGAGTCGGTTGTTAGCTAACCGTTGCTTTATCTGAGTAGCCTATAAGTCTTATTTTTTATCTATTCATCACGATCCGGCTAGAAAGTAGTGATTTATATTTTCCCCTGAAATTGAGTCGCTTATGTAAACCTCGCAGCATTTGATTTCGTAGAATTTGGGCTAATTTGATGAAAACTGTTGCTTATGCCGAGCGATAAAGTGATCAACTCCATATTTCGCGAAGAGAAATAAGCCTGTATCTGCAAACTGTTACCTCAATCATCTCGCGCATTGAAAGAACACTATAGGATAAAACTTGGATTCAATCTGAGTGAGATACCTATGCGGTTAGAACAGACTAAATGTGTGATTTTCGATTGTGACGGAACACTTATCGATAGTGAAAAGCTGTGCTGCCAAGCTTTGGTGAACGTTTTCACTGGCTTTGGAGCGGAGCTAAACGTCAACGACTGCTATGCGCATTTCCAAGGCGGGAAGCTAGCTGACATCTTAATGGATACACAAGAACGTCTTGGGCTATCTATCTCGATTGATACACTCGAACCGTTATATCGCACTGAATTAGAAGCACTGTTCCAGCGTCATTTAAAACCGATGGACGGCGCTATCGAACTTATTGAATTTCTCAAACAACAAGACATCGAGTTTTGTATTGCTTCCAATGCACCGAAATCTAGAGTTGAATCTTCATTGGCGATGACAGGCATGCTAGACGACTTCAAAGGCAAAGTGTTCTCAGCTTTTGATGCTAACAGCTGGAAGCCAGAACCTGATCTAATCATGTACACAGCCATGAACATGGGCTTTCTACCGAATGAGTGCATCTACGTGGATGATACGTTGAAAGGGATTGAGGCTGGTGTTCGCGCGGGTATCCAATCGTTTCGATTACGCCCGAGTATTGATGAAGCAATCGTAGATCCCGAAGCCGACTCAGCAGAACTCGCGGCTCAGGATATCTACAGTTTAGAAGAAATTTCAGTTTGGATTAATGGCAAGCACTGCTCAAATGGTGGTATATCGAATTCTGCAGCTTTGGTGGGGTAGAGCTTAATTGAAGGCTGACTACCTTACTAAATTGTTTGGTGTGGAAACCGCAAGATGCACAAGTAAACTTTTCTCCACTTTCTGAAAGCAGATACTCGTCGTGTTGGCATAAAGGGCATGTAATGTCGTCGGTGTTTGGTGTTTCTGTTTTATTCATTATGTGTCACCTGCAGCAAGAGGGTAAGCGAAAAAAGACCCGTTCAATTAGATTACTCCTAAGCTCGAATATTAGACAGTTCTGACACTTCTTAATCTCTCCTTTGCGACTTGCTTCATGGTAATTGATAATGTCATCGTTATTGACCATGGTTCTTGTAATGTTATTAAACAAAAGCCAAAAAGAAAGGACCCATTACGAGTCCTCATTAGTTTGTTTTCAATTCACGCCGCTAGTTCACCAGTTGATCCTTAAGTTCGGTAGCGTGCCAATGTCTGAGATAGAGAAACCGACGCTTCTGTTAGCCTAGATACGCCATTTGAAGAATTCTGAGCCACGTCTTTAATCACATCGGATTGGCTTCGAATATCGTTAAGCTCTGCTGCAATCGTATTGGCAACGTTACTTTGCTCATCGGCTGATGTTGCGATTTGGATACTCATGTCCATTAGTGCTTGAGCTGAATCTGCAATCGAGTTTACGTCGTGACCAATGTTTGAAATCAACTGGCTACTGGTTTGCGCTTGGTCAACCGTCTGTTCGGTGATCTTCGCGATATTTTGGCTCTCTTGCTGTAAGCGTTCAATCATCGCTTGGATTTCTACAGTAGCCGACTGAGTGCGGCTTGCCAGTGTTCTTACTTCATCAGCAACAACAGCGAAACCTCGGCCTTGCTCGCCCGCACGAGCGGCTTCAATCGCGGCATTTAAAGCAAGTAAGTTAGTTTGCTCTGAAATAGCATTGATCGTCGTGATGACCTCGTTAATTTGGCTCGTATTCACATTCAAGCTAGTAACAGAAGATGAGGTTTGCTCAATCAAAGAAGAAAGGGTGGTGATTTCCGAGATTGCCTGTTGAACCTTCGCGTGGCTATCGTTGATTTGCTGCGCGTCTTGTTCTGTTTGTTCAGTTGAGCGTGCAGAGATGTTAGAGACTTCATTTGCCGAAGCTGTCATCTGATCCATTGCTGTCGCTACAGAGTCTAGAGAGGCATTTTGGCTCATGATTTGTGTTTCGCTGCGCTTCATCTCAGTTTCGAAAGAAGCCGATGTTTCGCTTAGCGTTGCTGCACTGTGGTTTACGTTGTTGACTAACTCACTAAGCGTGTCCATTGAACGGTCAAGCGCACAACCAATCGTGCCGAACTCATCACGGCCAGGGTGGAAGCCAAGGCGTGATGTTAAGTCACCATCACCAATCTTTTGAGTCGTTGAATAAAGAACCCAAAGTGCGCCGCCTAGGAAAGTCGCTACCCAGTAACAGAAAAGGCCAAAAGGCACACACCACAAGAAGCTCAGTAATAAAGTGTACAGTGCTTGCTGCTTTTGATTCTGTATATCGTTAGTTGAAACGGTAAGTGAGTAGTAGTTGCCATCTTGTGCGAGTGCTGTGGCAGTCACAGAACCATTATTTGAAATAGTGGTTTGTTGAGCGCGAGTTTGCTGGCTAACAGAGCGAACAGATGCCGGGGAATCTGATGCTGATAAAATGCCTTGCAGTTGATACTCGACCTGCTGTTTTGCAGTTACGTCAATGTGTTCCATTTTGTTGACGTAGTTCAGTCCAGCTAGGCTTGCCAGAGCGGCAAAAAAGATTAAGAAAATGACCCAAAACTTGTCGTTGATCGACATCTTAATAAACAGTTTGTCTATCGTTCGAAATTGTACTTCTTTCATAAAAACTCCACGGTAAATCCTTTACCGTGGACTCTAAATAACCGACCTCAATAAAAATGTGACTTCAATCGACTAATTGTGAAAATTAATGATAGTGATATGTCATTTATGAGATCTGAATCAAGTAAATTAGTTCTGTATAGGTTTATTAGCCTAAAGAAGGCAGTAACCCTACTGAAATAAGAACTTGAATCGCAATGATAAATACGCCAACGCTACCTGCTAAAAACAACGCTTTGCTACCGCCTAACACTTGGTAACTGGCTTCTGAAGATTGTGGTTTGACAGAGAAATCAGTGTAACGAACCTTGTAGACCATCACTGTTGGTAACAGAATCGCGAGCACTGAAAGTGCAATGGCTGCGTAGCCTAAAGCCATGATGAAGCCTTGTGGGTAAAATAAGGCAAACCCCAGTGGCGGTAAGAAGGTGATAGCAGCTGTCTTAACACGTTTTGCGTTACCTAGTTTCTTGCTCAGTGAGTCGCCCATGAATTCAAATAAGCCCAAGCTCACACCAATAAAAGATGTCAGCAGTGCAAGGTCTGCAAACACACCGACGATCACGCTTAGGTTGGATTGATGAACCGTTTGCGATAGCGAGACTAATAGCGCGCCCAAGCTTGTGTCAGACAACAACTGCTCTTGGCTAATCACGCCCAAAGTAACACTTTGCCAGAAAACGTAGATAACCAGAGGCAGTGCCGAGCCAATAATCATTACCTTACGTAAAGAACGAACGTCACCATCTAGGTATCGAACAATTGATGGGATGCTGCCGTGGAAACCAAAAGAGGTAAACACAACCGGAATAGCCGCAACAATCAGGCCTTGCTGTAAAGGCATGCTCATTAAGTATTGAGAGGTAATGTTTGGCGCTAGGAAGCTGAGTACCAAAACCATCGCGATAAGCTTTAAGCCAAACAAAACGCGGTTAACTTTATCAACACTGTGTGTACCAATAGTAACAACGCCGGCAACTAATAGGGTAAATAGAAGCGTGGTGATTTGAGCATTAAGTTCGATACCCGCGATATCCGAAATTCGTTGGTTAAATTGCGCACCGCCGCCAGCTATGTATGCCGCACACAGAGCGTAGAAAAGAAACATCACCGCGAAGCTCGCAATCCACTTTCCTTTTGTCCCCAAAATGGTATGAGCTAACGTGTGTAGGGTAGCGTCAGATTCTGCGAATTGGTGAAGCTCTACCATTAATAGCGCAGTAAAAGCCATTAACGCCCATAAACCCAGCATCAAGAAAAGTGAAGTTGAAAAGCCAATACCTGCAGAAGCAAGTGGAAGAGCGAGCATGCCAGCACCAATGGTTGTGCCTGCAATGATCAAAGTACTACCAAAAACCTTTGATTTATTCATTGTATATAATTCTTTACGTTAGGGTGTGTTTTAATTGTAATTCTTCTAGCTTAAGCGCATAAACCCAAAGAATATCTCGATTTTGAAGTATTCTGATTGAGTTTAATTCCAAATGCAATTCTTATTGTAATTAAAAACATCCACTGTAAATTAATATTTACACAAAGGGGCGTGTCAGCATTCAATTGAGCAAAGCAAACGTTTGACCATGATCGGTTTCAAAATTTATAGAGTAATTTGTTGTACTTGGTGTAAGGTGGCAGTACATATGTCGTTCGCGTATACCCCTTTAGCGCAAAAAAGCGTTAATGATCGCGAGTAGCTTTAAGCTATGAATATGGAATGGGTAGAGTAGAGTGCGTTCATCAAAGTGACATAATATAAGTCCAAGATGGTGCACTAGTTAATCGGACATCATGTCCACATCAAGGAATAGAGGGGGCACAATGAGTGACCAATCTTATAACGACGAAAGTCTAGAGTTGTTAGATGCTATGGAAATTGGCATTGATTTGTCTGACTATGAGCAGACAGTGAAACAGTTAGCAGAAGAGCTTTTCAAGTCTTCGAACTAAGCTTTTAAGATCTTTAATTCAGTTTCAACTGAAACGTTTTAAAGCTAAAAGTTTTCTTAGCTAAAGCTTCTCAAAGCAAACAATTCTAAACTGAGCAAATCGTATTCGCTCACACGTCATACCAAAACTATCCTCATTAAAGTTCGCGAAGATAAACGAGTACGTTTACCATGTTACTTAGTTCTCGATACTTTAATGAGGTTCAATGAACTTTCTCGCACACCTTCACATCGCCAAGCACTGTAACAGCAACTTAGCAGGTAACCTGTTAGGTGATTTTGTTAAAGGCGACCCTAATAAACACTATTCTGATTCCCTTTCTGACGGTATTAGGCTTCATCGATTTGTTGATAGCTATACTGATCGTCATGATGTATCTCGTTCTGCAAAATCACTTTTCTCAGACCAAACACGACGCTTTGCGCCTATCGCACTCGATGTATTTTGGGATCACTGCTTAGCCAATCATTGGGATCAGTTTTCACAGCAGACATTAGAGCGTTTTTGTTTAGATAGCCATGAGCAGATCTTTGAACATCAAGAGCCACACTGGCCTGAAAATTTCGTTATGGTTCATCAGAAAATGGCTGAGCATAGATGGTTAGAGAGCTATCAAGACATGTCATCTATAGAGGTGGTGTTGCAGCGAATGGCGTTGAGAAGGCCTAAGCTCGGTATGCTCGAGGCATGTTACGATGACCTCGAACGTCACTATGATACGTTGCAGTGTCACTTTAATGAGCTTTATCCCAACGTTTTAGAGGAAGCTAAGCAGTTTAATGCGCTTCAAATGAAGAAAAATCAAAAGGAAAGGTAAACAGCGTAATGCAGGTTTGCTACAATCCGCGCCTATTTAATCTTTGAGCATCATACTATGTCTGAATCTACAAAATCTTTTAACCAACTAGGATTATCTGAGCATCTTCTTGCCACGTTGTCTGAGCTTAATTTTACGGCTCCTACCAGTGTTCAAGAACAAGCAATTCCATTGGTATTAGAAGGCAAAGATGTACTGGCTGGTGCTCAAACGGGTACAGGTAAAACGGCTGCGTTTGGTTTACCGATTATTCAAAGATTAATCGAGACAAAAGACAACGTTATTCCGAACCCTAAGCTCGTTCGTGCGCTTGTATTAGTGCCAACTCGTGAATTGGCACAACAGGTTTTCGATAACTTAACTAGCTACGCAAAGGGCACCGACATTAAAGTCGTGGTGGCTTACGGCGGCGTTAGCATGAAGGTGCAAACTGATAACTTACGCGGTGGCGCAGATATTCTTGTCGCGACGCCTGGTCGTCTTATTGATCACATGTTCACTAGAAACATCATGTTGAGCCAAACGGAAGTACTGGTACTGGATGAAGCTGACCGTATGTTAGATATGGGCTTCATGCCTGACATCAAGCGTATTCTTTCTCGCATGAACGAAGTGCGTCAAACTCTGTTCTTCTCTGCAACGTTTGATAACAAAATCAAAGCGATTGCACACCGTATGATGCAGAAGCCAAGTGAAATCCAAGTTACTCCAAAAAACAGCACCGCTGAAACCGTAACACAGATGGTTTACCCGGTAGATAAGTCGCGTAAAAGTGAGCTATTAGCGTATTTGATTGGTTCAAAAAACTGGCAACAAGTGTTGGTGTTCACAAAGACTAAGCAGGGCACTGATGCTCTCGTTAAAGAGCTTAAGTTAGACGGCATTAAAGCGGCATCAATCAATGGCGATAAGAGCCAAGGTGCGCGTCAAAAAGCCCTAGACGATTTCAAGTCAGGCAAAGTTCGTGCGTTGATCGCAACCGACGTGGCAGCTCGTGGTATTGATATTCAGCAGCTAGAACAAGTTGTGAACTATGACATGCCATTTAAAGCAGAAGATTATGTTCACCGCATCGGACGTACTGGCCGTGCGGGTAACAGCGGCTTAGCGATCTCTTTGATGAGTCAGGATGAAGCTTACCTATTGGGTGATATTGAGCGATTACTTGATACTCGCTTGCCTCAAGAGTGGCTAGAGGGCTTTGAACCAAGCCTTGAAAAAGATCTAGCGCCCGATCGTGGTGGTCGCAGCAAAAGCCGTTCATCAGAAAAACGTAAGATGAAAGCGAAGCTTAAGATTCACCAAAACCGCGGTAAAGCACGTCGCTAATAAGCTGTACAAAGCTCCAGTTTAAAGATCTATACATATAAAAACGCGCCGTTACAGTGACTTCTGTAACGGCGCGTTTTTGTATCTTATAAGCTCATAATGGTTATGAACCCGATTAAGCTTTATGTTCCTGGTTACACTTCCATTCACATGGCACTTCATAAATCAGCTCTTCAATCGAGGTTGGATTTAGAGCCCACTCTTCATCAATATTGAACTTGCTGACCATCTGCGTGTTGAAAAGCTGCCAATGCTTAAGTAGGGCGTCTTCGGGTGAGGTGACCATATCACCTTCATTCCAAGTGCTTTCCATAAAGGGAGTGAGGCATACAGCGCCGTTTGCGTACATGATCATTTGCCATTTAACTTCGTAAATGTTGATCATTTTGTCTGGGTTAGCTGCATTGTACTCAGCGGCAAGCCCGTTAATCTCTTTTTCAACATCGCCGACATTGTCGATGAAGTAATCAACTAGGTTGTCTTCTTGGCGAACAGAGTCTGAAATAAGCTGCATTGGCCTACGTGAGTGAATCATGTTGGTGAACAGACGCATGCTAAACAGGTAGATAGCGATATTTGGCGCAACATCTTTTGGCAGCTCTTCCATAATCTTACTGATGTAAGACTGAAAATAATCGTGTAAACAATCACTTATTGCATGCCAAATCTTTTCTTTGCTACCAAAGTGGTGGCGAATAAGGCTATGCGAGACGCCTGCCTTTTCACTGATGTTTCGCAGTGATACACGATCGTAGCCAAAGTCACAGAACATGTCTGCGGCAACGCTCATGATCAAAAAACGCGTCTCTTCAGCGTCTTTTGCACTTCTTCTACCTTGCTTCTTTTCGGTCATCTTCATTTCACATAATTACCTGATTACAACATTCTACACTGTTTTTACTGAAATAAAAAATACTGCACAAGTGGAAAGTAAAGCTTGAGAATTATTTAATATTAAATATACTGCCCACCTGTGTAATAAATCATAATAATTAAACGGAGAGGCATCATGCAGTTCAATTTGTCTATCAATGCCATATCGAGCAAGCGCATGGGAGCTGTTATTGCAGCACTATTGCTCGCAGGCTCTCTAACTGGATGTGACAAAGTTCAGTCAGAGGAAAATGTGCAGGTAATCAAGCCAGTCAAGCTGTTCGAAATCCCACAACAGACTGATATTTATCTCGATAGCTTCATTGCAAAGGTTGATGCAACCGACCGTGCGGCACTTTCTTTCCAAGTGGGTGGAGATATAGAAACCTTCGATGTTCGTATGGGACAAGAAGTGAAGAAAGGTCAGGTGTTAGCCGTATTAGACGCGACGGATTACCGTATTGCCGTTGACGCAGCCCAAGCTAAATTTGATCTGGCGAACAGCCAATACAAACAATCTTCTGAGTTGTATGCGAAAAAACTGGTCAGTACCGATTACTACGACCAAGCCGTAAACACCTTTACTGCCGCTGAAGTTGAGTTGGACCAAGCAAAAACAAACCTTGGCTACACTACCTTAGTTGCTCCATTCGATGGCGTGGTATCGATGGTGTTTGGAAAGCAATATCAATTGATCGCAGAAAAGCAGCCTGTACTGAATATTTTGAATCACAGTGAAATGGATGTGACGTTTTCAATTCCAGTATCAAAGCTTGAAGACCGTTCTATTCAAGACCTAACGAGCTCAAACATGTGGGTTGTGATGGACAGCCACCGCGGCATTCGTATCCCGACTCGCTTTAAAGAAATCTCAACGCAACCAGATGAAGATACCAACAGCTACCAAGCGGTTGTGTCTATCGAAAAGCCAGAAGGCATCAATCTACTTTCTGGTATGACAGCGCAAGTTGAAGTTCAGAAAAGTAAATCTGACTACGGCATTGGTATTGTGGATTCAGCTTGGTTAAACAAAGACGTAGGCCATGGTGAACTATGGCGTTATAACCCTGACTCTCAACTGATTTCTAAAGTACAAGTCCTTCTTGATGAGCAAGGCAAGGTTATCGACGGATTGTCGTCTGGTGACCTTATCGTTGAAGCGGGTGTGGATGTGTTATCAGACGGACAACAAGTAAAAGCTTGGCTTCGTGAGGGCGGTATTTAATGAACCTTTCAAAATTATCAGTTGTTGTCGCGTCGGTTCTGTTACTTCAAGCCTGTAACAATGAAGCTGTACACCGTGAACAACCACCTTTGTTGGTTTCTACCTTTGAAGTTGGCGCACCGCTTACTAATCAGTTCAGAAGTTTTAATGGACAGGTGATGCCAGCTGAATTGACTCCCTTGGCATTTAAGCTAGCAGGCGAGATTCAACAAGTATTAGTAGAAGCGGGCGACAATGTCGAAAAAGGGCAGTTATTAGCCACCTTAGATAACGCAACGTACGTCCAAGATCTGACTGATGCTCAATCTCAATTCAAACTGGCGAGCAAACAGTTGGCCCGTGGTACTGAGATGTTTGGCAGCGAAATGTTATCGCAATCAGAACACGACCAACTGACGGCTAACTACAAGCTCGCATCGGCGAATTTGGCGGCGGCGAAACGCAAGCTAGGTTACACAGAACTTTTAGCGCCATTTCCTGGGACAGTTTCTACGGTGGACAAGCAACGTTTCGAAAACACGACACCGGGTGAAACACTATTGAGCGTGTACCAGAACGATAAGGTGTATGTACGAATTCAAGTATCAGATTCGATCTTGGCATCGATAAGTCCAGACATGCGTTCAAATAGCTATCGTCCTGAGGCGACCTTTGGCGGTCACACTGGCCAATATCCACTGACGTATTTGGAGCACACCAGTGAATTGCACCCGCAATCGCGTACTTACGAATTTTGGATGCAGATGCAACAACCTAAAAACGAAATCCTGCCGGGCACCAGCGTTACGGTGAACGTGGATATGGCGAAAGCCGGCTTGAGCGATGTTCAAGGCTACCAATTACCAATGACAACTTTAGAAGCGGGTTCTGAAGCGAATCAGTTCTATGTGTGGAAAATGGAAGACGGACAAGCATTCAAAAGCGAAGTAGAAGTCGACAAGATCAGTGGCCAAGGCGCATTAATCGCTCATGGTGTTGAGCAAGGTGATCGACTCGTAAACTCGAATCTAAGAAAACTCCGTGACGGAATCCAATTGTCAGGAAAAGCAGAATGAACATCGCAGAATATTCAATAACGAACAAAGTAATCAGCTGGCTGTTTCTAGTCATTTTGACCATTGGCGGTGTGACGTCTTTTGGTAATCTATCCCGTTTAGAAGACCCAGCTTTTACCATTAAAGATGCAATGATTATTTCAACTTACCCTGGCGCTACGTCAATGGAAGTTGAAGAAGAGCTGACTTACCCACTAGAAAAAGAGATAAGACAGCTTCCGTACATCGACAAGATTACCTCGACATCATCGAACGGTATGTCCCAAATTATGGTCAGTATGAAGATGGACTACGGTCCAGACGAGCTGCCTCAGATCTGGGATGAAATGCGCCGTAAGATCAACGATCTACAACCAACACTGCCAAGTGGTGTAAATTCCGTTCAGATCATCGATGATTTTGGTGATGTGTTTGGTGTGATGATCATGCTGACCGGTGATGGTTACGATTACGTTGAGCTCAAACAGTACGCAGATTACCTAACGCGTGAAATCGAACTGGTCGACGGTGTCGGTAAAGTAAGCATTGCAGGTGACCAACAAGAACAACTGTTTGTTGAGATGTCACTGGAACGCTTAGCCGCATTGAACCTAGATATGTCGACGGTTACGTCACTGCTAGCACAGCAAAACAGTGTGGTATCGGCAGGCGAGGTGATGCTGAATGGTCAAAGCCTTACGATCAAGCCAAACGGCACCTTAAGCACGGTTGAAGAACTAGAAAACCTGATCATTCATGGTCGCGATACAGGTAACCTGATTCGCTTGAAAGATGTCGCTGAAGTAACTCGTGGTATTCAAGAAAAGCCGGGCAATGTATTAACGTACAACGGTAAACCAGCAATCAACTTGGGTATTGCGTTCTCTTCTGGTGTAAACGTGGTTGAGATTGGTAAAGCACTGGATGCGGAACTGGATCGCCTAGAAAGCATTAAGCCAGCGGGTGTAGAACTGAATTACTTCTACAACCAAGCGCAAGAAGTAGACAAATCTGTGGCTGACTTCTTAATCAGCCTAGTTGAAGCGGTAGCCATCGTTATCATTGTATTGTTGTTCGCAATGGGCTTACGCAGTGGTTTGATCATCGGTTTGGTTCTTCTATTGACGGTATTCGGTACCTTCATCCTGATGGATTACAACGATGTTGAACTGCACCGCATCTCTCTGGGGGCACTGATCATCGCGCTGGGTATGCTGGTGGATAATGCGATTGTTGTCGTTGAAGGTATTTTGGTGGGCTTGAAGAAAGGCAAAACCAAGCTTCAAGCAGCGAAAGACATCGTCAAGCAAACACAATGGCCACTGTTAGGTGCGACCATTATCGCTATCACAGCGTTTGCACCGATTGGTTTGTCGAAGGATGCGACAGGAGAATTCATGGGTTCACTGTTTTGGGTACTGTGTTTCTCACTGTTTTTGAGTTGGGTAACTGCACTAACACTAACGCCATTCCTTGCCGAGATGTTGCTTAAAGAAGAAGACAAGGTTGATGAGAACGAAGACCCATACAAAGGCATCCTGTTTGTGGTATTCGGTGCGTGTCTGAAAGTAGCACTTCGATTTAGATGGCTTACTGTAGTTAGTATGGTCGCTCTATTAGCAGTTTCTGTCGTCGGTTTTGGTATGGTGAAGCAGCAGTTCTTCCCGCCGTCAAATACCCCAATGTTTTACGTAGACATGTGGATGCCAGAAGGCACCGATGTTCGTGAAACGATCAAGCAGACAGAAAAAGTTGAAAGCTACATTCGCCAGCAAGACGACGTGGAGTTTGTAACGACAACGGTTGGGCAGGGCATGCAACGTTTCGCACTGACTTACCAACCAGAGAAAAGCTACGAAGCGTACGCCCAGTTACAAGTAAGAACCACTGACCGCGACACTATGTTTAAGGCTCTAGCGGCGCTAGACAAAGACTTAGCGAACGAATTTGAGCAACCAACGTTCCAGTTCAAGTTGATTGAGTTTGGTCCGTCACCCGCTTCAAAAATTGAAGCGCGTATTATCGGTGCCGATCCACAAGTACTGCGTAACATTGCAGTTGAAGTCGAAGACATCTTGCTTGCCGATCCAGGCTCTCGAAATGTTCGTCATGACTGGCGTGAACGCACTAAAGAACTTGTACCACTGTTCAACGAATCTAAGGCTCGTCGCCTAGGCATTTCAAAAACTGACTTGTCTGAGACATTACAAATGGCGTTTGGCGGTTACAACATCGGCCTACTGCGTGATGGTACTCATATGTTACCTATCGTGGCGCGTTTACCGGAAGAAGAGCGTTTTGATTTCGAATCGCTAAACAATGTGAAGATTTGGAGCCCATCACTACAAACTTACATCCCAGTTGAGCAAGTGATTGATGGCGTAGAGCTTCAATGGTCTGAGCCACTGATTCAGCGTCGCGACAGAAAACGTACGCTAACAGTATTGGCTGACCACGATGTTCTTGGTTATGAAACGCCAGCGAGTCTGTTTGCTCGTGTGAAACCAAAGGTAGAAGCATTAGATTTACCAGAAGGCTACAGCATTAGCTGGGGTGGTGAGTACGAAAGCTCTAAAGATGCGCAAGAATCTCTGTTTGGTTCACTGCCAATGGGTTATTTGCTGATGTTTATCATCACGATGCTTCTGTTTAACTCGGTTCGTAAGCCGCTTGTGATTTGGTTTACGGTTCCACTCTCTATCATTGGTGTTTCAATTGGTCTGTTAGGTACCAATATGCCATTCAGCTTCACAGCGTTCCTTGGCTTATTGAGTCTAAGCGGCATGATTTTGAAGAACGGCATTGTACTGCTTGACCAGATCAACAGTGAGCTATCAACAGGTAAAGACCCATATTTAGCGGTTGTCGACAGTGCGATTAGTCGTGTACGACCGGTATCTATGGCAGCACTGACGACTATCTTGGGGATGATTCCCTTGGTATTCGATGCATTTTTCGGCTCAATGGCGATTACCATCATGGCAGGCTTAGGCTTTGCTACCGTACTAACGCTAATAGTAGTACCAGTGATGTTCGCTATTCTATATAGAATCAAACCGTCCACTGCGGGTTATTAGGGATTGATATAAAACAGATTCTTTTAAGCCAGCCCAGTCAATTTTGACTGGGCTTTTTTATGCGTGTTGTCCCGTCCTGAAATGTGTTGACACGTGAGAGCGGTAAGAGGGTACGAATAGGCAAGCATTAAAAAATCCGCTACTCAATGGGCAAGCGGCTTTAAGAACAATAGGGCGATTCTAAATTGCTAGCCGTATGTCTAACTCAATCGGCTTTGGCATGGCTAAGTGATAACCTTGATACATATCGAAGCCTAAATTTTGCATCGCTGCGAGTTGTTGTTGGGTTTCAATACCTTCAATCACTGTCTTTGCGCCAATTTGGTTTGCAAGATCAAGTACTAACTCCATTTCTCGAGTGTCGCCTTGTTCAAAGTCCAACATAACCGAGCGGTCTATCTTGATGATATGAGGGTTAATGTGACGAACGCGTTGTTCGGTTGATGCTTGTGTTCCAAAATCATCGACCGCTATTTGAAAGCCATTATCCGCAAGAGAAAGAGCGGCATCTTTCAAACGCTCTTCACTTTCTGCGTTCAACTCTACCAACTCCATCACTATCTGTTCGCATGAAAGGTTAAGCTCGTGAAGGCGTTTAGCTAACAAGCTATCGCTGACCTTTTCTGCAGCAAACAACTCACCAACGTTTGGAAGAACGTTCAAAAATAGATGTAAATGACGGATTGTCGATTGTGCGAAGTTACGGATATGAATCGCTCGACTCAACCTCTCTACATTGATTTTGTCTGTGCTTGAGGTTTCGTCGGAATGGAAGAAGTGATCAGGACGAACAATATCACCTTTGTTATTTGAAATGCGCACCAAAGCCTCAACACCTATTTGAGTCATAGAAGAATCAAATATAGGTTGGTAGACACTTCTAAGTGTTAGGTCTTGATATTTCGCAATAAACTGCATATCAGCATCTACGGATATACAGCTAATAAATTCACTTCTGTCTGATAAAATCATAGTCGCTAATAAAGAGGGCTTATTCAATGGCGGACGTACATGTCGCGCCTGTCACAATATTGACAGGTGTAAGTAAATTGTCAATTAATAAAAACTCATTTGTAGAGTCAATATTTAAATTAATATAACTAACGAAAAATCAGCATGATAAATGACATTAACCATTAAATTTACTTATCATTGACTGTGTTTGATAGTTTAAGTGAATCTAATGGCTAAGTAACGTCTCACATATTAACCCCAACCAATATAAGGCTAGAACGCTGATACACCAGAGAAAAATAGGGTTAATGGCTTAAATTATGGGGGAGTGTCAAAGTTATAAAATAGATTGACTAAGCGAGTTACACAGAAATGATATCTATCTCTCAAAATCGAGACTGTGAGTCGATCGGCTATTAATAATTAAAACAGGAAGTTCGAATAATTAATGAACAGGGAATGAGTTATCTTTTATAAAATACTGGGATGAAGGTCTAACAATTTACTTTCAATATTGAATGAAAAAGTTGACCCGTATTCTTACTGCCATTGAAGTACTGCGTAAAGTTGCAGGTATTTACGAACCAGTTGTTGATTTCCTGACCGCTTTAAAGGGTGTCCAAATTTAATGAAGCAAGGGCTGATTTTAAAATTATTATTTAAGTCAGTAGCGAATTGAGAATCACTCTCTCTTAGCGTGATACCTTGTTGGCTATATTCCGTGATCTCGTCTGGGAGTTCACCCATCCACCAATGCAATAATTCACCACTGTTTTTACTTCGGCTAATCCAATGGTCGGAGACAATGATCAAAACGTCATTGGGTTGAATGGAAAATCCATACTCTTGTTGCCAATTATGGATGTCCAACATTAACTTTCTACGACAGGTTTTCCCGGCGCTCACCATATGATGACTGATCATCCAAACGGTACCAATTTCGGAAGATATTCGGAAGTGTCGAGGCGTTTCGCCAGAAGAAAGCATTTCAAGTGGGCTGATGTTGCTTGCATGATTAAAGCTAACGAAGGTGTGCTCCATTCGGCGAGCAAATGCCTTTCCTATATGGTGCTCACTGATCCCTTGATTGTGCACCGTAGGGTAGTGGCGTTCACAGAGCTTTAGGCAATCGTCTTGAAATTGATTAACGCTTTTAATCACTAGATCTAATAACAATGAAGTCCCTTATACACAGCTACTATCTTATTGATGGGCAATAGTACGGTAATTGCGGTTCCGTTACCTATCGTCAAAGTGCGAGTTCTTGATCTCTCTATCAAAATTAACCATTGCTGAGTGATTTTATGGATAGCACTGGCGCTCTACAGGTCTGTATTCTAAATTATGAGGAATTCTAGCTAGTTACCTCGACTATAGTCTAGTCAGCAAATCACAATTGATCTACTTACTCTTTATTTGGAAACATTCATGACCATTCAATTAGATTCGAAACAAAAGTCTGAGCTTACTCATACGCTCCAAAAGTACCTGCAGGATGAACTCGATGTGGAGCTTGGTCAGTTCGACACAGAATTCTTGGTCGATTTCATAAGTAAAAAGTTTGGGGCGGTTTACTACAACAAAGGGATAGAAGACGCTCAAAAAGTCATGGAACGTAAAATGTTAGATATCTCAGATGAGCTTTACGAGATCGAACAAATCGTTGAAATCTAACGTTTAGCCCAAACTTGTTCAAATAATTTGAATAACTCGTTTAATTTGAAATGATGTAACTATTGTAAAGCTTGGTAAATAATATGTTACACAAACTTAGTGTAGGGTACGCTTTTCAAAACTACACGATTCGTTAACATTCGGAAGAGATGCATGGACAACAACGTTAGAAATTACAACCCTTTAGCTAGAGCGATGCATTGGATTTCAGCTCTCGCAGTATTTGGCTTATTTGGTGTAGGCCTGTGGATGGTTGATCTTTCATATTACAGCGAGTGGTACAAAACAGCGCCAGACTATCACCGCTCGGTAGGCATTCTTTTGGCTACTGTTACTGTTATCCGCTTGGTTTGGAAACTAGTTACCGCGTCACCTAAAGTAGAAGGTAAAAGCTATGAAGTTGCAGCAGCGAAGATCGCTCACGGCTTTATGTACATTAACTTAGCGGTTTTATTTATTTCAGGTTATTTGATTTCAACATCAGATGGCCGCGGGATCGACGTATTCAATTGGTTCACTGTACCAAGTATGGGTGAACTGTTTGCAAACCAATCTGATCTCGCAGGAACGATTCACTACTATGCTGCATGGGTACTGATCATTATGGCATCAGTGCACGCCTTAGCGGCGATAAAACACCACGTTATCGACAAAGACGATACGCTACGAAAAATGATAGGAGCTTCAAAATGAAAAAGTCAATTATCGCTACAGGATTAGCATTTGCTATGGCAATGCCTTTCGCTGCGAACGCCGCTGATTACGTGATTGATACAAAAGGTGCGCATGCTTCAGTTAACTTTAAAGTTAGCCACCTAGGTTATAGCTTCATCCAAGGCCGTTTTAACACATTCTCAGGTGATTTCTCATTTGATGAAAGCAACGTTGAAGCATCAAAAGTAAACGTAACTATTGATACAACAAGCCTTGATTCAAACCACGCAGAGCGTGACAAGCACATCCGTAGCTCTGACTTCATTGATGCAGGTAAATTCTCTGACGCTACTTTCAACAGCACAAAAGTGGTTGATAAAGGCAACGGCAAACTTGAAGTAATGGGTGACCTTAAGCTTCACGGCGTAACTAAGCCAATCGTTATCGAAGCTGAATTCATCGGTGCTGGTCAAGACCCTTGGGGCGGTGAGCGTGCTGGTTTCGTGGGTACAACTCGTCTAGAACTTGCTGACTTCAACATTCCAGTAATGGGCGCTTCAAGCTATGTAGACATGGAACTACACGTTGAAGGCGTAAAAAAGTAATCTAGCTTTCTAGCTCTCTGACAGGTATCAACATTATTTAGAAATATCAAAAGTTTGGTCGATACTAAATAGGTCAGCAGTTAGAAATAGAGAAAGGCGCAAAGTTTTCACTTTGCGCCTTTTTTATTGAGATAAATGGCAACGCGTTTAGGTCTGTTTTGTGTCAAACCGTTTAGTACGTTAAAAGCCACCATTTGCCTCTAGCCAGTCAACGTTGCCATGACTGAGTTATCTAATTGAACTACTAATCCCTAATAGTTCAACTTACGATTAGTTAAGCTGTTTCTAGTTCAGCTTGAGGAACCACGTTTAGTCGGTCACCGTAGATTGGACGCAGTGCTTGCATCACTTCAATGCGAGTCAACACACCCACCATCACGCCATTTTCTAACACTGGAAGCATATGTGGTTGGCTTACTTTCATCGCTTTTGCACGCTCTTCTAGAGAAAGAGATGTCAAGCGAGTTGCGAAGCCCATGCTTGTCGTCGGGTACAGTTGCTCTTTGTCGATGCATAGGAACTCAGCAACGTCTACTAGCTTGTCGTTTGCATCGATTGCCACAACGTCACGGCTCATTAGGTCTACGACTTTTTGGCCTTTAGTTGGGATGTAATCTTGGCACCAAAGGTCAACCATTACGTCATGAACAGAGAAGATACCCACTAGACGGCCTTCAACATCACAAACAGGAGCGCTAACAAGTTGCGCGTCTAAAAGTGTATCAATCGCGACTGATGTTGGCATTTCAACGCTCAATGTAATTGGTTGAGTGTTCATGATTTGCTTGATAGTAGTTGCTGTGTTCATAGTAATTTCCTTAACTGACGTAATTTCTGTTGTTTGTGTAATAGCGGTAATTTTTGCTGCTTTAAGTTGTGGGCGACGGTAGATACTCCAGTTGGCTAAGCCGACCAATACTGAACCACCTACGATGTTGCCGATTGTCACTGGTATTAAGTTTGCTGTGACAAATTGCATGACGTTTAAGTCTGCGTACTGCGCTGGTGTTGCACCGATTTGCATCCAGAAGCTTTCCGGGGCGAATGTTTGAATCGTGATGCCTAGAGGAACCATGAACATATTCGCCACACAGTGTTCAAAGCCTGAGCTTACGAACATTGCAACGGGTAACACGGTCATCATTGCTTTGGTCATTGCGTTAGCAGAGCTGAACGTTAACCAAATCGCTAAACACACCAACAAGTTACAAAGCACACCCAAAGCAAACGCTTGAACTGGGCTGTGGTGCAGCTTGTGTTGAGCAATGTTTAGAGCGTTTAAGCCCCATTGGCCGCCATCCAGTTGATATAAGCCTGCTGCGCTTACCAAAGCCAATAGGAACATGGCACCGATAAAGTTGCCGACATACACTTTGCCCCAGATAGACAGCATCTTAGTGAAGGTGATTTGCTTGTTAGCCCATGAGATGCTGGATAACACTGAGCTGGTAAATAACTCACCACCGCAAATCACAATCAAGATCAAACCCATACTGAATGCAAGACCGCCGGCTAAGCGACTCAATCCCCATCCAGCATCAGCGCTGCCCGTGGTTACCGTGATGTAGAACAAAAAAGCAAGCCCGATGAATGCGCCAGCCATGATTGCCAAACTCAATGTCATGCTGCTGGTTTTATTTGCTTTACTTAATGCAAACTTCTCTGCTTCCGCCATCATTTCTGTTGGTGAGAACAGTTGATGATTTTCAGAAGTGCTGGTTGCCATATCCCCCCCTTGAACAATCCGTCATGTGTAATTCCTAGTGTTAATGACTTGGTTAATCCGTAATGGTTAATCAGTAATGTTTTGCAGGGCTCGTTGTGTCCTGCCATTCCAGATTAGGGCGTTGATGGGTAGAGGTAAAATTGATAATTTTTAGAAACCACATCAAATTTATTGATATAGATTGGGTTACGCGTAGAATGAAATTGATTGCTCATTGGCTTTATAAAAAACGAGCATCAGGACACAAATAATTAAAAGCATTAAGGATGAATTTTGCGTTATTCATTAAAGCAACTCGCGGTATTTGATGCAGTAGCAGACTCCGGGAGCGTTAGTCAGGCAGCAGACAAATTGGCGTTGACTCAGTCAGCAACAAGTATGTCTCTTGCACAGTTGGAAAAAATGCTCGGCAGGCCTTTGTTTGAAAGGCAGGGCAAGCAAATGGCCCTGACTCATTGGGGCATGTGGTTAAGACCAAAAGCGAAGCGTTTACTGCAAGATGCGCAGCAAATTGAGATGGGTTTTTACGAGCAGCATTTGTTGAGTGGCGAACTCAAATTAGGTGCTAGCCAAACTCCAGCGGAACACCTCGTTCCGGATCTCATCAGTATTATTGATAACGACTTTCCTGAGATGCGAATCTCGCTTGGCGTGCAAAGTACCGACGCAGTCATTGATGGTGTATTAGATTATCAATATGACTTGGGTGTTATCGAAGGTCGTTGTGATGACAACCGAGTTCACCAAGAAGTGTGGTGTACCGACCATTTAACGGTGGTTGCATCGGCTCATCACCCGTTTGCGAAGCGTGAACGAGTCAGCTTGGCACAATTAGAACAAGCAAAGTGGGTATTACGCGAACATGGTTCGGGTACTCGCAAAGTTTTTGATAGCTCTATTCACCATTTAATTGGCGATCTCGATGTATGGCGAGAGTATGAACACGTTCCTGTTTTAAGAAGTTTGGTTGCAAACGGCCCATATTTAACGTGTTTACCTTATCTAGATGTCGAACAGTTTGTTGAGTCAGGTCAACTTGTGACGTTGAATGTTTCTGAGCTTGAAATGGAAAGAACCTTGTCCTTTATTTGGCGTGCTGACATGGCAGAGAACCCACTTGCTGAATGTATCAAGCGTGAAGGTAAGCGCATGATGAAAGGCAAACGGTCGGCTCTTTAGCCGCTATTCAACACCAATGCTAATAACTAAATGTGTTGAATAAGCGATTCCGGTCTCTATCTAGTGATAAATGAACAACTTCATACATTATTAATGTGATCGTGATCGGCTAAATAAGGGCTATCTTCCCATAGTATGCTTACTTGATTTTAAGTGAGGCTAAATCCGGTTGCGTTCAATTACGTAATTAGGCTTTAGAAATAGTATGAGTACATTAGTCGCGATTTCATTAACAACAGGTATTTTGTCAGGTCTATGGGGATGGATTGCTATCTCTTTCGGCTTATTGTCATGGGCAGGTTTCTTAGGTTGCACCAGTTACTTTGCTTCGCCAACAGGCGGCGTTAAAGGACTTGCAGGTAGCCTATTGACCAACATGACTGGCGTATTCTGGGCAATGGTGATTATCGAAAGCTCAACCTTCGCAGGGTTAGAGATTTTAGGCTACATGATTACTGCTATTGTGGCTTTCTTTATGTGTATTCAAGCGAAACAAGCGTGGCTAGGTTATATCCCAGGCACCTTCATTGGTTGCTGTGCGACGTTTGCTGCAGGTGGTGATTGGCAACTTGTAGTGCCATCTTTACTGCTTGGTGGTGTATTTGGATACTTGATGAAAGCAACGGGGCTATGGCTTCACGAGAAATCGACTCAATCTTCGGAAGTTGTTGAACAACACGCTAAACAGGCAAAGGCTTAATTCGTTAACCTAACCTTAGTTAGTCACTGTGAACTCTTGCAAGATAACCCCCAATTAATTTGTATATCGATTTATACAGGCACACCGTTTGGTGTGCCTTTTTTGGTTGAGGCGACTAGCTAAATATTTCATCAGTAGAGCAACTGATAGCATCTATAAAACAAATTATGTTTAGGTATTTCCATTCGCCATGGTGATCACGCGTTTTAATGTCCACCTTAATAAAAGCGGAATGCATTCTTGTCCTTGATTCTCGCAATGAGAAACAATGGCGAGTGCAAGGTCGGGTTTTGCATGTTTCTTCAATACCTTGGCAACCACTTTCTTTGGAGGGATAGGGTGATCGTATGGAATCTTAACCATGTCACGGAAAAAGCTCTCAAATCCATTCATATATAGGTAATGCTCGATATCTTTATCTGGCAGTTCCGTGAGTCGATGTCTTTCCTGATCATTACCAAGCTTCGATAGCACCGTTGCTGCGTATTTTTTACCCGCCGCATCGCCGTCAGTTACCACATGCCAATCGATGCCAAACTCTTGCGCGACCTTAATCAGTGCCTTAAGTCCTGATTGGGCGAACTCAATAATCTGCACACCTTCTGCTGCTAGGTTATAGCCACATTGGTTGGCAAGTTCATTGAACAACCAAACCTCGGTTTCACCTTCTACTAATAGCCAACAGCGAGCAAATAGTGCCCCAGAGCGGTGGAAGCGGATATGAAAACCAATTCGTCGAAGTTCATCCTTACTGAAATGGTTCATGTTGAGTTGATTGGCGATGGTTTTGTCTGACTGACGAACCAAGCGACGAATCGATTGAAGTGGGACCGCCGCAAGTAGGTCGCCACTGTTGGTGGTCAGGATTTTCTGCATGGGCAATTTCTGCATCAAGCTCCAAGCCCTTGCCAAGTGTGTTGGGTGCAGTCGACCCTCTGGATCTTCAAGGATCAAAAGAGGGCGCGCACATCGCCTTAAGTCGTTTGGCCCTTTAGCTTGTAGATAAGCGTTAAGTAACCCCATGAATAATAAGCGAGTTTGTTTGTTCTTGGTCTCTTCGACAAGTTGATGAATACTCTGATCATTGGCACCCGCAGAATAAAGCAATCCGTCTCGCTGTTTTCTAGGGTTACGACGAGAAGTACTTTTGAAAGAAAAATAGTGCTCAATCAGACTTTGCATCGACTCTAGGCTACTGCGCATTTCACCTTTATTAACATGTCCGGGTATCGCCATAAGACGGCGGCAGGTGTTGTCTATTCGTTTTTCTATTCTTGCTTGTCGACCATTACCGTTATTGGCGCCGTTTCCATTTGTTGTGCCATTGCTCGTGTGATGGTTCCCGTTCCCGTTCCCGTTTGAATTTGCATTAGTTGCGTGAACATTAGTCGGCAGGTGAGCATTGTGGTTAAGGGACTTGCCGTTGAAAGGACGATCAAAGTGCCTTGCATCACGCAAACGGATAACGGGATGTAAGGTCATTAATTCTTGAGCAAGCTTTTCTGAATGATGAAGCTTGAGCGGATTACCGTCCAAACCAAGAAATGCATAGTGTGTTGTTGTCTCATACTGTTCTAACGTCGCGCTGATGCGATAGTAGATGCGAAATACGCCAAATTCATCTTGAACCCAAATAGGTTTGAGTTTGCGATAACGACCTGCGTTAAGTTCGCTCTTATCGTTAGCTTTTAAAGCGAGAACAATTTGAAGATGTTGAGACTGCGGGTGTGAAACAGAGTAATCGACATGAAAATCGGTCATTTCAAAGTGATATGGCACACCGTCTGAGGGCAGAATGACGGAAAGGGCATCCAATAATGAAGACTTACCCCAAGTATTTTCACCAATAAGCGTGGTTAGCTCGTCAAACGCGAGTGACATGCGCTTGATACCTCGAAAGCCAGAAATCTCGATTCTTTCTAGTTGCATAGGCTTACTCCTAACGGAAGGCTCTGCTAATTATTTGAAAGCTAACAGATATCTTTAATCATAATCGAAAAATCCAAATCCGGTATGCTCACCTGTCACAAAACCCGTTGTTTATTAATACGGTGCAAAATGAGATTTTTGATCTATCTCGAGTATTTTTTTGCAGTGCAGTTTCATAAAATTCACGATTCTGTCATGATTCTCGACCTAGTATGAAGGGACAAAGAGAGAAGAAAATATGACTAAAAAGAATAAGCCGACAAAAATAGTGTTGGCACACATCAACGACACCCACTCATACTTTGAACCAACCTCGTTACAGCTATCACTTAAAATGAACAACCACATCATTGAACCTTATGTCAGTGCTGGTGGCTTTGCTCGAATTTCAACACGCTTCAAACAAATAGAACAAGATGCCCAGCGTCAGAAGGTTGGAACCTTGTTCTTGCACGCTGGTGACTGCTTCCAGGGCACGTTGTACTTTTCCTTATTCAAGGGAAAAGCCAATGCCGATTTGTTGAATGCCCTTAATATAGATGCCATGACGCTCGGTAATCACGAGTTAGACATGGGTAATGAGCCCGTTGCGATTTTCGCGAAAAGAATCAAATTCCCGCTGTTGGCCGGTAACTGGAATCTATCGAATGAGGATATCAATAAAACTCATACGCTAGCGGACAACGACATTGTTAAGCCTTATCTGCCTGAAACACGAAGTGCTTCTTTTATAACGAAAGAGTTTGATGGCGAGAAGGTCGCAATATTCGGCTTAAGCATCGACAAGATGGCAGGCATCGCTAACCCAGATATCGATACACCGTTTGAAAATGCTTTGGAAACAGCAAAAGGGACCATTGAGCAAATCCATCAAGCAGGTATCAACAAGATTGTGTTACTTAGCCATCTTGGTTACGAAGCTGATTTAGAGTTAGCAGCCAACGTAACAGGTATTGGTGTCATCGTTGGTGGTCATAGTCATCGCTTACAAGGTGATTTCTCTGATATCGGCTTAGTTAAAGATGATGAATACGGTGTGAAAATTGGCGATACCTATGTTGTGCAAGCGGGTTTCCACGCCATGAGCTTAGGACACTGCGAAATCGAGTTCGATTCTCAAGGCAAAGTGACGCACTTCAATGGTAAAAACGAACTGTTATTAGGCCGTCGACTCTTTATAGACGCGAAACTGAGTGAAGTAGGGCAAGACGATGCCCACGATATGGCGTGTGAGTTTTTAAACAATCACCCTAATATTGCAGTGTGTAAGAAAGATCCTGAGCTGCAGAGCATTCTGACGGATAAATACCAGCCGCGAGTTCGAAAGCTTCAGCAACAAGTGATTGCTCATGCAGACACTAAACTTCGCCATGTACGTATTCCAGATGCTAAAGGCCCGAGTCAACTAGCCCCCTTGGTTGCTCAATCATTTCACCATCTAATGAACAAGAAAGGGCATCAGGTTGACTTTGCCATTCACAACGCCGGTGGTGTAAGAAATTCACTGAACAGCGGCGATGTCTCTGTTGCCGATATTGCCGGAAAACTACTACCGTTTGCCGTACCTATTGGTGTGTATGAAGTAAAAGGTGAAACGATCGCTGGCATGCTTGAAGGTGCAATCAATAACGCGATTGATAATGGTGTCGTGGGCACAGGTTCAGGTAGCTTTCCTTATACACATAATTTGAGGTTTTGTTACCACAAAGAAGCGCCTATAGGACACAGGATTCACCATCTAGAAATTCACTCTGATGATTCAGGTTGGCAAGCTGTTTCTCGCAACCGTATTTACCGGGGCGCGTCGTCAGCCTATACAATGAAAGGCAAAGAGGGCTATAACGCTGTGTTGGATATGATCGGTGATGGCACGGTCACCACTGACTCTATGGCAGACTGCTTCATCGAGTTTCTGCAAGACCACCCAGAGTCGCTTCACCTCAATGAACCGTTGAATTGCATGGAGTGTTTTAGATAACTAAAGCTGATACTGATATTTAACACTATTACTTTGGGTTATTTATAAAATTGGCATTGTTTATGCTTTATCTCTGCAGGTCGCCTTCTTGTGGAGATATGCATGGATAAGAAAGATTGGTTAGATGCGGTAGCGGTTGTCGGTTGGGTATCAGTTTGGTCAGCGTTAGTGTATTTAATACCTGCCGCAGGGCTGTAAATTGCTCTTTTTGCAACTTCATTACGCAGTGCAATAGTGTGTTTGACTTGCGAATTTATTCTTAGAATCAATTCGCGTGTCTATTTGACAAAGTGGCATCAATCAGAAAGGAGCGTTTGCTCCTTTTTTGCTTTTTCCGTGCAAATTTATATAGACGAAACACAACCAGAGGATTATTATCCACGCGTTTGGGGAGTAGTTAGCGCAAGTTTACATATCGTCATCTCGTTAGGCCAAGAGTCTATCCGGTATGTAAAAGTGAAATCCCATATTTCACTTCAACGAGACCAACGCAATCACAGTCAAGATCCGTAATGGAGCTTGATATGCTTTGTTTGCGGAAGGTCTTTGTACAGTTCTTCCGCCCGGAGGAATAATGAACTCAACTCAATCTCTATTATCTACAAATAGTGAATCCTTTTTTTCATCGCCAATCATGACGACTTATGCGGGCTTTTTCCTGCTAACGGTTATTCTCGTCTCTATTGATATCTATCAGACTCGTGGCGGTAACGTTACTATCAAGAAAGCGGCAATCTGGAGTGTTTTCTGGTTTGTACTTGCGTTTTTGTTTGCTGGCTCGATTTACCTATTTTGGGACATTTATGCGCCGAACAGTGACTACACAGCGCAAAAAGCAACCGTGTCATTCATTACGGGTTACTTGTTAGAAAAATCCCTTAGCGTAGACAACTTGTTTGTTTTTGCGATGATCTTTGCTCAATACCAAGTTCCTGAGCATCTAAGACCTCGTGCGCTTCTTTGGGGCGTAATTGGTGCATTGGTGCTTCGTGCAATTATGATCGCACTAGGCGCACAGCTATTGGCGGAATATCACTGGGTGCTTTACGTGTTCGCTGCGTTCTTGATTGGTACAGGTATTAAGCTGGCATTAGACAAGGGCGAAGAGGAGAGTGTGAATACTCTGCCTGAAAAGCTACTTCGTAAAGTGATGCCGGTAACAGAGGACTTCCATGGCCCTGCATTAATGGTTAAACAGGGTGCTAAATGGGCATTCACTCCAATGATGTTGGTCATCGGTGCGATCGCAGTCATGGACGTGATGTTTGCATTAGACTCTATCCCTGCGATCTTTGCGGTAACACAAGAACCGTTCTTGGTACTTGCGGCTAACGTGTTTGCGTTACTTGGTCTTCGCTCGTTGTATTTTGTACTGCAAGGTATGATGGACAAGTTCATCTATTTGAAACCCGCGCTTTCATTCATCATGGTGTTCATTGGTGTGAAAATGCTTCTGGTTGATAGCGAGTGGGCTATCCCAACTTACTGGTCATTGGCGGTATTGGTTTCTACGATGACGATTGCGGTTATAGCGTCGGTTTATGCGAAGAAGCCAGGCATTGAACAAGTAAATTAAAAACAAATATAACTTATCGAAAAGTCGATAATGAACACGTGGCTGATGAAGTGGAAAATTTATTTATGTAAATTTTCTGTGACATTGGCCACTGTTGTTTGCGGGGTATTTGTACTAAATGCATGATTTAAACACTATATTGAATTTATAATCACATAATCTGCATATCTATTTTGTGGCATTGTTAATGGTTTGTTTTATTAGAAAAACTAATCCCAAAATCTAATTTTAGTCATTTTTTAACCTGCAAAAGATCACCTATTATTCTTGTCATCAGAACGAAACACATTAATAAATTTATAGAGAGGCAATCATGGCTCAAGCAGTACAAATGAATACTATCGCTGTTCCTAACTCTATGGATAAGAAGACCTACTCGGTTAACATCAAAGGATTGATTGCACACATTTTCGATATTCTTTTCGTAGACAACTCTCCACGTAGTTACTACGCAAGCGACCTATCTGGTCACATGCAACGCGATATCGGTATCAACCGTTGATCTCTGCGTTAACATGTAAAAATATAGAATTTTAAGAAAACGCCAGCTTCTAAAGCTGGCGTTTTTGTATCTGAAAGAAACTGTGCATCTAAAACAAGCTGTCTATCTGAAAGAAACCCAGCACCTGAAATAAACTCATCACCTGAAAGAAATACTTAGGCATAACGGTCTTTATTTGAGCGCCAATCAATTCGCTTTGTACAAGGATCTCGGTATGTCACACGCCACACGCAATTCATCATTGATTAAACTTTGTTTACTTGCCTTACCTATCGGCGCCTATTCCTCTGTGACGTTTGCACAAACGTGGAGTAACGAAGGCCAGCCTGCTCAGGTTATTGAGCTGTTTACCTCTGAAGGTTGTTCTAGTTGTCCGCCTGCTGACACGTACCTTAGTACTTTTGCAGATCATCCAAAACTTTGGACCGAGGTTATACCGCTTGCTTATCACGTAGACTACTGGGACTACTTAGGCTGGGGAGACAAGTTCGCGAGTAAGGCGTTTAGTCAGAAGCAACGCTTGTACAAAGCTTATGGAGTAACAAGTGGGGTTTACACACCCGGCTTTGTTGTCGATGGAAAAGAGTGGCGTGGTTACTTTAATTGGCTAGACAGAACGTTGCCTTCGCTCCAACAACAAACTAATCCCAAATTAACAGTGAACCATAAAGGCGATACGTTCAACGTGAGTTACGAAGGCAAAGGGGATTATGTCGCTCATATTGCCTTGTTGGCGATGAACGAAGTCACCAGCGTTAAAGCGGGCGAGAACAGAGGTAAGAAACTTGAGCACGATTTTGTCGTGGTTTACGACGGCTATCAACGTGGTGAGTCTGAATGGCAATTCAATATCAATTTCTCTCCTTTAGTCGCCACGCCAGATGCTGTAGCCGTGTGGTTAACTGATCTCAACTCGTATACGCCAGAGCAAACGGTAGCAGGGTGGCTTAACTAAATTTGCGATAACTTGATATCTGGATGTGTTTTAGAGGGGCTTAATCGCTGAAACACGGGAGAAAGGGGCGATTTAGTTACGTAATACTGCTGAAATACGTTAATATAGCGCGCTATTATTTTAGCTTTGAGTTCCTGCAATTAATGACTAACACCACAACACCAACCAACTTCTCTGATCTTGGCTTAATCTCTCCTTTGATGGCTCGTTTAACAGAGCTTGAATACCAACAGCCAACGCCTATCCAAGCGCAAGTTATTCCAAGTGTGTTAGCAGGACGCGACCTAATTGCAGGTGCAAATACGGGTTCAGGTAAAACTGCAGCATTTGCACTGCCGCTGTTACAACAAATCCATGAAGATGCACCTTTAGACCGCAGAGCAGGCAAAGGTAACTTTGTGTCTGGCCTTATCTTAGTTCCTACACGTGAGCTTGCTAAGCAAGTAGCCGATAGCGTTAAGTCTTACGCAGTACACTTCAATGGTGCGATCAAAACGGTTTGTGTATTTGGTGGTGTATCGGTAAACACTCAGATGCAAGCGCTACGTGGCGGCACTGATATCTTGGTGGCAACACCGGGTCGTTTGCTGGATCTAATCTCAAGCAACGCTATCAAGCTAGATAAAGTAAAAACGTTAGTGCTTGATGAAGCTGACCGAATGTTAAGCCTTGGTTTTACAGAAGAACTAGACGCGATCTTGAAACTTCTACCAAGCAAAAAACAAACCTTGTTGTTCTCTGCGACTTTCCCCGAGCAAGTTAAAACGCTGACTCACGAACTACTGAATGATCCAATTGAGGTTCAACTTCAAAGTGCCAATGCGAGCACACTGGTTCAGCGTGTATTCGAAGTAGAAAAAGGTCGTAAGACCGCGTTACTCGCACACCTAATTCAACAACATGAATGGCGCCAAGCTCTGATCTTCGTTAATGCGAAGAACAGCTGTGAGCACCTAGCAGACAAGCTTTACAAGCGCGGTATCATCGCAGAAGTATTCCACGGCGATAAAGGGCAAGGTTCACGTACTCGTATCCTAGAAGATTTCAAATCTGGCGAGATTGACGTTCTGATCGCGACAGACATCGCGGCACGTGGTCTGGATATTGAGAAGCTTCCAGTGGTAATCAACTTTGACTTACCGCGTAGCCCGTCAGACTACATGCACCGTATCGGCCGAAGTGGTCGTGCAGGTGAAGTTGGTCTTGCGTTATCTCTGATCGATCACGAAGATTACCACCACTTCAAAATCATCGAGAAGAAGAACAAGATTCGTCTTGAGCGTGAGCAAATTGAAGGCTTTGAAGTGGATGAAGAAGCGACAGCTGAACTGATCGCAGCACTAAAACCTGTTGCGCCACCGGCCGGTACTGGCAAGAAGAAAAAGAAGAAGAAAGCTCCAAAAAACCAAGATGTGTGGCTGAACAACAACTGATCTTGAGTCAGCAAGCCATATAAATCAATAAGTAATAGACATTCAAAAGGTGCTTAATTGCGCCTTTTTTGTGTCTGTAGGGCTGGGATTTGAGTCGTTAATAAACGACTGTTGCGGTGTTAAACAACCCGATAATCCGTTCGAAGGATAGCGTCCTCCATAAGAGATTCAGCGATTTAACGCTTTGCTCATAACCTGTTCGGGTTTTGAGCAATTGGGTAACCGCGTGAAGACCTCGATTAAACAATTAGTGCTGGCCACTTCATTTTTCCTGTTTACCCAACACTCTTCTAGTGCTGCTGAATTTGAGGTTAAAGGGGTTAATAAAACTCTCACCGAAAATGTAGAATTATATTTAGAACCTTTAGCCGATGTTCCTGCATCACAGCTATCGAAAACGAAGCTATCTAAACGTATTCAAGATGCACTCAACCCTTATGGTTATTATCACCCACAGCTCGATATCGACCTCAATGATTCTGATAACGTGATCATTAACATCGATTCTGGTCCTGTCATGCGCATCGCAGAATCGATAGTAAAAATAACAGGTGAAGCTAGCCTAGATGCGGAGTTCATCAATATACTCAATCAAAGCAAGTTAGGCTCAGGTTTAACTTTGTCTCACCAAGAATACGACCAAACTAAGCGTGCGATTTTCTCTTTAGCAAAGCGGAAAGGTTATTTTGACGGCAGGTTTATCGAGTCAAAGATTGAAGTTATTCCTAGCGAGAACATCGCGAATATACACTTGTATTTTGCAAGTGGTCCACGCTACAAGTTCGGTTCTATAAGTATTCCTGATGATGGGGTTGACCCTACTCGTATCGAGAAAATACCCACCTTTAAAAAAGGTGATGACTTTGACACCATCAAGTTAGGTGAACTGCAATCTGATTTGTCAGACACTCAATGGTTTCGAAGTGTCATCGTACATGGTGACTTTGACAAACTTGATGACAACCTAGAAGTTCCAATTGAAATCATTGCCGAGCCAAGTTCTCGAAATATCGTGCAGGTCGGTGGCGGCTATTATACAGATCTCGGTTTACGCGCCTCTCTCAGTTGGTCAAAGCCTTGGTATAACCGGAGAGGCCACAGCTTTGAAACACAGACATATTTGTCTGAACAGGAGCAATCACTTCAGTTGGGGTACAAAATCCCCACAGAGAAAGTCACAACGGATTACTTTGGTATTCAGTTTGAATCGAAACGAATTGATCATCGAGACACCAATAGCTTTACAAACGATCTTAAGTTCGAACGTTACTGGCAATTAGACAGTGATTGGCAAAGCACCATTTATGTCAAATACTTGCACGAACAGTACCGTCAGGCGTCTGAGGAAGAGCAATCGCAATTACTGTTACCTGGCATCAGTTTTTCTCAGGTTGATCGTAAAAATGATCAGTTGGAGCTCAATCATCGACACATCTATTCTGTCGAGTATTCTGACCCTAGTCTGTTCTCTGACTCAAGGCTGTTGCGGTTGGAAGGAAACAGTGTCCTTTCATGGGATATTAGTGACAGGCAGAAGCTCCATTTCTGCTCCAGCGTAGGCATCAACATTGCCAAATCATTATCTGATGTGCCGTCGTCACTGCGGTATTTTGCTGGTGGCGATGGAAACCTGCGAGGTTATGGTTACGAATCTATCTCCCCTAGAGACGAGAATGGTGAACTAACGGGGGCACGTTATATGTTAACTGCTGGGCTCGAATATCAGCATCAAGTCTATCGTTCAATTTGGTTGGGCGCATTTCTTGATGTGGGTGATGCATTTGATCAACAAGCGGATTGGAAGCGTGGGACGGGCGTGAGTTTGATTTGGAACTCACAGTTAATGCCAGTTAAGCTCGATTTTGCTTACGGCTTAGATGCGCCTGAAGGCGACGAATTTCGTATTCATTTTTCCTTTGGTACTCAATTCTGATTTTTGTACGCTGTTTATGCACTCGTGAGGATGCGAACCATCTAATAGGATTCAAGTAAATCGAAAGAGCGTAATAACCTTTGTGCTTTAGCAAACACAAAGGTAAAAACAATGAAAAAGCTACGATTCGGTGTATTTGGTAATATGGGCCCTGAAGCAGATGCTCTGTTCCAAGATATCGTCGCCAAGAAAGAAATTGAACACGGCGCACTTAAAGACTAAGACCACATGGCCATGATAGTGGTGAAAAACTCAGATATCCCCGATCGATCTGAAGTGATTAACGAAGGCGGTACCGATCCTGTGCCTGAACTGATTGAGTCAGCGTGCATTTTAGAACATGCCAATGTTCAGTTTGGCGTAATGACCTGTAACACCGCTCATTACTTTAGACCTGAGGTTTAAAAGCACACCAACGTTTATATCGTCGACATGCTTCAAACCACCGTTGATCAAATCAAAGAGCAGAACTCTGAATCTGTTGTTGGTATTTTATGTGCCAACGGCACATACAATTCGGGAATCTATGATCGTTACCTAACGGACGCGAATCTGGTGTTCGTTAAGCCAGATTCCTTTGAGCAAGAGCATAACGTGCATAGTGCTATCTATGGTGAAGTAACCGGTGAGATGACAGAGTGTGGACAAGCAATCCGAGAAACCAACGGGATCAAAGCGGGCGAGTTTGAGCGTAATGCCGCACTGCTTGCTGTAGCGATTCAATCCATCGTAGAGAAGGGCGTTGATACGGTTATTTTGGGATGTACTGAACTTTCTCTGGTTAGAAACCAACTTGAGACCGCATTTCCAACCATTACTTTTATTGATCCTATGGAAGCGGTAGCTGAACGTGTTGTCGATATCTATCGACTCGCAGAACAGTATGTGGAGCGTGGACATGTGGATTACGACATTAATGATGTTAATTCGATCTTCACAACGCTTGATATGGTGAACTACGTAGCCCAAAGAGCGATGACCTACCGTCTATAAGCTCAGATACGTGTATTTGAAACATGAGAAAGCCGCGAATTACGCGGCTTTTTTACATTTGGACTGGAGAAAATTAAAAATTAAGATTCGAAGCTGAACACTTAAAGCTCGAACTCGCCATTTATTTTTCGAAATAACCAATCAGGTACCTTGTTCCATGAACTGTAGTTCGGGTTCTTAGTATGGATTTGTTCCTCTGAAGCCCAGATGGTGTCACCTGATTGTTCTCGCGACACAGCCCAGAACAACTCCTCTTTCTGACGTGTTAAGTAGTGTGTCACTTGCTTCGCAAACTCTTCACTGTCAACCAACACCCCAAACTCAACGTTGAGAAAGTCTGATCTTGGATCGAAGTTAGAAGAGCCAATATAGGTGACACGCTCATCTAAAATTACTGTCTTGTTGTGGTAGTAGGTATCAACATGAAAGTAGTGATCATCATTGATCGCTTGGCTTTTGTACTCATAGATACTTACGCCCTTGTCGAGTAGAGTCTCACGGTGTTTTTCGTAATACGCAGGCACAAAGCCCGAATCATTAGAAGCCGATGAATTCGTCAGTAAGGTGACTTCGGCTTCGCTCTCTCTAAGTGCATCGACGAATACAAACTTGTTATCGCTTGGCACCATATAAGGCGTAGAAATAATAACCTTAGAAGGTGTCGGTACTTTTTGCTTCATCAAGTGTTCAATACGTTGGCGAAAGTAGGGCTTGTTGTCATTGAGTTTCTCCAGTGAGTCAAATACCGGCGTGACAGAGGCTGAAATGAACTTCGGTTGGTTTAAGCTCTTTATCTGCCTTTCGACTTCAGACGTGATCAATGCTTGATTCTTTTCACCTTTGTTCAACGCTTTGGTGAACGCTTGGTATTGCTCTTTCTCTTTGATTTTAATGCGTTCTTGAATTGGCACTACATGCTCACTGTTCCACAACGCTTGGTAGTTTCGGTCGAAAGCAGCAATCACATCGCCTTTAAACAGCACATCCATATCAAAGAAGTTGGCACTTTCGCTGTAGCCAAAGTAGTCATCACCGATGTTGCGCCCACCGAGGATCATCGATTGGTGATCAACGTTAAAGTATTTCTCATGCAGTCGATTATCTAACTGTTTTTGATGAGTAGAGAAGTTGAGCGCACGACCAATCCAGCCAGCTTTACGTGACTCAAAAGGGTTGAACAGTCGAATCTCAATATTGGCGTGTGAGTCCAACTCCGCAAGCCATTTGTCATTGAATACCAACAAGTCATCCAGTGTGAGGCGCACGGCCACATCGCGGTCAGCGGCGTGTTTCAGCTCGTTTAACAGCATCAGACCCAGAGTGTCGTTTTCCCAAGAGAAGTAAGTCATATCAATCGAGTGTTTTGCTTGGCGAACCAGATCAATGCGGCGCGCAAAGGCTTCAGGCGCACTCGGGATCAAATAGACTTCGGCTTGATGTTCTGTGCTTTGCCAGTTAGCTTCGAAGTCAGGTTCGACATCAGGGTAGGGTTGGGCGCAGCCTGCGAGTAAGGCCATGAAAAACATGGCACATAAAGTACGTAGGTTATTATTTAGCATAGGAGTTCTCATGGAATTTGGGCCAATAAAAAGGCCAGCAAGCTGGCCTTAATCTAGCGATTAATCGTGGTTTCGATGAACTAGGGTTTAATTCTGTAGGTAGTGAGCCATTAGTTCTAAATTCTCCAATCCATTAAGTCGTCCATTTCTCAATTTGGGATCTTGACCCTCATTCGTTGTCTGATCCCAATCTAAATCTGAAAGTGAGATACCATCTTTGTTGATAACTAGTACTTTGTCTTCGCTCTCAACGTATTTATTTTCTTCAGAAAAAAGTGTTCCGTTAAACCAAGTTCGAGACATTTCATTCATCATCTGTTTGTCTTTAGAGCCTGGATGAGTACCTGAGCCATCCATTTTTAGTGCTTTGTTAAATACAAATGGAAGTTCTGATCCATTACATGAACCTGAGATACAACTGATTGATTTAATTAAACCCAAGATGTCTTTATCTTCAGCAGTCGATTCGAAAGTCCAGATATTAAAGCCTGGTTTATAATCAAAATAGTAGAACATGTTTATGTTATTAATACTGGTCAATGACTGTTTCGCAACCTTCATTCGAGCAGGACCAGTGAATAACAAGTCGTTAAGCATGGTTTTAAATTGGCCCATATTTTCAATCGCATTGCCTAGCTCAAGTTCATCATTTACATAATAATCGGTTAGGCCCAATGTTTTGGTATTTTGGTCAAAGTTACCCAAGCCTAGGAATAGTTGAGAAACTGCATTGTAAGCGGTTAAGTTAAGCTCTATATCCTCATCTTGTGATTGGATACGAGATTCCAGAGCATCATTAAGTTCATTTTGCATTTGTTGTTTAGTTGAGTCATTTGCAAACGATGATAGTAATGATTTCAACATTTCATTAGCGTTGTCCTTGTCATCCATATACAGTTCTGAGTTTGGCCAGTTTTTCAAGATTGTTGGAATCAAAAACGTTAAACTTGGCAACATCGCTATGGTGTTTGAATCACCAGAGTTAACCCCTGTCACTGTCGGGACTTGATAACTCGACATCGCAGGTTGACTCACCCCTTTACCGTCTTTGCAGCTACCAAATGGTTTTGTCTCATAACATTCCAAGTAAGGAGCAAACGGCATTAGTTCAGCCATTGGGGTATTATCTGAACCTGTAACAAAACTGATTAAATCTAATGGCAGGTCAGGTAGGTCAATGTCCAGACTTGCTTCCTCTGGATCATCTGTACCGATATTATTAATCAAGCCGCCTACGTTACGTAGCAACCATTTTTCAATTTTGGAAATAGGGTTTGTGATGTCAGACTGTCGGTCTGTAATTTGGTTGAGCTCCTCTTGATTCTTTTTATCTGTTGGAAGGCTACCCAAATCCATAAGGTCATAGCGTGACTTTGCCGCATTGTAACTTGAATATTCGAAGCCTGTTGACGCGCTCTGCATAATTGCACGGTAGAATAGCGCGCTATCAACTTGCTCTAACTTCATTTTATGTTGAAGCATTTCAATAGACATGGCTCCTGCGCCTTGCCCCATAATGGTAACTGTGTCTGAATTTCCTCCAAAATCACCAATATTTTTCTGTACCCATTCTAGCAGTGACTTTTGATCACCAATGCCATAGTTGCCATCGTTGAAGTTTCCTTCTGCATCAATACCTTCTGTTCCTTTTTTCCAGCGTGAGCCCAACAAGCCTAAACGATAGTTAAATGTCACCGAGAGAAATTTATTGCCTTCATCGGCACCCTGTGCAACAACTGTGTCACCATGAATCATTGGGTTTGCACCCGTACCGTATTCAAAATCACCACCGTGAATGAATACATAAACAGGTAAGTCGTCTTGCTCAGTCGTACCGACTGGACGCCAGATGTTAAGGTTGAGGCAGTCTTCGCTTTGTCCAAGATCAAGCCCTGAGCCAAAGTCTGTCGATTTGTCTTGCGGACAAGCATCACCAAACGACGTTGCTTCAACAATGCCTTCTGAATTGATCAGTTCAGTTAAATCGACAGGATTGCTGTGTTCAAAACGCTCTGCATCGGCAAACTTAATGCCTTTAAAAGACTCAACAGAAGCCAGTTTATCGTCTTCGGTATTAGATGTAACAACCAGCTCTTCTTTGGTCGCAGTAATCATCACATCGCCGATTTGAGTGGTAAAGGTTTCTGAAGGTGCTGGAATTAAAGGTTCAGGTTTATCAGGGAAAGGAACCGTTGGTTGGCTATCGTCGCCACAGCCTATAAGGGCAGTAGCAATAGACAATGCGATAAGTGAGCGGTATGCAATATTCATATTTAATTTTCCACAATAATATTCGGTATAGTTACGATCAAACGCACTTGTATCGACAATCCTGCAGTTCCATTGGGTATTGCGCTCCATCTATGGAGCATCGACATGGCATATATTTGAGTTGTCATCTTGCTGGACGACTGAGCTTCAGAGGCTCGTATGAAAATATCGCTCTAACGAATCTATATTCACAATAGAGCGATGGTTTGACCGTTAGAATCGGTAGCCAAGGTTCAATGTCACAGCCGAACGAGTTTCGCCTTTGTTGTACAACATGGTCATGTTGTAGTTTTTGCCGATCTGCTTGTTAACACCTGTTAGGAATGCCCACTGGTCGATATCGACGCCAACGTCATAATCAAATTCGATGTCGTCGGTTTTTACGGTGCCTTGCATACGTGAATTTAAACCTTGGTATTCAGCACCCACGAAAAACTGAGCTCGATAATCGACTAATTGGTAACCCAGCATGGGTTGAACCGTCACAATGCCATCACCCCAATCATCCAACCCTTTCAGGCGTGTTTGTGAATAGGTACCTGTGACTGAGGCAAAGAACTCTTTGTAACCAACAGATAATGTGGTGCCCGCGCCGCGTAAGTCATATTCAAGATGAAGTGGTACATTCAAACGACCACTGTTACATAAGGCAGAGACACCTTCGCAAAGTGCGTTACCTAGCCCTGGCAATTTGTTATTGAGCTTGTCTTTTAAGTATTCACCTGCGGCGCCGGTATAAGAGGCGTCAATATTCGCATCAACGTTTACCTTTCCTACGTACCCGAATACATTCCAGAATGGCAAGATATTTACGTCGCCGCGTATCGAAACACTTTCCGCTTTGACCGTCGCAACACTGTCTTCCGGGTCAAATAAATCATTCAAGCGCACTCCACCAATCACGTAATCTGTCATGGGTATATCCATATCTTGATTGCGATAAGCCACTGATACGCCGAATGGAAGGGGTAAATCGATACCTTGACGACGCACCATGTCACCCATTAAAGGGAATACTCGATCTAACTTAACACTCGCTTCTTGCATACGAGGATCTGAAACTTCTTTTAGACGCTCTTCATGCAGGACATTAACGCCGTTGTCGTCTTCATAAATTGCGACGGGTTCAGTTACAGCGCTCATGGTCATCGGTTTCGTTTTAGACGTACCCTCGATGTTAGTTGTCTTACGTTCAATAACGACTTTACCAGAGTCTAACGTTTGGAAATCAATCACTTGGTAATAGGTATCGACTTTTGACTTACCAAGATTAAATGGCTTGTCGTTGGTGATTACCATGCGTTTTGGTGTGCCGCCTACAAGTTCAATATCAACATTCAAGAAACGGAAATAGGCGATGTCTTGTGGTAAGCCGTATTTCGAATAGTTGAAGCTAATGGTCACGTCGCCGTTGTCTTTTTCATTGACTTTCACTGACGATGGATCGAAGCTTTCTGCATAATTTCTTAGTCGATACTCAGTGCGCGTAAACTCTTCAATTTCATCGATCAGTTTTTCGTTTTCATCCAGCTCTTGCGGGTTATATTTGACGCGCAGGTCGATGTTGCCTTTGCTGTCTGTGTTTTTTATCAGATAGACGCTTGAGTCACGAACCTCATCGCCAATTTGTATGGTTCGATGTGCGTGTTCAACTAGGTGTTCGCCCTGTACGAGCGAACTGATTGCTAGCTTTGGTAAATCATGACTGATGCCATATTTGTCAAATAGTGCTCGACCTTTTTCCATAACTTCGCTGTAAGTCTTGGTTTCTGCCGCAGACGCAAAATTGGGGGTGGTAAGTAATAGGGCGCTCGCTAACACAGAAAGAGTATGGGTCTTACAGGCGCTGGTGCGTATTTCAAAAAAACTCATGACGGTTTCCACGCTGAGTGGCCTCAAACCTTCGAGACTCAAACAGTCGATGTAATACTGAACGTCGTGTTCAGTTGTTATGTATTTATCCGTTAGGATTGCTAGTGTGAATGTCGCGACTAAAAATGCATTGCGTCAATCAATGAGAGGATTTTAAGAGGAGGTGGCAGATCGCGTTAATCGCTTTTGATGGACGCTATCCTCACTTAGTAATAATTAGCGTTAATCAATTGATTTATAATGATTTTAAATAGATAAAAAAACGGCCTGTGAAGTAAAAATACTTGGCAGACCGTTTTGTTGTGAGTTGTTAAGCGCATTTAGTTCTAAGCAGTTACCCTCACTCTAAATAGATCAGTAAACAACTTCGCTATCATCAGAATAATCAAAATGTTTACGAGCATCAAAAGTGGCGTTTCAATTCCATAAACAGGTGTGAGGTTGAGCGCACCAGATGTGAGAACAACTAATAAGTTAATACCCAATATTCGGTGTACCATGAGCTTAGGTGTCGCGAACACTTTCCATATCACCATAATGTTAAGGAAGTAGAATAGTCCCAGCTCCCATAGTTCTGTCATTAATGGCATAACAAAGATGTATTGCAACAGAACCACCGACCCTGTACCCAACACACCATAAAAAGCGTCCTTAATAACGCTTGGTGGCATGGTCGGCACCATAGAAGAGAATACACCGGCTAACATAGGAAATATGAAACCACCTGGAACTGGAAGATAAATCCAAATCAACAGCGATGTGATAAACATCGACACGCCTTGCAGCACTTTGCGCCCATCTTCATTCAAATGTTCAACAAACGTGCGATGTGCATGATGCCAAGACACGTCTTTATGATCACCTGTGACATTGAGTTCACCCTCAACAAGAGATTGTTCTGGTGTTAATACATCGAACGTCTTCAAGTTGTGAGTAAGAACTGCCCATTGGATATCTAAGTCTGATTCGCTGTTACTTTGTTTGAGTAATGTATCTTGGATATGTGCCATTTCATCGATACGCAAGCGCCATGTTTGGATGTTCTCTTTAAGGTGGTAGCTTCCGGTCAGTGGCAGATCTAAAAGTTGATACAGCTTATCAATATTCGCGGTGTTGCTTTCAAGTGCGGCAATGTCGATGTTGTCTGTTTTTTCCATCGCATCTAACAACGCTTGTTTACTGGTTTCGAAACGTTGTACAAAGTTGAGTTCAGTATTCACAGGCCACACGATGCGATACACAATAGAGAACACAACAACACCTAATAGTGTTTCTTGAAGTCTAAGTACAGCAAAGTGAAAGGTGGTTTGGTTATCAAACCCGCCCATACAAGCAACAATCGAACACACGGTAAATCCTATTGAAAAGATGTAGCCGTATTTCTCGTCACTAGACATGAAAATACAAGTGCCTAAGAACACGGTAAGAAATGTTAGAAACAAAAATCGATCTTGTGAAAACATCGCAATGAGGAAAAAGGCATAACCGGTCCCTAACAAGGTTCCCATTAACCGGTTATGGCCTTTGTTTATTGAATGGGCGAAGCTCTCGTTCAATGCCATCACTGCGACGGCTATCGCAGCCCAATACGGTTTTTCCCAACCAAACCACAACGCTAGGCAGATTGCGATAACGATAGAGAGTGCGACTTTAATCGCGTCTTTAGTCGATGCAGTGAACATAAGAATCACCTAGCTATTTTTGATTATTTTGATCGAGGCAGTCATACCAACACGCAGTTGTACGTCTTCTGGTATTTTGTCTAACTTCACTTTGATAGGGATGCGTTGAGCTAGGCGTATCCATTGGAAGTTTGGATTCACGTTTGGCAATAAATCATTACCTGTGCTGCCGTCTTGCTTCGCGATACCAAAACCAATACTTTTGATATGTCCTTCTAGCTGAACATTGTTGTGCATCATTAAGGTCACATAAGCAGTGTCCTGAGCATCGACACCGACTAAATCAGTCTCTTTGAAATAACCTTCAATCCAGAAGCTATCTTCATCAATTAGCGCAACCACAGGTGAATTCGCGACAACTTGAGAGCCAACACGTAGGTTCAGATTGGTGATATAGCCGTTAGTAGGCGCATATACCTTGGTGTACTCAAGGTTGAGATGTGCTTCTTCTACGTTCGCTTTTGCCAGTTCGACATTTGCGGCGCTGGTTTCTACCGCGTTGTTCAAGTTGTTTAGTGTCAGCACGGGCACGGCACCGGGCGTTCTTTTCTCTAAATTCAACGCGCGTTGCTCTTCGTTTTTGGCTTTGGCGAGTAGGGCAAATGCTTGTTTTTGAGTCGCAAGTGCTTTTCTGTAGGTCGCCTTGTAAATACTCGGATCGATCTCAAAAAGAAGATCGCCTTTTTTTACCTTCGAGTTGTCTTCGACATGCACTTCAATGACTTGACCCGTGACTCGAGGTGTAATCGAGACGATATAAGCGCTGACTTGTCCGTCTCTGGTCCATGGGTTACTTGAGTACGACTGGTAATAGCTATAAACCACAGTTCCCGCAGCAGCCAATAATAAAAGTGTGATGAGATAACGTTTGATCACAGTAAGTGCCTCAAAAAATGGTAATAAAATGGCCGATAGCGCCAGTAAAAATCACGATCAAGCTCAGTTCTGCTATTGCAGGAAAGGCGACGTACTTATGAAGGCCAAACCGTGTCGCGATTGACCCTGTTAGCATTGTCAGTATGTAAGCCAGTGCGATAACCAATAACAGCGGTGGGAAGTAGACTTCATCCCACACAAGCTCATGCGGCATGGTATTCATGGTTCTGTTCTCTATTTGTTTGATGAATGCAACGATAACGGAGTTCGATTTATTGTGATAATCGCTTATAGAGGATCGTACCCATCAAAATCCAACTTTATTCGGTGATTATGCCAACTGCCTCTTTGTTGAGAGCCGTAAGCCAGTAAAACAACGGTAGGTAGGTTGTCGTTCTTGAAGTGGAAACACTTAATTGAAATTGATTTCGAAAATCATCTACTTTTGCCGATTTAATATAAATCTATTTAAACCAATCACTTAAGGTGTAAATTGCACTTCAAAAACTATGCGAACAGTTAAAGTGATGATTTGATCCATCAAATGGGATTACATAATAAAACCTTTTGTTCTTAATATTCGGTTCGAAGCAACGAGATGCTTTATTTATTTTGAATAATCCAACAAATATCATTATTAAGTTATTAGTTAGATTATTTACTCCTTATATTTAGTAACAAGAGTAAATTTGTCATGGACATTATTTCTAATCTGTTTGACATGGCACCATTTGTCGCGCTATTTATTACACTCTCATTGGGTTATATGGTTGGTAAAATTACTATCGGCCGATTTGTTTTAGGCGGTGTGGCCGGAACATTATTAATGGGCGTAATTATTGGGCAATTTGGTGTTCAGATTGATCCCGGCGTAAAAAGTATTTTCTTTGCGCTCTTTATTTATGCTGTGGGTTATCAAGGCGGCGCACAATTCTTTAAAGCGCTTAACTTTAGAACCATCAACATTCTGTTGTCTGCGGTTGTTATGACGGTTTCAGGCTTATTGTGTGTACTTGCCGCTGCGTGGTTGTTTGACTTAGATAGAGGTACTGCTGCGGGCCTAGCTGCCGGTGGTTTAACTCAGTCTGCGATCATTGGTACTGCAGGCGATGCGATCGCCCGTTTGGGTGGTGTGCCTGAAGAAGCCAAACATCTGATGCAAACTAACGTTGCTGTAGGTTACGCTGTAACATACATCTTTGGTTCATTAGGTCCAATCTTGATGGTGACTTGGGTATTCCCAACGTTGATGAAGTGGGACATTCGCTCTGAAGCAATTGCGTTAGAGGAGAAAAATTCTAACGGTAAACGTGATTTGGCAGATGGCGAATTTAACGCAGTCACAGCTCTAGTGACACGTGCTTTTAAAGTCACTCACGACGATAAACTGGTTGGAAAAACACTCGCGCAATTGAATCAATCATCACTTGCTGCGTGTATCGAACTTATTGAACGCGACGGAAAAGAGCTGAGTGCAGACAAGTTCACAGCACTTAAAGCGGGCGACCTTGTTGTGGTTACCGGCCGTAGAAATGCGGTTCATGAGCTACAGAGCAAGGCGCAAAGTAATGAAGTCGCATTACCGGAAAGCTATGAAGTTATTGAAGAAAATCGTCAACTTATCGCTGACAATCGCAAACTGATTGGTCGTTCGCTAAGAGAGATCAAAGATAGCTCAAATCAACGTTCGTTCCGTGGTGTGTATGTTACAGACTACATGCGTGCTGGTGCTTCAGTCGCCATTACTGATGATCTGATTGTTCAGAAAAACGACGTTATTCAATTAACAGGCACCGCACAAGACATCAACCGAGTTGAAAAACACATCGGTAAGCGTATGGGCTCAGCAACCATGACTGATTTCATCGTACTGGGTTTTGGTATGGTGTTGGGCCTTCTTATCGGCTTAATCAGTTTCAAGATTGCAGGTATTCCAGTAACGATTGGATCTGGTGCAGGTTGTTTGATCTCTGGTTTGCTTGTTGGTTGGTTACGTAGCCGAAACCCACATGTGGCCCAGTTCCCTGCGGGTGCAGCAAACTTTATTCGTGACTTTGGTTTAGCAGCATTTGTTGGCATCGTTGGCCTCCAAGCGGGCCCTCAAGCAGTTGATACCATAAAAGAACATGGTATGTCGCTTCTGTTCTTGGGTATGGCGGTCACCATCATTCCACAGATTATTTCATTCTTTTTCTCGTACTTTGTATTGAAGATAAAGAACCCAGTAGAAGCGTTAGGTTGTGTGACTGGTGGTCGAAGTGCAAACCCAGCGTTCGCTGCATTGATGGAAAAAACAGGCAACGCAACGCCAGTATTCTCTTTCACTGTGACTTACGCCGTAGCCAACGTGTTACTGACTCTATGGGGACCAATTATCGTCGGCATTATTACCGTTAATGCGGGTATGTAATTAAAACCTACAACTCATTATAGATTTAAAAAATCATCAACTTATTAACAGACCTACCCAATCAAAAATAGGGTAGGCCTGAATAATCACGCTTAAGTAAAACACTTTATTTAATTACAAGTGTTTAATATTAAATTATTAGGTAAATATTATGACTACACAAAATACAACTATCGACTTTTCAAAATTCGCTGATTTAAGCCCATTTGAATTAAAAGACAAATTAATTGAAGTTGCTCAAGCAGTGCCAGATCGTGCTTTACTAGACGCAGGTCGTGGTAATCCAAACTTCCTAGCAACATTGCCACGTAAAGCATTTATTCGCTTGGGTGAATTTGCAGTAATGGAAGCGGAACGTAACTACGCTTACCTCGGTGGTGATTTCGGTGGTATCCCTGATGGCGTGGGTATCGTTGAGCGTTTCGATACGTTTACTAAAGAATACTCAAACGACAAAGGTGTTCAGTTCATCGAGCGCGCACTAAGCTACGCAAAAGATCGTCTAGGCATCCAAAAACAAGCGTTCCTAAACGAACTCGTTCTTGCTTACCTAGCGTGTAACTACCCAGTACCACCACGTATGTTGACTAACATTGAGAAAGTGGTGAAGCAGTACATTGCAGAAGAGATGTATGGCCCAGTTCCAATGACCACGGACTTTGACTTGTTCGCAACGGAAGGTGGTACGGCATCAATGACCTACACATTCCAAACGATGTTCAACAATGGTCTATTGAAAAAAGGCGATAAAGTGGCGCTAATTACGCCAATCTTTACCCCTTACCTAGAAATCCCAGAGCTTTCTGAGTACGAACTAGAGATCGTTGAACTGCGTCTTGATGAGACCACTTGGCAGCTACCAATGTCTGAAATCGAGAAACTGGCAGATACAGACATCAAACTACTTTGCGTCGTTAACCCTGCTAATCCAGCATCAGTGAAATTCTCTGACGAGACTCTAGAGAACCTAACAAACTTTGTGAATGAGCAACGCAGTGACCTATTCATCATCACTGATGACGTATACGGTACATTTGCCGATGACTTCGTTTCTCTATTTGCAAAACTACCATACAACACACTTTGTGTTTACTCGTTCTCTAAGTACTTTGGCGCAACAGGCTGGCGTTTAGGTACCATTGGTATCCAACACAAAAACGTATTTGATGACGCACTAAGTTCTTTCAGCGAAGAAAAACAGTGTCAACTTGATGACCGTTACAAAACACTGACTCCAGAGCCACGTGACATTAAGTTCATCGACCGCATCGTTGCGGATAGCCGTAGCGTAGCCTTGAATCACACTGCCGGTCTATCTCTACCGCAACAAGTGCAAATGGCGATGTTTGCTCTAACTTGCCTAATGGATTCTGAAGGTAGCTACAAAGCAGCATGCAAGCGCATCATTCGTGAGCGCTATACAACTCTATACACCAACATGGGGCTAGAAGTTGAAGAGAACAAAGATCGTGTGGACTACTACACACTACTAGAGTTAGACACTCTAGGTGGCAAACTATACGGTCAAGAGTTCGTTGAATGGTTCAAAGCAAGCGGTAAAGGTAAAGATTTCTTATTCCGTCTAGCTCACGAAACTGGTGTTATTTTACTACCAGGAAATGGCTTCGATACTGTACATGCGTCGGTTCGCGTATCTCTGGCTAACCTGACTCACCATGAGTACGAACTGATTGGCCGCGCAACTCGCAAGGTATTGGACGAGCACTTCGCTGAGTTTCAAGACGCATAAGTTCAAGTCTGGCTTAGAATCAAATACATGATTTAAAGCCGATGACGTCCAACTCATTAAGAATAAGCCTCGGCGATGTCGAGGCTATTCCGACCAAATAAGCACAGTGGTTAGATCGATAAAACTTCCTATCTTGATGTTCCGTTGTGTTTATTTAGTCGTCTTATCCAAGTATTCAAATCCATTTCAAACTGAAAGAGCGACGCATGAAAAGCATTATTTCTATTCAATCTCACGTGGTTTACGGGCATGCAGGAAACAGTTCTGCGGTTTTTCCAATCCAAAGAATGGGACTCGATGTGTGGCCAATCCACACTGTTCAGTTCTCTAATCACACTCAATATCAACAAGGTTGGACCGGGCAAACATTCGGCTCAGATGATATTCGAAACTTGATTCGAGGCTTAGACAACATCAACGTACTGAAAGACTGTGGTGCGATCCTATCGGGTTATCAGGGAAGCGCAGACCAATGTAAAGCGGTTGCCGAGTCGGTTAATTTAGTTAAAGAAAAGAACCACAGTGCACTCTATGTTTGTGACCCTGTAATGGGTGACCCAGATAAAGGTTGTATCGTTGAGGATGGCGTTAGAACCGCCATTACTAAACACTTGCTTCCTATTGCCGATGTTATAGTGCCAAACCAATTTGAACTAAGTGAATTGACCGGCATTAAAATCCTCTCCCTTTATGACGCGGTTACAGCATGTAAGAAAGCATTGGAGCTTGGTCCAAAGATGGTGCTCGTGAAGCATCTTCACTCATTACCCGATGACGCGTTCAGTATGATTTTAGCAACGAAAAAGGCATGTTATTTAGCCCAACGACCGAACATTGAATTTGCTCAACAACCGGTTGGTGTCGGTGACCTTATCTCTGGCCTGTTTACCGCAGGGTTAATAAAGAGAATGTCTCCCGTAGCTGCATTCCGACATGCAAATAACGCGGTCTATGGTGTGTTGGAGCTAACTAAAAGCTATGGCACTTGGGAGCTACAAACAATCAATGCACAATATGAATTTGTAGAGCCTACCCACGATTTCAACGTGGTCAAAATCGGGTAGAGCGTTTAACTCCGATAGTGGTGGAGGGTGTACCTATTCGATGGGTCGCATCCTACAAACGAGATTACGAGCTAAGACTAAACCTAGCTATATTACTCCCAGAAAGAGACGGACTTCACTTTATCCCTATTTATTAACTTCTCTGTTTATAGCTGTTCTTTTGATTAAACAGAGTTTCTGAATCATTTTAGAGAACATTAAATGAGCCTAATTATGAACCGTCTAATTTCCTCGGGTTTTACCGTTGCTTTGTCATTACTTGTAGTGGCATGTAGCTCACCCCACACGTTGGATGTACGCGTACACAAAGACAATTACAAAGAAGTGGTTGTAGAAGAAGCGATATCAGTAAAAGAGCCATTGCGTATGTGGGCGAGTGAGAACCCAGACTTCTTATACTCTCCAATCGATCAAACAACGCCAATTAAAGTGTCAGGTGAGCAACTAAATATCTTAGCTTTGTCAGGAGGCGGCGCGAACGGAGCCTTTGGAGCCGGTATTTTGATAGGGCTGGAAGAATCTGGCCAATTGAAAGACTACTCAATAGTTACTGGCATCAGTGCAGGAGCGCTAATGGCACCATTTGTATTCATCGGCGGAGATGCATTTCCGAAGATGAAGGAGGTGATGTTAAACATCAATGACAAATCAGTGCTCGGCAAAAAGAACTTTTTAAACACCCTGTTTAAAGATGCTTTTACTGACGGTAAAAACTTGAATCAATTTATCGCTCAGGCGTTCCCTGAACCGATGATCGAGCAAATTGCTGCGCGACACCGCAACGGTAAGCGTTTGTTTATTGGTAGCACACACTTTGATTCTGGAGAGCTTGTCATTTGGAATGTGGGCGCAATTGCAAATAGTGACATGCCAGATAAGTCTGAACTTATATATAAGGTTTTAGCAGCAAGTGCTTCTATTCCTGGAGTCTTCCCACCGCAGTTTATCAATGTGAAGTACGAAGGTAAAAGTTATGAAGAACTTCACGTCGATGGTGGTTTAGCCGCTCAAGTATTTTTCAATCCATCTAACTTCGACTATCAGCAGATCTCAGATGCTCTTGGGTTAGAAAAACCACCACAGCTCGATGTTATTCGAAATGGAGCACTGAAAGCGCCGTACCACTCGCTGAGAGATAAGGGTCTAGATTTAGTAGCAAAGAGCGTATCAAGCCTGACTCTTGCTCAAACACGTGGTGATTTATATCGAATGAAATACATCTGTGAAATCAACAACATTGATATGCAATTTACTTACATCGAGCACGACTTTGGTTACGCCAAACGAACCAAAGACATGTTTGATGAACACTATTTATTAACCATATACGAATATGGTTATCACAAAGCAACTCAGGGCAAACCTTGGGTAACAGAATTACCTTAATTTAGGGATATCGTAAAATGAATAAAACAGCTTTAGCGCTACTTATCATGGCAACGTCTAGCGCTGCCATGGCACAAAATGTGACCTCAATGGAACAGCAAAAAGTCGATAACGACATGCTACAACTGGCCGACGTTCAACAAGAAGCGGCGTTGTTCATGGTTGAAGAAAATTCAGACTACGTGGAGATTGACTACATTGGTCAGTGGGTTGACGTGAACAATTACGTCACACACAAAGAAGCTAAAGAACGCCAGCTTCAAAAGACCACCAAGAAATACATTTACTCGCAAACAGGTGAAACTCTAGAATCCATCGAGCAGCGAATTGCTGAGCATATTCAAGTGGACCAACCTAGATATTTCAGTGTCGATGTTTACCGTAATTACCACGGTGATTCTGGGGACTTTAACTATCTAGCTCGAGTTATCGAATACATTTAAGTTATTCGTTTGACATCAACGATAAAACCTACTAGCTTAAGTAGGTTTTTTTGTTTCAAATTGACGAATTATTTTCACTAATATTATTCTGACAAAGTAGATATTTCGCCAACCTGTGATAATTTAAATACATAACGATTAAAAGTAAGCACAACAACATGAATTTCAGCATTGAACAACTTCTCGCGTTCGTTACCGTTTATGACCAACTCTCTTTCAGCAAGGCAGCAGTCAAGCTTAACAAGCACAGAACGACAATCGGGCAGGTTATAACTAACCTTGAAGACCAACTCGCGGTAAGCCTATTTGAAAGGGTTGGACGCTCTGTAAAGCCGACAGAAGATGGTCATCTTCTTTACCACTACGCTAAGCAAACGATTGAACAGGCACGCACTTTCGACAAGGTAGCCTTGAGCTTGTCTTATGGCGGTTTGGAAAACATTACTTTTGCTTATTCAAGTGTGATACCTCATCAAATCCTTGTGGATATTCGAAAGAAGTTGCGTCGTGATTTCCCGATGATGCGAGTGAATTTTCTTGTACGAAATAAAAAAGACATTAAGCAAGGCCTTCAGAGCGGTGAGTATCATTTTGGATTGGTCAACGTGCATGACAGTCGTGGAATACACAGTTTTGATGCCACCTTTTTAGGCCATATAGAATTTTTTCCTTTCGTTCAAAAAAATGGTGAGTTTTCATCTTTGGCAAAAGAAGATGTACTTTTAGCGCTAAGAAATGCGAAGCAGTTTGTCTTAAAATCCTTCATTGAAGAAGGAATGTCCGAAAAAATAACCGTTAGTTCTGACAATGAAGAAGTCGACCAATTAGCGCTAGTTATCAAAATGGTTGAAGCAGGTCTAGGATGGGCACTTCTACCAAAAACGTTCGCTCATTCTGAATTTTCGCATTACGACATCGAACCTATACAATCGTCTGAAATGGAACAAGGATTTAAATTTGGCTTTGCACTATGGTGCCCTCATTCTAAACAAATTAGCGAAGTTAAGTCATCAGTATTATCAGTTATCAAAGAAAACGTAGAGCGATTGCTAAAGCGAGATTAATGAACCAATAACACAGTTTACTTGTTCACAGAGGCTCATTTATATGAGCCTTTTTCGTATTTGTCATCTTTAGAATGATTTGATTTTGTAGGGCTAGATCCTCCATATGAGAGTAGGGCAATACCACAGTTTGACCTATTCTAACCTTGTCGATTAAGGACCCCTTTATTGGCAATAAGTGTTTAATTTCTATGTTTATTGCAAGGAAGCAAACTTTCGGCCGGGTTTCGTCACCCGGTCTTTTTTATGAGGCAAATTTTATGACTCGCTGCGGCGGCATTGTTCTTCTTTCCTGCTTTTTATTTACAACATCTTCTTTCGCATCGTTTTATGATCCTGTTGATGGTCAATTTGATATGGGGTATCACCTTGCGGAAAACGCACATGGCTTTTTGCCTATCCCAATTTTGGTTACCGAGCCTGCGGTGGGGTACGGCGGCGGTGTGGCTGGTTTGTTTTTACATGAGACGGATGAGGAAAAGCGACAAAGAAAGCAAGCTGCTCTTTCTGCCATAGATGGTGGTGCGCAGTTAGTACCCTCAGCAATGTCAGTAGTGGGCGCAGTAGGGACAGAGAACGAAACTTGGTTTGTATTTGGTGGCCATAGACGATCTTGGATGAATGATTCCATTCGTTACACAGGAGGCGGCGGCTTTGGTGTTGCGAATTTGGATTTGTACACATCAATCAACTGGGGCCCCATAGATCATGACCTTAGAATAGGCACGTCAACTTCGGTAGCCGTACTTTCACAAAAGGTGCAGTTCCGGATTGGGCATACGCCTTGGATGTTGGGAATAAAGCAGTTATTAGCTAAGTCTGAGATTGAATTTGATAACATGGTTTTAGACCGAATTTTGGGTAACGAATCGGTTACTTCTGGTTTAGGGTTGGAGGCTGAATATGACACAAGAGATAATTTATTTTATCCAACCAAAGGTTACAAATTGTCTGCAGATTACATGGTGTACGACGATGCGATTGGCAGTGATTACAATTACCGAAATTTGAACATAGATGGCGAAGCCTATATCCCAATTACCAATAAATGGACGTTAGGCTTGGCTGCAAATTATCAAAGCTTCGAACAGCAAGACCTGTTTGTATCACCCACAGCGAAACCGTACGTGTCGTTACGCGGGGTGTCATCTTATCGGTACCAAGGAGATGAGATTGAAACAATTCAAGGCCAATTGACGTATAGCATCACTCATCGTTGGAAGGTGTCTGGGTTTTACGGTTCAGGGGTTGCAAAGCAAGATAACGGCATAAGCCACGACAGTACCGTCAATGCCGGAGGTGTCGGCTTTCGATACCAAATCGCGAGACGTTACGGTTTGCACCTTGGGATGGATTATGCGCAAAGCCATGAAGAACGCGCTATCTACTTTAACGTAGGCAGTGGTTTCTAGAACAACGGAATAGGTTGAATTTTTCCAAGAAAAAAGGCGCTAATTAGCGCCTTTTCGTTTTCTATCACTTTCTTACAGTAAGATTACTTCTTACGGCAGAACTCAGCGATTACGTACATTGATTGACCGCCGTTTGTTTTACCAGAAACAAGCTTAGGATCGTCACCAACGCTGATACCACGAATAACAGTACCTTGCTTAATCACTTGGTTAGTACCTTTGATTGGCAGGTCTTTGATTACTGTTACGTCGTCACCTTTCTTAAGTTCAACGCCATTCACATCAAGAGGCTTGTCATCAGCAGACATGCCGATTTGTGCCCAAACTGATGTTTCTTCTTCAAGGTACATCATGTCTAGCGCGTCCTGAGCCCAGCTTTCTGTGTTCAGACGAGTAAGTTGACGCCATGCCGTTACTTGAACTGGCGCTTCCTGGCTCCACATGCTGTCAGTCAGACAACGCCAGTGGTTGATATCTTTAGGATCGTCAATCTCACCAAGACATTTGTCACATACCATGATGCCGTGATCCACTGTTACGTGGCTGTGTGGCGGCACTGCGTATGCAGTAAGAGAAGAATCAGAACCACATAGTTCACATTTAGATTGGCAGCGTTCTAGCATAGTAGCTTCAGAAGACATAATGGACTCACATTTATTAGGTATTAAATTACGGGGCTATTATCCACTTTATTTACAATAAAGAAAGAGGTCGTACGGTATTCTGTCTTGATTAATTTTAGCTGAGATCAACCATTTGTGTTTTAAAGTTTTATGCAAACGGTTAACTAGGGGACTTGTTCGAACGACAGAGACAAAAATGCCAGCGGTTAGGCTGGCATTTGGTTTCATTTAGAGCTCGTTATTATTCCAATACAGAGGCTGCGTTGGACACTGTACTCAATTTGTTGTTTACCAAGAAATCTTTTGCTTGTGCCTGCATTTCTGCATGGTGAGCGGAATCTAAAGGTAATGGTGTTGTATCGTCTTGTGGGATAACAAAGGTACTGTGCGCTGCAACATTGTTAAATTTCACAAATTCGTTAGTTCCGGCACTGCTAGGTGTCGCACTACTTGAATCAACAACAGTTAGGTTAAGCTTGGTTGCCAACGGTGTTGTTCCCGCGAATGGAGCGCTTGCTACAGAGTTAGGTACTGTATCATCGCCTTGAACTTGCCCAATATAAATAGGTAGTACAGGTGAACCAGAGCTTAACAGGTGGACAGCGTTAGTGAACGGGTCTATGGTATCTAACACGGTTTGAGCTGCATACGCGAATTGCTGAAATGCTGCCGTCATCACTGCTAATTGTGCTGTGGTTGCATTGCTTTCAAACGTTTCATAGCAGATTTTGTCTGATAGATTGGAACAGGTCGCACTTGCGAAAGTCGCGTATTCCGTTGAAGCGCTCAACGCAACATTGTGTTTAACCTGAGGACCAAACTCCGTAGAACCGAGTAGAAGGTTAGATATTTGACCGCCAGAGTTTTCAAAAGCTGCCGAACTAAACGAATACAGAGCATCAGCCGTTGGACTACCTAACGTACGGTTAGAGGCAGCAACAGCTGTCGTTCCAACAATACCGCCCAAAGAGTGACCTAAAAATTTAACCTGTGAACCTGTATTTAGATTAAATGCACTCAAAGGTGAACTAGCAAGTAAACCAACTTGCAAAGAAGCGGTTAACGAAGCTCTCAAGCCCATTACATCTAACGCACTTTGTCGAACGTTATCGCGCGCTACTGGCAAGTTAGTTAGGTTTAAATAAGCTAAGACGTTTGCATTTGCTGAGCGTGTATCATCTAGACTACGTGTACCGTGGATTGGTAAATCTATTGCTAGAACCGCTGTATAATCGCCCACTAAGTTATAAGCAAACGCATAAGCATTCTCTTTAGCAGAGGTAATACCATGTTGATAGATAACAACGTTTTTTGGTGTTGCCCCATTCTTAGTAAATAACAAGAACTCTACATTTTCTAATGACTTAACTTGAGGAACAGGAGAGTATTTCGTAATAACTCTTTCGCTATCAAGCGAAGAGCCATCAGCTAGTGTAAGGTTCAAACCTACCAGTTTAAGTTGTTCTGTTTGGCTTGTCGCTAAGACACTGGTGTCGATACCAGCAGCAACTAATTGAGCAGCCATATTGGCTTGTTCTGCGCTATCGCTTAAAGCATTTGAAACTTTGGCAAGGCTCGGCATGCCCGATTCAAAAGGTTGAGAGTTCCATTCATTACTGCCTTTCTCTAAGTAATGAGGAAGTTGAACGAACCCTTGGCTAACATTGACGTTAGCACCTGAAGCATCATACATCGTCTCGATGGCTACTTTTGCTTTTGTAATCTTAGTCGCGTCGCCACCACCAATATACTTATCAAAATCAGTGTCACCGCTAAGTGCATCTTTGAAAGGTTCTGACGTTCCAAACTGCATCGCATAAGCTGTCGACAAGTCAACAGAGTTAGGGTTTGCGCTACCTGCCCAAACGCTATTGAGGTTTGCTGCAGCCAACCCTGTAGCTGTTGCCGCTTTGGTAGCGAAAAGGGAATCACCTATAGACTCAGTCGTAAACCACGTCGAATAAATGATGTTTTCAGTATCAAGGTTAATAGCACCTGCAGCCGTCGCTCCAGCAAAGATCTTTTCAACACCTTGAGTGACTTGTTGTGCTTGAGCTAGGCTACCTTCGGTGTACGTTACCGCACTAGATTTCAGTGCAGCATAACTTGCCGACATGCCAACAGGATCACCATTAATATCCGTGAGTTCATTTGACAGCGCCAACACGTATTCACTTGAAGCATCTAAGGAATCATTGAACACAATTGTGAAGGTGTCAGTTGAGGCACTAGATAGAACGTTGAAATCAACGCCTAAAGTCAATATTCCAGCGACACTAGGTGCAGTTTCAGATGTGAGTGAGCCGCTAAGTTTTAATAGGTAAACCCCACCAGTAGCTACACCGTCAGCTAAGCCAGTACCTTCAAAGTCCATGATAATTGGCATTGAAGTTGACCAGCCATCCATTGTATTCATTGCTGCGATAGGGTTGGTTAATGAGTCATCACCGCCAGTCGGCAAGCCAAGTGTACCGTCGCTAGCATCCATCAACGCGAAACTAGGAAGAGGAACTGCAATATCAGCACCCGTTAATTGAAACTTGATGCTCGTCGCTTGTCCGAGTGAATCTTGAATGTATTGCTCATATTGAATCGCTGTTGACGCACCTGAACTCGAAGAGTCATCACCACAACCAGCAAGAAACATTGCTGAAGCGAGCAGCGAAACATTAAATAACTTTTTCATGTTTTAATTCCGTTTAGTTGAAGGTGTAGTTCATTTGAATTGCAGATAGGTAAGCGACTGCATCACCAGAGAATTCAAGTTCTTGCCCTAGTTCATTGGTTTCTTTGAAGTCACCATCTTTACTTTGTACAAGGGCAAAACCAGCATCGAAGGAAAGGTTAGGGCTGTACTGGTAAGTTAAACCTGCGCTGTACCAGAAACGGTCGCTATCAGGAATACTCAACGTCGCTTCACCAGCTTGCTCGTCATAAGCTAAACCAGCTCTTAAGGTCCATTCTTGGTTTAACTGATAAGTTGCACCCAGTGAGTAACGGTTATTGTCGTCGTAGTCTTCGGTCTTTTTAAAACACTCGCCACTTACACAATCTGAACTTGTCGCTTTAAGCTCTTTGAAGCTACTCCACCCAGTTTGTTGCCACCCGTAGTGAATTGCCCATTGGTCGGTCAATTGGTGGAAAGCTGAAATTTCAATAATCGAAGGCAACGTGATTTTTAGACGTCCTGTTGTTGTCGTAGCACTGCCTTCCACGATGCTGCCCGTGTAATCAGTAAAGTCACCGTCATCAAAGTCGAGGTCTACCTCTGAACGATAAGCGATAGAGAATCGGTTGTTTTCATTCAGTTCATATAACGCGCCCACGTTCCAACCAAATGCAAATGTTTCACCTGTCATACTGATCAGTTTTGTTGAGGCAGGATCTCCAGTGATGTTCGAAATAGAGCCTTGATGACGATTTAGTTCAGCCTCGGCGTAAACAAGGTTCGCACCCGCACCAACACTAAACTGGTCGTTAACTCGATACGCCACATTGGGGTTTAAGTTCACTGACACTAGTGAAGTATCACCTGCAAGATCACCCGCATAAATATCGTCTGGGTAATCGGTAGCAACGCCGTAGTTAGAAAACATACCAATGCCCCAAGCCCATTTATCGTTAATAGGGCTGATGTAGTATGCGGCAGGGACGACTTGCAATGGCGCTACGTCTTTAGATACTTGGCTTTGTCCGCCAGAACCTGGAACATTGTTTTGAGTAATATCCACTTCTGGATCAACGATAGAAACCGCGCCTGAAAATTGGGCTGTATCAAATAGGGTCATTGCGGCGGGGTTTCTCGCTAGTACACTCGCGTTATCAGCTACAGCACCTTCACCTGAAAATGCGCGACCAAGACCTGAGGCAGAGTGCTCAGCAACTTGGAAACCAGCCGCAAGTGAATTACATGCAAATAGCACAGAAAGTGAAACGAGAGAGCGTTGTATTGTTTTCATCCTTGACCCTCCTAGGGCATCAAATCTCATTCTTATTGTTGAAAACACACTGAGCGTTGTTGGTGTTTAAGCTCCAATGTAAATGGCATGTTAAATTCATGTTTAATATAAAGTCAAAGAATGAGTTATCATTTTGTGAAGTAATATTTTTAAGGGGCGGCACTCTAACACTAATAATATAACTACAATCAATGATTTATGGGTGGTTGGAGGTGTGACCAGAATGTTTATGTCAGGTACTGGTATAAATAGTGTTCAACTGCTCAATATGTAACAACTTTGTTTATGTTTACCGTTAATCGCTAAATCGGCATAATATCGATTCATATTGATAGTCATTAAATTGGAATTAAAGTTTGGAATTACTCGCGATAGAGTTTCTTGGAAAACCACTTCGTTTAGAGGGGTCAATGGCAGGGTGGCAACAGTTGTATTGGGACAATACTTTGGTGTCCCAATTAGACGCAACCACAGATCAAGATGACGCTCGAACCCATGCATTTACTCTGCGCGCAGGTGAAGAAGAGTTACAGTGTAACGTTGAAGCTACCGTTCAGTGGCAACCGTTTGAGATGACCTATAAAGCGACCGTGAATGGCCAAACCGTTACCGAAGGCAATAGAAACACCAAAGATATCGAGCAACAAACCCCGGTTGTCGCACCAAAACCAGAGAAGCGTTTTAGCTTAATCGGGTTAGTTTCGCTGGGAATGAAAGCCCTCAAGAGTGCCAAGTTAATCAAGGTGGTGCTTGCCTCTGCGAGTTTAGCCGCTTACTCATGGCTATTTTCAATTCAGTTCGCTTTAGCCTTGATCGCTTGTTTAATGTTCCATGAATATGGCCACATCAGAGCAATGAAATACTTTGGAATGAAGACCAAAGGCATCTATTTAATACCGTTCCTTGGTGGCTTGGCGTTATCCGACGAAAAGATCAATACGCGCTGGCAAGATGTGGTTATCTCGATCATGGGACCATTGTTTGGCTTGATATTGTCGTTGATATTTATGGTGTTGTACTGGGCGACTGGTGAAATGTTCTTCGCGGGGCTTGCGGTATTTAACGCGTTATTAAACTTATTTAATCTATTACCGATTTTGCCTCTCGATGGCGGACATGTACTAAAAAGTATCAGTTTCTCGATGAACAGTGTACTTGGTATTGTCCTGTGTGTTGCGGCCGCTATTGCTGGCGTGGTACTGAGTTATCAGTTGAATTTGACCCTGTTTGGCTTCTTATTGATTATGGGCAGTGTGGAAATACTATTCGAATGGAAAGGGCGTCACCACAGTCACTTGTTGCCATTAGACAAATACGGTCAAGTCGTGTCGTTTGTTTGGTATGTGGGTCTAGTGAGCAGTTTGATCGGTGTTATCTGGTATTTTGCATCTACTGGTGATCAGCTATTAAGCCTACCATTGCAAATTCTTGGTACTTAACAAGAATCAAAAACAAAAAAATGCCCTAAACAATATGGATAGGGCATTTTTGTATTCGAAGTTTAGCGTCTAAACAAATGTAAAATTACGCTTTGCAATTTGGTCTTGGTGAACCCGATTGAGGTAACGTTTTTATCGTCGCCTGTAGATCTTTGATTCGCGTACTGTGGGAAGGGTGCGTAGACAGCAATTCTGGCGGTTGGCTACCACCTGATGCTTTCGCCATGTTTTGCCACAAGTCGACGCTCTGTTTAGGATCGAACCCTGCCTGAGCCATATATTCTAAACCAACAACATCGGCTTCTGATTCCTGAGTTCGGCCATACGGTAGAATAACCCCGTATTGAACACCTAAACCTAGGGCTGCCATTGTCATTCCTTGGTACTGTTTGTATTCTGATGCGCCTAACGCGACACTAGTAATAGATAAGCCAGTATTAGCGATTTGAGACTGAGATAGACGCTCATTACTGTGGTCAGCGAGAACGTGCGCCACTTCATGTCCGATAACCGTTGCGAGTTGGTCTTGATTGACCGCGACCTTAAGTAACCCTGTGTATACGCCAATTTTGCCACCCGGCAAAGCAAAGGCATTCACTTGGTCGCTATCAAAAACAACAACTTCCCATTCACTAAAGCCTTGTTTTGGAATATGTTGAGTAATGCTATTTGCAACGCACTGTACATAAGCGTTTGTTTTCGCGTCTTTACTTATTGGCTGTTCTTTCTTCATTTGTTCAAAAGATTGCGCCCCAAGTTGAGACATGTCTTGATCAGAAAAAAGCAGTAATTGGTTTCTGCCTGTCGGAGAAGCGCTACACGCGGTTAGGCCTGCTAGTGTGAGAAGCGAGGCAAACTTCATCCATGACGTCATACAATATCCTCTGTGTATTCAGTTTTTATGCATGTTAACATCAACTTTCGTAATAACTAAGGGCTGAAAGATAACTAACAGCCAGTAATATAGAAAAAGCTATGCACGCGATAACAAGATCAATAATTAAGGAACCCATATGAGTATTTGGAAAAAGCCCGTTGACCTAGACACCTTCAACGCGACCTCAAAAAATACCTTAATTGAGCACCTCAACATTGTTTACACAGAAGTAAACGACAATTCCTTAGTGGCAACCATGCCGGTTTGTCATTTTACGCACCAACCACTAGGCATGCTTCATGGCGGAGCATCGGTTGTGCTAGCTGAAACGCTTGGCTCATTGGCGGCTAATTTCTGCGTACCAGAAGGCTACTATTGCGTTGGATTAGATATCAACGCGAATCACGTAAGATCAATGCGTGAAGGCCATGTTATTGGTACTGCTGAACCTATTCACCTTGGTGTCTCTACCCAAGTATGGCAAATCAATATCACTGACGAGCGTCAACGCTTAGTTTGTACGAGTCGATTAACGATTGCCGTGAAGAAACATAAGCGATAATAGAGTAGGCAGCAGTTAACTTTGTTCTATTTAGAAAATAGTAATTTGTATTTCAAAGAAGTAGCTAGAGAAACCGATGGTCATAACGTTTAAAAGTGGAAAAGTTATCGCAACCGCACATGAGCTGGTTGTTCGTTTAGATGGTGAACATAGAGTCACGCTGCAAGCGCAAGTTGATGCGATTCAATTAATTGGAAAAGGGGCAAATGTCATTTCGGCGAATGGCTCTGAGTGCAAGTGGTCAATTAAATTAGATAATGAACAACAGCTTCGTGACATCGCCAATGAAATCGGCTGCGATGTGATGTAACCGTATGCTGCAAAAGTACTTAGCCATTCTGTTTGAATAACATCTTGGGACGTCATACCCAATAATTCGCAATAAAAACACGTCAGTAAGATTGATTTTACGTCTTAAAATAGGGAAACTGAATTCAATGTCCTTTGAATAAGTTTTCCTCTTTATGAGCAGCCCAAGACTTCGCGTTCAATTTGAAACCCTGTTTGAATACTTCGATGGTAAAGATTCTGATGTTCAGCTCGATGACATAACAGATGTACTCTGTTGTACGCGTCGTAATGCAAGAATGGTACTCAACAAACTTGAAGAACAAGGCTGGGTAGAATGGTTACCGGCGGCAGGCCGAGGTAAGTTATCTCAACTTATCTTTAAGCAGAATCGTTGCGATGTCAGTGAAAACTTAGCGAGGCGGTACTTACAGGAAGGTAAAATTGGTCAGGCGCTGTCAGTGCTTGACCACAATGCTGCCAAGCTTACTCAGGTTATTCAAAACTATTTGGGTGTGCAATATCAAGAAGGTGAGCAGGTCATTCGTCTGCCTTATTACCGACCGCTCTCAATGCTTAACCCGACAAAATCGATGCGACGTTCAGAGCAGCATATTGCCTGCCAAGTCTTCAGTGGGTTAACGCGATTGGATGAAAATGATCAGTTACAACCCGATCTTGCTCATTCATGGCAAAAAATCAGTGACTATCAATGGCGATTCTTCTTAAGACCGGGTGTCCGTTTTCATAACGGGGAGCCTCTATTAACGAATCATGTTGTCGACACGCTTCTTGCGCTCGAACCACTCAACTTGTTCTCGCATATTAAAGATGTCTCTTCACCCGCAAATTGCGTGGTCGATGTCTTCTTAACGCGCCCAGACAAGTATTTCCCACTCGCGCTTACGGAGTCGGTCGCTAAGGTCACTTTGCCGATGATTTTACGTGGCGAAGACTACGATGTTCGACCAATTGGTACGGGGCCGTATCGCATTGAGAAGAACGATGAGAAGCAACTTGTACTAACGGCTTTCAACGGATACTTTGGTTTCAGGCCGTTGATTGATCGCGTTGAGGTTTGGGTGGTTGATGAGGCGTATTCTTCTATGGTTTACCCAAGTCTTTCGAAACCGGTAATGGCCGACCGTGGTGATAGTGATGAAGTAGAGCTTGATCCCGGCTGTACGTATTTACTGTTGAATAGAAAGAAGGGCATCGCACAAGATCCCGCATGGGCGGATTTTTTGTCTAACGCATTGAATGCAGCTGATCTGTTTGTTCATATCCCAAAAGAGACCGTCATCGATTTGGGCGTTCTACACGCCTATGGGATAAAACCTGGTTGGTATGACATAAAGTTAAACACGCCGGTCTGTCCACCAGCAAATGCGAAACCAACCATTAGATTGGCGTACCAATGCCAACACCCGATGTTCCCAACACTTGCCAAAGCGATTGTCACCGTGTTGAAGCAATATAATGTCGATGTTGAGCTTATCGGTTACGAAACCGATCCTCCACACGCCGATAATGTTGATATTTGGATTAATCCTATGGGTATCGCTAACAACAGAGACGATGCATTGGCTGGCTGGTTAATGGACTACAGTTTTCTTGATGAATCTAGCCCAGCTGAAGATTTCGACCAATGGTGTCACATGATTGATCGTTGGCGTTCAGGCGAATTCGAGCAATTCCCAGCACGACAGTTAGGTAAACAACTGGTGCAAAGCAATCAGTTAATTCCGATGTTCCACTGTTGGTTGGGCGTTAACAAAGATCAATGTGGTACGTTGCAGAACGCAAAATGTAATGCATTAGGTTGGTTCGACTTTAGTCAAGTTTGGGTGAAGCCTGACGTTGATTGAAATCTAACGTTGATTGAAACCCAAGAACACTTATTAGGACCAAACAACTCAATTAGGACAAAACGATGCAAACTGTGATGGTTACATTTATTACGCTGGTGGCCTTTGCTGCTAATTCAGTTTTGTGTCGCTGGGCTTTGATGGATCAAACGATTGATCCTTTGAGCTTTTCGATCGTGCGCATCTTGTCTGGTGCGCTTACACTTCTGATTTTATTCACTTTATCTTCCCAACCTAAGCATAAACAGGAGCTAGCAAACAACAGCACATCGGTATATACAAAGCTAAAGTCACAGTTTCAATTCACATCAATATTGTCACTGCTTGTGTATATGTTTGGCTTCTCATTCGCTTACTTAAAGCTTGGCGCAGGTCTTGGTGCGCTGGTGTTGTTTGTCGCAGTACAATTTACGATGATTGCCGCGCACTTGTTCTCTGGAAACAGAATGTCATTACTTGAGTGGGGCGGATGTTTGTTATCGGTGGCAGGGCTTGTTTACTTGTTAATGCCAACTGAATCGACACAGGCACCAGACTTAGTTTCTATCGTCTTGATGTCTCTGGCCGGAGTTGGGTGGGGTATTTACACATTGGCAGGAAAGAAATCTTTAGACGCACTGCAATCAACGACCGCTAACTTTGGATTTAGCTCGCTAGTTATCCTTGCAGGTTTAAGCCTTCTAGTTGTAATACCTAATGCAATGCCTCAAGTCTCTATCACTGAGCAAGGTTTGATTTACGCGGTTATATCGGGCTCGGTGGCTTCTGGTGTGGGTTATAGTTTGTGGTATTACGTGGTGAAAAAACTGAATACAGTGGTCGCATCCATCGCACAGCTTTCTGTGCCGGTTATCGCGACACTCGGTGGCGTCTTGTTACTCTCCGAGCCGGTCACCATGCAATTCATTATCTCATCGACCGTTATTTTACTCGGGATAAGCTTGGTTCTTGTCGCACCTAAACTTAAGAAATAGAGAGTTCAATCATTAACTTCTATGGCTAAACCAAACAAGAAACAACCGACCAAAACGGTTCAGATTTTCTGTGCGAAATGCAAAGCGCAACTTTTTAAGTATCGGAAAGGTGGCAAAGGTGCACTCGTGAAGTGTTTTAAGGAACGTATTGTTGAAGACTTCACTAAAGAGCCATGTGTATGCCCTGAATGCGGGATTGAATTTGCGCGGGATACCTTGGTTCGAGGTACGCCAGCCTACAAGTTTGTTGGTGGCAAGGTAACGATGAAATAACCCGTCACGGTGAAACAAAAAATGCCACAGCACAGTTTGTGTTTGGCATTTCAACGTTACTTTTGATACTCAGAATAAAGCTTTAAGCTCTAACGCGCCCTTGAAGTTTCAGAAGTAATAGCGAGACAATAGCACCCGTTGTATCACACAGCATATCTTTCTGCGCATCCCAAATATCACCTTGTGAGCCAAGGAACGCGATACCTTCATCACCACCTGCAATTTCCGCGTACCACCACTCAATAATCTCATAACCTGCTGCAACACTCATGATCGCAAATAGGGCAAAGAAACATGCCAGTACCGGTTGAGCCAGTTTCTTACGAATCAAATACTCAGCGAGTGGGTAGGCGTAAAGGCCAATAGAGAAATGCGCGACACGGTCAAAATTATTACGTTCAGAGCCAATCATGTTGTTAAACCATTCAAATGGCACTTCTGCGAAGGTATATTTCGCGCCAATCGTATGTAACATCAGCCAGATAAACATCAAAATATAGGCAGTCTTAGTAAAGGTGAGCTTGGTTGATAGCCACCAGATACCCACTAATATCGCTAGAGCCGGGATAATTTCGGCAATCCATACTGCTCTTGAAGAGGGAGCGAACGCTGAAAATAGAAACACAGTCAGATACAGCGTCGTCAATGACAGCAATGGTCGATTTTGAGCAAGTGGCGTGATTGTCATATCAAGATCTCTCGTCGAAGTTTTTAATAGTGTTACACAATAATGAACAGTGTTCAATTGGGTCTTAATCACCAGATTTGTTGAAAAGTGGTGTTATCGCCCAGTATCTAGACAAACGGTTGCTAGAGTTTCACAAAAGTTTGATTTACAACAAAGCGATCCTTAAAATCGCTCTATTACTACATAACAAGAAAGAAAGTCATGAAACTGGAAACTGTCGATTACCTTGCTGACGACGCAGCAGAACAATTTGTTCGCTCTCTACGTGAAACTGGTTTTGGTGTTCTTAAGAACCACCCAATCCCGAAAGAGCTTGTTGAGTCAATTTACGAAAACTGGTACCAATTCTTCATCTCTGAAGAGAAAGAGAACTTCCACTTTAATGTTGAAACACAAGATGGATATTTTCCACCTTCAGTGTCTGAAGTTGCTAAAGGCCACACTGTAAAAGACATCAAAGAGTACTTTCACGTATACCCTTGGGGCCAAATCCCTGAACAGCTGAAAGAACAGATTCTAGATTACTACCAACGTGCGAATGCTTTTGCTCAAGAGCTGCTAGGTTGGGTTGAAGCTCATGCTCCTAAAGAAGTACAAGAGAAATTCTCTATTGCGTTATCAGAAATGATCAACGGCAGTGAACAGACTCTGCTTCGTGTTCTTCACTACCCACCAATGCAAGGTGATGAAGAGCCAGGTGCAATCCGCGCTGCGGCACACGAAGACATCAACTTACTGACGGTTCTTCCTGCTGCAAGCGAGCCGGGCCTTCAAGTTAAAGCTCAAAATGACGAGTGGCTAGATGTTCCATGTGACTTCGGTAACATGATCATCAACATCGGTGACATGCTTCAAGAAGCATCTGGTGGTTACTTCCCATCGACAACTCACCGTGTAATCAACCCATCAGGTGAACGCCAAGAGAAGTCTCGTATCTCTTTGCCTCTATTCCTTCACCCGAAACCAGAAGTAGTGCTATCTGAAAAGTACACAGCAAACGAATACCTAATGGAACGTCTAAGAGAGCTTGGCGTTATCTAGTCAGTTCAATGCTTCGTCCCTAAAATTGGGATAGATGTGAAAGGTCAGCTAAGTCGCTGACCTTTTTTGTATCCGTACCAAAGAATTGCGGCTTTATTACTAGGGCGTGTTGATCTTTCGAGCTGATTTTTGCAGCGAGTTGCTGGGTATTTATACAAGGCAGAGGCATCGATGTGTAGCTAGCCTACATGAGAAGCCGATAACGTAGTAGAAATGACCAGCAAACGCTGCCCGAAGGGTTCGGCTAAAAGCGTTTTACTCTTTGTTGAGGGAGATTTGCTTAGAATGACTAGGCTACTTCTCCCTCGCCGCGATTAAAACGCTTTTATCTCGAACAAAATTTAACCGCGAAAGGTCAACACGCCCTAATGGTTGTATTCAACGAAATGGTACTCAGTTTTGACGATAAAAGGTGCCTTTAAGCCAAACGTTAGAAAGTTGTTTGTCCTTAAGCTCGACAAATCTTAGAAAATCGCTTTCAATTAAAGAAGATACGCAACGGATGCGAAACAGGTTACTTATAGTATCCACAGTTCTAGAAATCCATTAATTCAGAGAAGCTAACTGAGTCAACTATGTCGAATTATCAAGATGTGAGAGCAAACTTTCATTGCCATATGGAAAACCCATTGCTTTGGCCGATAATGGAAGTGCTTAAGCAAAAGCCAAGCGGATGGAAAGTACACACATTGGCAGCTCATCTGAACGATCTTGGGTTTGTGCCAGTGTTGGATGCTGTGCCTGAGAAAGAGTTGTTTAAAAAGAACTTCCTTATCATGAATGCGCTTTATCAGCTTCAAGAAACCTTACACCCAGATGGTTGGCTCCAAGTCCAAGCGATGGACATCGAATTGATGAATGGTCGTTATCACGGAAGCAGTCACAGCATCGATCATCAAGACCCACTTCGAGAATACTACATTAATTGGGTTAACTATGAAGCGGATGAAGGTGAAGTCAAAAGGCTGTTGAACGAATTTTGGACTCGGTATAGAAAGTATGTGGGTGGTGATGAACTCGATATGGATCGAAGTCGAGCATTGAACCTGTTTGAGTTACCTTTAGGCGCGACACACCATGAAATTAGAAAACGTTGGCGACAACTGGCATTGAGATGGCATCCGGACAGAGACGAAGGCAACACCGCAAAATTTCAGACGCTCTGTGAAGCATGGCATGTATTAAGAAGCTCATAATCGAGAGGCATTTCTAGCTGTCTAATTGCTCAGAACCCTAAAACGGAAAGCCCCACATTGTGAGTGATACAAGTGGGGCTTTGTCGTCATTACGTTATGTTTTGGGTAACTACGTTATGTGCTGTAGCGACTTAAGTTATTGGTGTTAGGAGTGATCTTTGCTCTCACCACTTTTATGTTCAAAGGCATAGTCGAGTACTTTACGGATATAAGGCGCACCAACTTTTGAGCCACCGTTACCGTGTTCAATAACCACAGTTGCGACATATTCAGGGTGTTCATACGGTGCGAAAGCCGTGTAAAGCGCATGGTCAAGCAAGTGTCTAGCGAGTTTCTTCGAGTTGTAGACCTGGTCTTTCGCAAGATCAAAGACTTGTGCAGTTCCTGATTTACCGCCGCTCGTGTATTCAGTTCCCTTAAATGCACGTCTGCCGCTGCCTCGATTACCGTGGTTTACGAGTCGCATCGCATTGATTGGCACATCCCAAATTCTATCCGGTACTTCGGTGATTGAGGGCATTGGCTCCGGTTCGACAAGTTGTTGTGTACTGAAATCTTCCCCATGATCTAAGGTGGCTCTTAAGATATGAGGTGGCATCACCTTACCATGATTAACCAATACTGACGTTGCTTTAGCAAGTTGCATAGGTGTCGATGTCCAATAACCTTGGCCAATACCAATCGGAACTGTGTCACCCTGATACCAAGGGGTGCGATAACGCATCATCTTCCATTCTCGAGTCGGCATGTTGGCGGTACTTTCTTCAAAGATATCAATGCCTGTCGGTTCACCAAATCCAAATCGGTTCATCCAACTTGAAATTCGGTCAATACCCAAATCGAAAGCGGTTTGATAGAAGAATGAATCTACCGACTCTTCAATGGCTTGAGTGACATCGACAGGTCCGTGACCCCAACGTTTCCAGTCACGCCACGATTTAGAGTTTCGTTTAGAGCCAGGAATTCTCCAAACGCCATGGTCGTTACGGATGGTATCTTCAGAGATGACATGTTCTTGCAGTCCTGCCACAGCCATAAATGGTTTAACGGTTGAGGCAGGAGGATAAACGCCTAGAGTGGTGCGGTTAACCAACGGGTGAGCCGGATCATTCAATAAACGTTGGTAGTTCTTACTCGAAATGCCGTCGACAAATAGGTTAGGGTCGTAACTCGGGCTTGATGCCATCGCCAACACGCTGTTGTCTTTCGGATCGAGAATAACCGCGCTTCCAGTTCGGTGATCAAGTTGCTCAAAGACGTATTTTTGCAGCTCAAGGTCAATATTTAACACGATATCTTTGCCGGCTACTGGCGGCACGTACTCAATGGTTCGGACTATTCGCCCACGGCTGTTTACTTCGACTTCTTGATAACCTTTGGTGCCGTGCAGAATATCTTCGTAATAACGTTCAACACCCAGTTTTCCTATGATTGTTGTAGCTTGATAATTCGCTTCTATCCCTTGTTCTTCAAGCTTTCTGAGATCGCTATCATTGATGTGCGCCACGTAACCAAGAACATGGGTAAGCACCTCACCATTCGGGTAAAAACGCTTTAAGCTGGTATCGATAGATAAGCCGGGGAACTGGTACTGGTGCACGGAGAACTTGGCGATCTCTTCCTCCGTTAAGTTCTCTAGAATAGTCACAGATTTAAAACGGCGGGTGTTGTGATAGCGTTTTTTGAAACGAGCGATCTGCTCTGCATCACGGGGGACATATTTGTCTAGCTTGGTGAGCATTGCATCGACATCATCGGTTTGCTCAGGAATCATGGTTAGATCAAAGACAAGCTTGTTCTCTGCAAGCAACACGCCGTTACGGTCGTAAATAAGTCCACGAGTAGGGGCGATAGGTAATACTTTGATTCTGTTGCCATCGGCACGAGTTTGATAGCTTTTAAAATTTTCAACTTGAAGTCGGTATAGATTGCCGACTAAGACAAGAGTGAACATCAAGATCCCACAAAACGCGACGATGACGCGGTTTTTGAATAGGTTCACTTCGATTTTATGGTCACGCATCTTAACGCGTTTATGATTCATTGAAGCCTCAAGGGTCTGTTACATTTGGTTACACTTGTCGAATCGGGACTTTATCTGAATATCACTAGGGTTTTGTAAAAGCTGTGTCATGTTTTGAGGGATCGACAGCATTAGATGGCGGTAAACAGTGCCTTTAATTTTCTCATTACAAAAGATGATAAGTAATTGTTGTAAAGATTGGTTTTATGAATTTATAAAGTTCAAGAGTTTTGACGACACTAGAGGTTAGGTTAAAAGAGGTTAGATAAATTTACGGCCCTCAGAATGAGAGCCGTAGAAGGTTAATTTGCTTATTTAGTGGCTTAGAAGCTTTAGTAAATTAGAAGATTAAAACTTCAAAAACCTAGAAGCACAATAAATCCGATATTTAACGAAATCAGTTCGAAGGCTTGAACTGAGATTTACGCATACGGTTCAGAGCAGCCATCACATCTAACGTTCTTGGTTTCGCTAGGTCACCGTAGTTAGGCATGTTAGCGTGCCATTCGTTTTCTAAAATAGCGTTAAACTCTTTAGCAGGGTTGTTTGACCAACCTGGAGTTTGTGCGAATTGGAACCAAGCCCAACCGATCGCATTCACTTCAGACGGTGATTCTAATTGCTCAAGCGCAGAAAGGTCTGCAAACTCTTTACCAAAACGCAGTGACTCTTTGCCTTTAGCATTAACACGGAATTTACCGTCAGTCAGAATGTTCATCAGTGAAGCACGGTTCAATGAACGCGGTACAAACGTTTCTAAAGCAGTTTCACATTCGTTAGTACGCTGAGTAGGGTGCTGAGCAATCACGTCTTTTGCTTTTTCAGTCACATCTACCGCTTGGTAGTCGTGCATTTGAATCACAGTGTTCGCGACATCTAGGTAATCACCAGAGCCACCCATTACAACAATGGTAGAGATATCCATCTCTTCACGAAGCTGACCAATGCGGTCGACAAGTGGTGTGATTGGCTCATCGCCTTTTGACACTAGCGCTTGCATACGCTCGTCACGAATCATGAAGTTAGTCGCTGACGTATCTTCATCGATAAGTAGAGTTTGAACGCCGGCTTCAATCGATTCTTGTAACCAAGCCGCTTGAGACGTAGAACCTGACGCATCTTGTGTGCTGAAGTCAGATGTGTCTTTCTGCATTGGTAAATGGTTGATGTAGTTTGACAGGTTCAAGCTGTGCACACATCGACCATCTTCAGCGCGGATCTTCATCGTATCAATCGCAGTTACAATGCCTTCGCGACCGTCACCAGGAATATGGTTGTAGATAGAACGTTCAACGGCGTTCAACAGTGTCGATTTACCATGGAAACCACCACCAACGATCAGCGTAATGCCTTTTGGAATGCCTAGTCCGGTCACGTCACCTTGGTTTGGAGTATTTAACGTAACACTCAATGATTCTGGAGCCGCGAAAGGTACCGCGTCTTTCATTGGAAGGTCGCAGTTACCCGCGATACGAGGTAACACACTGCCGTTTGCAACGAAAGCGGCTAGGTTGTTTTCATCCAATTGAGCACGCAGCGCTTCTTGGTCTTCAATCGTTTCACAATGTTTGATCATTGCATCGATGTTTAACTCACGCTCAAGCGTCGCGCGACGAATAAACTTCGGTAAGTAGAAAGTGATGATGTTGTTCGCTTTCTTAGCAAGAATGCTACGACCATCAGCTGGTAAATTAATACGGAAACGAATTTCGATGCCGTGGTCTGTGAATACAACAGCTGTGTTGTCTAATACGGTTTGACCCGTCAGCGCGATAGAAACGGTCGACTCTTGTTTCGCGAACTCAGAGAAGCTACGTGCGATAAAGTCACGAGCGGCTACTTGGTATTCGTAAGATTTTTCTTTCAGCCAATCTAACCCGGTCAAAGACCACGCGCGCGTTGCACGAAAACGAGAAGCTGACGCGTATGGGTCACCTTGGATGTGGTCGATGTGTAATTCAAAATCAGCAAAGTCGTATTGACCTTTAATTTGTTGATATGCACGGTAGTTTTGTTTTTCGAGCTTTTTAAGCTTTGCAGTCAACTGATCCATAACGAGGAATGCCTATATAAGGGGAAAGATAAAAACAGAAAGGCGGCGATTATAAAAATCACCACCTTTAGAGTAAAGAGAAAGTAGGCCTAAATCCAAAACTAACTGCTCTTTTTCGCTTTAAGCGTAACGAGTTGTCCCCAAATAGTTTTGATTGATTAAGCTGTGTTCGAATTCTTGGCTCGGCATTGGTCTTCCGTAAAGGTAACCTTGGCCCACATCGCAGCCTTCGTTAATAATAAATTGCTCCTGAACCTCCGTTTCTATGCCTTCAATCGTCACTTTTAAGTCGAGCTTTTTGGCAATTTGGACAATAGAACGAACAATTTCCGAGTCTTCGTGTGAGTTGAGCATTTGGTCGATAAAGCTCTTATCAATCTTAATGGTGTCGAATGGGAACTTCTTCAGATAACTGAAGGAGGCGTAGCCCGTACCGAAGTCATCTAGTGACAATGTAACGCCAATATCGTGCAAAGATCCCAAGGTATTCTTGGCAACCACTTCATCTGCTATCAGTCCACTCTCCGTAACTTCAAGTTCTAAGAAACGAGGCTCTAAATGATAGGTTTCGAGTAGGTGAACCACTTGTTCCGCAAAGTGTACGTTCTTGAGTTGAATTGCAGACACATTCACAGCCATCTTGAAATCTTCAACGTATTCGGACCACTCTTTGGCTTTTTCAATCGCATTGCGTAAAACAAAGCTGCCCACTTCGAAAATCAAACCGTTTTGTTCAGCCATGTGGATCAGGGTTTCGTTAGAGATATCACCCAAAACAGGATGTCGCCAACGAAGCAAAGCTTCAGCACCGACCCAGCGATGCGTCAACGGGCTAACTTTGGGTTGAAAGTAGAGCATAAGGTCATCATTACGAACGGCTTGAAGCAAATAGCCTTCGATCTTATTAATGTGAGTTTGTTCTTCGGTATGGGATTGAGAGTAGTAAGCGAACTTTTGTCCTGAATCTTTGCAGGCTAACATCGCTTCAGAAGATTTCTGCAGAATGCTTTCCGCGTCATCTTCGTCGTTCGTAATTGCAATCCCAATAAACGCGTGCAAATGCACTTTGTCACTTTCGATGTCGAATTCTGAATGACCAACTTTAACGAGCGTCTGGCAAAGTTCTTCAAGGCGATGGTGTAAATCTTTAACGCTAAACGCCAATACGAGGTCAACCGAAGTAGGGCGTGCAGTTAATACATCGATATCAGAAATACAGTCGATGCGTTTTCGGTACTCAACAAGCACTTGGTCTAACGCGTTATAGCCGTAGCGTGCTTGTATGCGTCTACCGTTGGTAAAACCAATATGAACGACTGCAAATGAGCTGTCTGCCAGCCTTCTCTGTGACAGTAGCTTGTGGTTTAAGCGAGATTCAAATGCGTTTCGGTTTAAAAAGCCGGTGCCGAGGTCGTGATTCTTTTGGAAGTTAATCTTCTGTTCAGCCGCTTTTCGTTTATCAATTTCTTGATTCAACGAGTAATTAAGGCTCGCGAGATCTTTAGTGCGATTGTAAACGCGGTTTTTTAGGTCGCGATTCATTTGGGTAAGCTTGGCGTGTTGGAATAGGGTTTTAAGCTGAGATTCAATCGAAGTCCGAAAGCTCTCTAACAGTTTGATATAAGTAGGGGTGTAGTGATTCTCTTTCGAGTCCAAGATACAAATGGTGCCAAACAGTTCACCGTTAGGCCAAAGTAATGGAATACCACAATAGGAGACTAAGCCGAGTTTGATGTCTGGGTTGTTGTCCCACTTAGGATCGGCAAGCGCGTTAGGCACAAGAAGCTGTCGTTGAGTTTCCATCACTGTTTCGCAGTACAGCCCATTCCCCAGCGTTTCAGAATCACCTTTGTTGTATGGGTTGTTCTCGCTACGACTGGTTGAAAAAACTTCAATGTAATTGGCGTGAACACGCATGATTAGTGCTGCGGGCACTTGAGTAATTTGAGCTAAGAGGTCGACAATATTCTGCCAACCGTGCTCCATATCGTCTGGGATATCTAAATCGAGAGTTTTTATTTTCTTCATATGACTCCGAGTCAATTATGCTAAATGCATCAACACATCCTGTGTTAATTATGATGAACCAAAGAAAACTGTGAATCTTACGTTAACTAAGTATAAGAAATGTTGCACGAAAAAACCTCCGCAATTATGCAGAGGTTTTCAAATGTGAATCCGGGTCTCAGTAATGAGATAATTTTAGATTAAGGCTTTAACTTTATAAAATCTTCTGTATTAAGTTTCTGGCTATAATCTACCGATGGTTGAGCAAACCCATTTAATTGTAGAAATTCTTCTTTAAACCCTTGGTAATCCCCTAAGGTTTGGAAGTTATTTTCGTCCATCTTTTCTAGCAGTTCAGTTACGTGCGCTTGGGTTTCTGGGTCTAATTCCCAATCATCCATACGGATCAATCGCTCACCATCAAGTGGTACTTTGGATTGACCATAAAGTTTACTGCCAAACAGACGCTGCATTTGTTGGATACAACCTTCGTGGGTCTCTTTCTCTTTCATCACCTTATACAAAGCAAGTAAGTAAGGGCTTAATCCAGGGATGAAAACGCTCGCTTTAGTGACTAGGGCTTTACATACCGCCGCGTAAGCGTTGCCATCAAAGTTAGCTAATTCTAGATTAAGAGCGTGGCTGGTTTGGTGAAGGTCGATCTTAGCGCGACCTAAAGTACCGTCTAAGTAGATAGGGTGCGTCACTTCAGGGCCAACATAGGAGAAGGCGATCGTCTTACAACCCGGAGCAATAGACTCAGCGTTGATCAGTTCGTCTATCCAGTTTTCCCAATCTTCACCACCCATCACTTTGAGTGTACTTTCAGCTTCTTCTTCTGTTGCAGCGTCGAGCGTGTTGGTCACCCAGTTGTCGTGTTCCAGAGAAATGGTTGCGCCAGTTACGCTTTCACCAATAGGTTTGATGGCAGAGCGCCAAAACTCATCGGAATCTGGTTTAGGACGAACGCCTGCAGCTAAGCTATAGATAATCAGATCCACTTCACCTTCGAAGTAGGTTTCAATGGCTTCGACAACTTGTGAGCGTGTTTCTTGCGAAAATGCGTCGCCAACGATGTTGATAGCAGTGCGTTGCTCTCGTTCGGCTTCTTTTTTGAAGTAGATGTTGTTGTACCAACCAGCACTACCTAGGGATTTTTCGTTTGGACCGCGCTCGAATGAGACGCCGATAGTGTCAGCTTTTGCGCCGCCAAAGGTAAGGGCAATACGAGCGGCAAGGCCAAAGCCTGAGGAAGCGCCGATAATCAGTACTCGTTTAGGGCCATCTTTGATTTGCGGCGCACTCTTAACAAACTTGATTTGTTGCTTTACGGCTTCTTGACAGCCAAGAGGGTGAGCGCTTTTGGCTACCACACCCTTGATAACAGGTTCGATCAGCATAAATAACCTTACAGTTAACGGTGATATGCACTCAGGCTAACGTAAAGCTGTGTAAAATTTATTGAGCTAGACCATTAAAACTTAAAGATACTGATATAATTCTTCGGCGACGAATTCAGCAATCCAAGGTTGAGCTTCTGGTTTTGGATGCAGTCCATCGTTCATCATCCACTCAGGTTTGAGGATGATATGCTCTAGGAAAAACGGCAAAAGTGGCACGTTTTGTTGATCAGCAAGCGCTGCAAAAACGTATTCAAACTGCTGGTTGTAACGCTTTCCGTAATTTGGTGGGATTTTAATCTGCATCATTATAGGTTTGGCGCCCGCAGCTTTTATCTGCTCAATGATCTGCTCAAGATTTGCAGACATCAGCTTAGGTGGGAAACCACGAAGTCCATCATTCGCACCAAGTTCGATAAGAACGGTGTCTGGAGCATGTTCTTCAAGCAATTGTGGTAGGCGGGCTAAACCATTGCCCGTTGTATCACCAGAAATACTCCCGTTAACCACGGTAACCGCTTTATCATGTTTTGCTAGCGCGTCTGGCAACAAACTTGGCCAACTCTGTTTGATATCCATGTTGTAACCAGCACTCAAACTATCGCCAAGTACCAATAACTTTGAATCTTGAGCTGACGCAGAGCCTTGAGCTAAAGAAGCGGTTGAAAATAAAATAAAAAATAAAAAGGAAATTAGTCGAGTCATGCATACATCCATCATTAAAGCAGAAGCTGTTTCCAAGACAGTGTCTACTAATCAAGAACATTTAACAATCCTAGAGCACGTTGATATCGATATTCGTGAAGGCGAAACGGTCGCGATCGTAGGCACGTCTGGTGCGGGTAAATCGACCCTAATGACGCTGCTTGCTGGTCTTGATGTACCAACGAAAGGCGAAATCAGTTTATTAGGACAGCCACTTTCACAGCTTGATGATGAGGCAAGGGCTAAGATTCGCAGTGAATCGGTTGGGTTTGTATTTCAAAGCTTCTTGTTAATTCCAAGTCTTTCTGCGCTGCAAAATGTCACGTTACCTTGTTTGTTAAAGGGAGAAGACGAAGACATCGAACGCGCGACTGCTCTGCTTGAATCAGTAGGCTTGAAAGACAGGCTTGATCACTTACCGTCGCAGCTATCTGGTGGTGAACAACAAAGGGTCGCGTTGGCGCGCGCATTTATGATTAAGCCAAAAATTCTTTTTGCCGATGAACCCACAGGCAACCTAGACCAACAAACGGCAGCCAAAATTGTTGAGTTGTTGTTTGAATTGAACTCATCCCACGGCACAACTTTAGTTTTGGTGACACACGATCCTAAGCTTGCACAACGTTGCCAAAGAACACTCAAGATGCATGTCGGTCAGATAGAGGAAGTCTAAATTGAATTCATCAAACGGACTGAATAAACGCCTGTTTTCATGGAGTATCGAAGAGATTCGACACGGCCAGTTGTGGCCAGTTTCAATCGCTTTAACGCTTATTATTGCTTGTGTATTTGCATTGTCGGCGTTGGCCGAACGTATGGAGCAGGTAATTGTTAAACAGGGCAAAGATGCGCTTACTGCTGATAGCGTGTTTATCTCAGCAAACCCAATTCCGCAATCCTTGTTAGACCTCACTCAAGTTGAACAATTAGAAAGATCTCAGTTGACTCGTTTTTCAACCATGGCATTCAGTGATAACTCAATGCAGTTAGTGACGGTAAAAGCAGTTGAAAGTAATTACCCATTACGCGGTGAAATGATCTTAGAGGGCGCTGATAAAGCATCAAGTAACCATGTTGAGTCGGGTGAACTTTGGCTAGACGAGCGTATATTTGCACAGTTAGAGGTTGAAATTGGTGACAATGTCACTATTGGTGATGCCGATTTAGCGATAACTGGACGAATCACTCAAGAACCAGGCTTAAGCTTTAACCCATTCCAACAAATGCCAGCTGTGCTGATTCATACAAGTGATATCGATGCCACGGGAGCGATTCAACCGGGCAGTCGCGTTAGCTTTAGATTGTTTTTAAATGGTGATGAATCGAAACTCAAAGCCGCACAAGACAGTATCGAACTGACACCAAGTGACCGCTGGCGTACACAAGACTCAGCCAGTCGTACCAACGACATGTTCGAAAGCACCACTCAATACTTATCACTAACGGTAGCTATCGTAGTGATCATGGCTGCGACCACTTTGGTACTCACTTGCCAACATTATGTTGCGAGTCGTCGTAAAACCATCGCGATGCTTAAGAGTTTAGGTGCAAGCAAGCAGTGGATCGTTAAATGGTTGTCTGTACAGGTATCTTTGTTAGTGGTTATCGGTGCAGTACTGGGAATAACCATCGGTATCGGCTTGGAGTTTTTGCTTCGTATACCTCTGGGCGACTTATTACCAACGCCACTTCCTAGCTATGGTATTGAACCTGCAATCTTGGCGATTTTATCAAGCATCCTAATTGGTGTTCCTGCTCTTGGTATCCCGTTAATTGGCTTGGTCAACACCTCGGCAATCAGCGTTATCCAATCAAGTCACCAGTCCAATGAAAGCTACAAGAAATATTTGTTGTTACTGGTACCGATTATTCCAATGATGCTGATGTATGGCGACAATCTATTGGTATGGATAGTTTTAGCGGGTATCGCTTGCCTGTTCTTAGTGCTTGCGGTCGTCAGTACGCTTGTTCTGCGTTTGGTTGGCAAGTTACCGACATCTACGTCTATGCGTTTAGCATTGAGCAGAATTAATCGCACACCTTTAGCAACGGGGATTCAATTTGGCTCTTTAGCACTTTCACTGATGTTGCTGTCTATCATCTGGTTGGTAAGAAGTGATTTACTGTCAGATTGGCAGCAAACCTTACCCGAGAACGCACCAAATGCGTTTGCACTTAACATTGCAAGCTATGAAAAAGACAGTTATCTCGAGACGATTGATGCAAACGAAGTAGAGCGTACTCAAGCGTTTCCAATTATCCGAGGACGACTGACGACGATAAACGGTGTCGAAGCATCGGAATACAGTGATACCTCTGGAGAAACAGACGCACTAAGCCGTGAGATCAACTTCACTTGGGGAGATAGCTTACCTAAGTACAATGAAGTATTAGAAGGCAGCTGGACACAAGAGCATGGCGTATCTGTGGAATCGGATGTCGCGGAGCAACTGGATCTAAAGATTGGCGATGAGCTGTCATTCACAATCAACAGCCAGAATGTTTCTGCCAAGGTGAATAGCATCCGCAAAGTCGAGTGGCGAGAAATGAAGCCGAACTTCTACTTCATTTTTACTCCAGATGTCTTGAGTTCAATCCCTTCTACTTGGCTCGTGAGCTTCAGATTAGAAGAACAACACAATCAGATGCTCAACGAACTCTCTCGAAATCATCCAACCGTGAGTTTGATGGATATTCGCAAGATGGGTAGCAAGATCCAAGAGCTGCTCAAACAGATTGTTTGGTCGATAACGGTACTTGCGGCGTTAGGTGTGGTGGCGGGGCTGTTGCTTATCTTCACTCTATTGCGATTGAGCTTATCTCAAAGACAACAAGAGATACGCTTGTATCGAACATTAGGCGCAAGTAGGAAGCGAATTCTCAATACTATTTGGTGTGAGTACGGGTTAATGGCGTTAGTCGCAGGCTCAATTGCAGCGCTCGGTTCTGAGCTCAGTGTGGCAGGCGTTATGAATTTTGGCTTTGAGTTACAACCTTCACTTCACCCGATGTTGTGGATAGCGCTACCGGTGCTAACGTTCATCACATTAGCCGCGGTAGTGAATAGCTTAATCAAACGTTTGTTGGCACCAGTAAACAAGGATTTTGGCTAGTCGTTAGCGAGATCTAGCCAAGCGCTTAAAACGGTCTAAAAGTGAGATTATTTATACTTAGTCATGCACTATTTATAATACGTCGCTTTAGACCGTTTTTTATTTAACCAACCGGTAGCATAAGTAAAAAATATCGCACCTTAGATTCCACTGTTTTTAGCATTTTTTAAAACTAATTACCCAATAATGCCGATTTAATGAACAGCGGTTAGTCCCTGTAAACAAAGGGTTTGCGCAACTTAGCAAGAACGTTATCAACAGTTATCCACAAAAACGGTGGATAACTTTAGGGATAAGTTAACCGCTATGTTTTAAGAGTACTGAGGCAGCCTTTATGTGGCGTCACTTAGGACAAATTTGACTGTTAGAATAACCTTTAAAACCCTATCTGGAGTTATTGAGTCAAGAGATTATTTATGTTTTTTACATAGATATTAAATCCCGCCTATCTAAGACCTTGATAAAAATGTGTTTTAATTCATCGCAGAACAAAAGTAGAATAGAGGCAGTTAATCTTATTCTACAGAACACGATGAACCACAACAAAACGGATACAAATCAACCTTCTATTGCCATTGTTGGTGGTGGTATTGCCGGAACAACGAGCGCGATTCACTTTAGTGAGTTGGGTTTTAAGGTCACTATCTTAGAAAAAGGGCCGAGTTTGGTTAATGGTCCACCAATTTGCCACCTGCACGCTGGCGGCAATTTGTATCGAGATATTTCTGTAGAGCAGTGTCTTCAATTGCTCACACAGTCAATTGATACCGTCCGCTTATTTCCTCATACGATCAATATTCGTCCGACAATCATCGCCGTTCCGCACAGTGATGGTGGAGAGCCGTTGGATCTGCTTCCTCGTCTCAAGATAATCAAAAGCGCTTATGCCGATCTTGTTAAACAAGATAAAAGCAACCAAGTGCTCGGTGATCCGGAAGAGTATTATAAGCTGTACAGCAAAGAAGATTTATTAGCACTTTCTGCGAAAACACAGCCTCTGAAACCAACATCGCTTGATGATTGGTGTATTCCTTTCGCCAAGCATACGGATTTAGAGACCCTAAAGTATCCTGTTGCGATGGTCCAAGAGTATGGCTGGAGCGTATTCCGACTTTCTGCGACCGCTCAACTCTCTTTGGGGCAACAAGCTAACTGTACTGTGTTAACCAACAGCCGATTACAATCTGTTGAGTCGACAGGTCAAGGTTGGTCTTTGACTTATACCGATGCCGAAAACCAAAGCTGCCAACTAACGACCGATTACTTGATTAATGCGAGTGGGTTTGAAACGGGTATCGTAGATGACTTTGTTGGCTCTAAGCAACAAAGACTTGTTGAGTTTAAAGCTGCATACGTTACAGAGTGGCCATATTCGCAAGAATGTAAGGAAGAGTGGCCAGAAGTTATCTTCCATGGCCCGAGAGGCACACCGCAAGGCATGGCGCAATTAACGCCGTATGCTGATGGTGTGTTCCAACTTCACGGCATGACAGAAGGGATTACTCTGTTTGAGGGTGGGCTTGTTTCATCGTCAACAGACTCGTCACAGCCACAGTTGCCTTCGAAGCTGCTTAAGAAAATCGTATCGGGTTGGAGTGAAGATCAGCTTGAATTAAGAACTCGCGCGGCAATAACGCATATGTCTCAGTTCATCCCAAGTTTCAGTTCTGCATTGGTCGGTGGTAAACCTTTGTTTGGTGCACAACAGATTCCGGGAACCGATCCAAGCTTAAGAGCTTCAGACGTTTCATTCTGTGGGGATCGCTATGCTCGACTTGAAGTAGTAAAAGCTTCTTCAACATTAGAAGCGGCACAAAAGGTCGCTGAGCAATGGTTTGATGTATCAGAGGCGGCATCTATTGAAGACACACACTCAGTGACAATGTCACTTAATCTAAATGATATTGAAAACAGAGCGATAGATTTGACACAAGAACGTGGATACCCAGAAGCGCTTGCCAAGGTGTCAGGTCAAGATCACGCTTAATAGCCTATAATTAGTCTATCATCATCGACTGCGTTTAATTTCTTCAATTCGGCTTACTGTAATAGGTAAGCCGAATCTTCATTTCAACATCTGCTTAGATACCGAACCTCATCTAAATGACATCTTCCTAGTTGATTATTCTCAGCTACATAGCATTTAGCACATAACACATCGCAAAAACTAATAGCCGAAAAACTGAGCCCATTGGCACCAAACATCTTGTAAGCCCAAGCGATCGCCCTTGCTGAACGATATCGCATGTCCAGGTTTTGCTTGCGCCAAGCGTGGTAAATCGATTCTGGCGACACATCCTATCTTCGGATAACCACCTATGGTCTGTCTATCATTAAGCAGCACGATAGGCTGTCCATCTTGTGGAATTTGAATCGCACCTAGGGCAATGCCTTCTGACAATAGCGAAATGTCAGGCGAGTCGACGGGTTCGCCACTGAGTCGATAACCCATCCGATTTGAGTTTTGGTCAACGTGATACTGCGCGTTATACAAAGTCTCTTTTGCTGACTCGGAGAATAGCTCGCTTTGATAGCCTTCAATCACTCGTAGGTTCACGGGTAGATTGTAATCAGGCGTGTATCGGAAGGTAACACTCAACGCTTTAAATGGATGAGAGAGTTGGTGTTGGGTAAAAGCGATTTGTTGCCCTTGCTGGCATGGCTCGCCATCTTGCGTTAATCCACCAATCTTTTCACGAGTGACTGTAGAGCAGCTATCAAGAGTTGATGGAACATCGAAACCGCCCTTAATGGCTAAATACGCCCTTAGACCATTTTTAGGCAAACCAAATGAGAGAACTTGCCCCTTAAAAGCTTGAAAAGTGTTCCAGTTAGCCTGTGGTTTACCATCGAGTTTCGCTTGTAAATCACCCCCGCATAGTGCCATCTCACAATCAAAATCGATTCGTAACGCACATTGCCCAAGCGTGATTTCCAACGCCGCTTGGTTGACTGGGTTGCCCAATAGATGGTTGGCCCAGCTATAAGAGTAGTCATCAACCGGTCCACCTTGCGTTAATCCAAGATGAGCAACACCAAATCGCCCAAAGTCTTGAATCAAACTCAACGGGCCGGGCTTAATCACTGTCAGTGTTGGTTTAGTTTTTGTCTTAGCCATTTACGATGCCTCCACCTAACTCTACAAATTCTTTTTTTGAAATCGCTATGAAACGGACGGTATCACCAACATTAAGCAGAGACAGTGGTCTTTGCGTGATATCGGCATTCTTCAACTGGCTATGATCGAACAACGGAAGTGGGCAATTGCCAATAATATTCCAACCGCCCGGTGAATCCGAAGGGTACACAGCTGTTTTAGTATCCGCGATCGCGATGCTGCCTTTGGGCACATTTAAGCGTGGTGTCGAGTGGCGGGGCAAAGCAAGCTCATTAACCACATCCGACATAAAGGCAAAGCCAGGCGTAAACCCAATCGCACTGACGCTGTATGTCTGTGAGGTGTGATGTTGAATTATCTGGTCGAGCGACAGGCCTTTGTTTTGATATCGGTCTAAATCGAGCGCCGTTTCTGGTGAGTAATAGGCAGGAAGCTCAATCGTATCGCGAGTTTTACTAACACTAGAAAAGGACGACAGAGCATGACTCAACAAATTATTGAGCTGTTCAATGAGCTGCTGTTCTGATATTCGATAAGGGAGGTAATCGACCAATATTGTTTGGTAAGCCGGTGTCACATTCATCAACACCGATGCTAAGTTTTGGCGAATGGCATTGGAAAAGTGAGCTATGTATTGCGCATATTCGGCGCTAGATTGATTATTTGAAGGCGATAGCGTCAAGGTCACCAAAACGCTGCATTCCGCGACTGGCGCTATATTGAATTCAATCTGATTCGTCGTCATTTCGTTTCCATACGTTTGTTATCTTGCCTTTTTTAGCTTACTTGGCGTGTCTCACTTCCGTGTCCAAGCCAATACAAATCAATTAGATCTCACGAGCGATTAGACCATGCGTCATACCAATCACACGCTTCATACTAATTAAAAGCGTTGAGGTCTTGTCTGATTTTTCTAATTAATGCGATGGATTGAGGGTTATCACCATGAACACAGATAGTATCAGCTTCAATAGGCAGTCTTTCGCCCTCTAAAGTCGTAACCGAGCCATAGTTAATGATTTGCATAACTTGGTTATAGATATCGTCTTGATTGACGTAAACCGAGCCTTTTTGAGTACGTGGCGCTAATTGTCCGTTATTTAAATAAGCACGGTCGGCAAACGCTTCAAACAAGAGAGGCAAGTCATGGTCGTCAGCAATATCCAAATACTGTTGATTGTCTGATGAAGAGAGAATCATCAACGGGATGTTAAACTCAGCGACGGCTTGGGCTACCGCATTGAACACATCAATGTTTGCCATCATATCGTTATAAAGAGCGCCATGAGGTTTCACATAGCCAACAGTGGTATGGTGATAGCGGCAAAGGGCTTGTAATGCACCGACTTGATAACAAACCAGCTCACTGATTTCGTCCATGGTGTGTGGAATAGAACGGCGACCAAAACCAACGAGATCTTGATAACCGGGATGAGCACCAATTTGGGTGTGATAGTGCTGCGCCAGTTTTATCGTCTTGGACATAACGTGCGGATCAGACGCGTGGAAGCCACAAGCGATGTTTGCCATATCGACCCATTCCATGACCGACTCGTCATCGCCCATCTTCCAATTGCCGAAACTTTCTCCCATGTCGCAATTAAGCAAAATCTTCGTTGTCACGTGGTGCTAATCCTTTACGTTGAGGTAAGTAATGACGGTCTTATAAATACCATAAATAAACAGTGACCTAACTCAAACTTTCGACACCGTAGATTTACCAGTATGGCATTTCATATATAGTTGAACTATTGATTAAAGGATTAATATCTATCTGTATATTAGGTGAGCACATGATATCCCGCCAGGTTTGCTTAGGACTAGCATTAACGATACCTGTTTTTGTCTCTGCTCAAGAAAACTCTCTAGACCAGCTCATGTCGATGAGCCTTGAAGAGTTGTCTATGTTAGATGTCGAAATGGAAACGGCTTCGAAAGTGACACAAAAACTTACCGAGATTTGTGTCAACCAAGAGTCTGTATATGTGAGGATCTCTCATGAATTCTAAATGGCTTAAGCACCGCATTAAGCTCGGCTTATCTAAACTAGGCTTAGCGGCTTTAACGATGCTTATTGTGCCGTTGAACACCTCAGCTGCTAGCTTCAAACCTTATGAAGTGAAAGCGGTGTACCTTTTTAGAATTGCGAATTTTATACGTTGGAATGATGAAAGCTCAATGAACGCTGTGAACTTTTGTGTGATTGGCGATGAAAAGGTAAGCCAAGTGCTGACGTCAATTACCGAGGGGAAATCTATTCGTTCACTCGATATCCAAGTCCAACAGTCGATTACTTCTAAGTGCGATATTACGTATTTGTCTGACCGTAAAAATGACCAATTTCTTAGTCAAGAGCACTCGCCACATACTGTGACAATCAGTGATATGCCTAACTTTACGGACTTAGGTGGAATCATTGAACTCACGCACATCGATAATAAGCTCAAACCTAAGATCAACCTAGAGAACGCAAGGCGCGGTGACTACGCCATTGGCTCAAGCCTGTTACGAATCGCTATAGTGGAGGGCCAATAATGTTGTCTTTCATTAATAAGATATCGATTAAAAACAAGCTGATATTACCCATTATCATCTTTATCGCAGTCACTTTTGTCACGATTCAATCAGTAAATTACACTGTCACTTTTGAAAGGGAAAAAGAGAGTCTTCTCCAGCGTGTTAAAGTGCTTGCACAAGGTGTTGCTTATAACCTGCAAGCCGCGATTTTATTTGAAGACAAGTCATCGGCTCAGGAAATATTGTCAGCTTTCATCGCAGATAAAGATATTGTTAGAGTGAAGCTCTATGACATCAACGAACAGCTTTTTGCCAGCTATCAGGTGAGCAACACTCTGGTTCCAAGGCCAAACGCAGAAGAATTAGACGATATCGCCGATCATCAATTTGCCATCTCTGAGCATTTCATCTTCTTGCTCGTTCCAGTGACACTGGATGGCGCAGTGATCGCGAACTTGAGAGTAACAATATCGAAAGAGACGTTTAATTCGATCTTAACGAATATTTTCAAGGTTGCGGTCGTCTACCTGTTGTTTCTGGTGATGTTAGGCGGAGTAGTGGTCAAATTGGTGCAACGCTTGATTATCGAACCGATGTTTGACCTCAATGAGGCGATGCAAGCCTTTGTTGAGCGTCGTTCGAAGCAGCCTAAATTAGTCGTAACGAACCGCGATGAAATCGGCGATCTGGTTCGAGCTTTCAATACCATGTTAGAAAGGCTTCAACATCGCGATAACCAAATCAATTTTACGTTAGACAAGTTACAAGAAGAAAAATCATTCGCAAATGAGGTCATTGAAACCGTTCAGCACTCTTTGTTGGTGGTGGATGAAAAAGGGCTCATTCTTCATGCGAACGCAGCTACTCGGGATATTTTTAAATGCTCGGAAGCCTTTCTTGAGAATTTGTTGATCCAAGAGTTGATCGCGACCAAGCAAACGGGTTACTTACAAGATGTTATTGATGCCAATATTGAACTTAATGACGAATTGCTGGAAACCACCGATCTCTTTCAATCAAAACGCTGGCTTCGTGTGAGCAGTCGTTCTTTGACAAAACATGGTCGTATTCTTTATGCAATCCAAGATGTCACCGACATAGAAACGGCCATGAGTCGCCAACGTATTGCTGCGGGTGTTTTCGAAAACAGTAAAGACGGCTTGATCGTGCTCAACTCATCCAATGTGATAACCATGGTTAACCCGGCGATCACACAACTTCTCGGTTATCACTCTGATCTGCTGGTGGGCAAAACACCATTTGAAGTATTTTCGTGGCAGCAATTTTCATCATTGATGCCGACAATTCGCAGTTCGTTAGACAACTATGGTCAATGGCAAGGCGAAGTGTGGGAGAAAAGCGCGTCCGGCACGTTAGTTCCAATGTTTGTCAAAGTGAATCGAATTGCCTCAGACAACGAGAAAGACGAGTTTGATATGGTATTAACGCTGTCTGATTTATCCAACGTTAAAGAGATGGAAAGACTCGAACACTTGGCTCATCACGATGCATTAACCGGGTTAGCGAATAGAGCGCAGCTGTATAAGGTTATGGATGATGTTGTCACGTCGAGCCACTATTCAAATCAGCATTTTGCGGTTATTTACTTGGATTTGGATGGCTTCAAAGAAGTGAATGACAATTATGGTCACGATGCGGGTGACGAAATCCTTAAAGAAGTGTCAAACCGGTTATTATCTCAGGTAAGAGCGGGGGATTTGGTTGCACGTTTGTCGGGTGATGAATTTGTTCTTATTATTAAACAGACAAACAAAGTCTTATTAGCGAAGTTAGCCGAGCGATTGTTGGATCTGATCGGGCAAGAAGTGAATTATAAACAGCGTTCACTTCATGTTGGGGCGAGCTTAGGTATCAATTTAGTTGATGGCTCAGAGCGTGATATTGACGTGATTCTAAAGGTTGCTGATGAGGCTATGTACCAAGCGAAACGCAAAGGAAAAGGTCAGTTTGTGTTCGCTCGTGAGGGTAAATAGGCACCGGTGTTTGTGAGCTCACCCTAAGTTGTTGTATCATAAGTGATAGGTTGAATATTTTTAATTAAAAGGTCTGCTAAGCATGAATGTTTTAGTTACAGGTGGCATGGGTTACATTGGTAGCCATACAAGTATCCAGATGATCAACGCAGGTATGACACCTGTACTTTTTGATAGCTTGTACAACAGCAAACCAAGCGTTCTAGAGCGCATCGAAAAAGTCTCGGGCGTTCGTCCCAACTTCATTGAAGGTGACGTTCGTGATAAAGCGCTTTTGACTGAAACTATGAAGCAACACAACATCGAAGCGGTTATCCATTTTGCTGGTCTGAAAGCCGTCGGAGAGTCTGTGGAAAAGCCTCTTGAATACTACGACAACAACGTAAACGGCACTTTAGTTCTTGTTGATGCAATGCGTGATGCGGGTGTAAAAACCTTGGTATTTAGCTCTTCAGCAACGGTATACGGTGATCCTGCAAGTGTGCCAATTACTGAAGACTTCCCAACAAGCGCTACCAACCCATATGGTCGTAGTAAACTAATGGTTGAAGAGTGTTTAACCGATTTCCAAAAAGCCAATCCTGATTGGAGCATTACACTGCTGCGTTACTTTAACCCTGTAGGTTCACATCCAAGTGGTGAGCTAGGTGAAGACCCGCAAGGTATCCCAAATAACCTAATGCCATTTGTCTCTCAAGTAGCAGTGGGCCGCCGTGAATTCCTATCTGTATTTGGTAGCGATTATCCAACAAAAGACGGGACTGGCGTTCGCGATTACATCCACGTAATGGATCTGTCTGATGGCCACATCGCAGCGCTTGAGAAAGTAGGGTGCAAAGACGGTCTTCATATCTACAACCTTGGTACGGGTAACGGTTCAAGTGTATTAGACATGGTTAAAGCGTTTGAGAAAGCGAGCGGTAAAGATATCCCTTATAAGCTTGTTGAACGCCGTCCTGGTGACATCGCAGAGTGTTGGGCAGATCCAGCTAAAGCTCAGAAAGAACTGGGCTGGAATGCAAGCCGCACATTGGCTGAAATGACCGAAGATACATGGCGCTGGCAGTCAACAAACCCGAATGGATTCCCTGGTTAACCTAGTGGTTTCGTGAATGATTCAAAAATTAAAAGATGCTTTCGGGCATCTTTTTTGATCTTAATCGAATAAAAAGTAAATTAGTGGTTAAAAAGTATCATTCTGTATCCGCTGTGTTATTATGCTCGCGAATTATATGTTTAATGTTAATTTTCTTTGGAGTTAATCATGGAACTAGGCCTAATCATCACTTTCATCGTTGCTGCTGCAGTAATGGTTAAAAAAGAGATGGCAGAGAAGTAATTTCACTTATTACCTTTTTTATACAATTTTTTAGTGAAATAAATTAAAAGCCAGCAATTAAGCTGGCTTTTTAGTTTCTGCTGTATCAGATTCTGTCGTTAAGTTTTCTAACGAGTTAGAATTCGTATTTAGCTGAAATACCGTAGTTTCTTTCCGCTTGAGTGTTCTCTTTGTAAAGTTCATCATCACCGCGAATATCATTCCAACGGTAGTACTCTTCGTTAGTTAAGTTGAACACACCACCACGAATCGTCAGATCCTTCATTGGTTTGTAGTAAGCTGTTAAATCAACAACTGTTGCGCTTGGAAGCTCAGCCTGGCCTGCGTTACCGCCACTTTCGTCATCGAAGTTGATGTCTGAACCAGATTTGTCAGCTGTGTAGTTTAACTTAACGCTAGTACCCCAATTTTGGTTTGGCGCATCATAGTTAAGACCTAACACCGCATTCCAAGGGTTAACACTATTTAGTGCATTTCCGTTTCCGTCCTCACCCTCTGTGTATGAAGCTACGAAGTGAGTTGAAATACCCTTAGGCGCACCAACCAAGACATCCCAAAGTAACGTGTTCGAGAATTCAATCCCCTTTATCGTTGCCGAATCCAAGTTAACGTTAGAATAGTGCGTTGTTCCACCAACCTTTTTCGTAACCACTGTCTCGATAAAGTCATCGTAGTCACTGTAGTAGGCCGCGATTTCAGATGATGAAGCTTGAGTGTTGTGACGATAGCCTAGCTCGTATGAAATACTGGTTTCTGATTTAAGATCTGGATTTGGATCATTTACGTACCCATGTCCAGGGTTATCATATGTATAGTAAAGTTCATCAAAAGAAGGGGCTCTAAAGCCTTGGCTAATTTGGCCAAAAATAGTGCCTGTATCTGTAAGTTTGTATGTTGAACCTAAACGACCAGTTACCGCAGAATCTGAGAAATCACTCAACGTCTCAGTGGTGTTGTTACCAGGATCAGTTGAGAAATAGTCAAAGCGTACACCAGGGGTAACAATAAGTTTGTCATTCACTAAGCTAATTTCGTCTTGAATAAACAAGCCAAATTTTTGCTCCTTAGCATCTGGAGTATATACATAAAGTTGGTTATCAGTAGCAGGATCAGAGTTATACTCCATATTGGTGTTGCTGATGTCACTATGTGTATAAGTTGCACCATACACTAGGTAATGGTTGTTAATTTCTTTATCTAGCTGAGTCTCGATTTCAAGCTTATCTTCAGTGTACTCGTAGTCTTTTGTTTGTAAGTTGTCGTTGTTAGCTGGTACCCAAGGTGGCATACCTGGGCCTGCAGGTTTAAAGCGCTTAGTTACACCATTCTCTTCTTTAGAAATGTACGATACTTTACTCGTTACAGTATCGGCAATTGTGCCATCAGCGAACCAAATGTGCTTAATAGCGAATCGATTTTGCGTTGTGTCATCAGCACCTGTATAGCTATCGTAGCTTGAGTGGTAGATGTCAGAGTCTGAAGTATCTTTGATTAGCTCAGCTAAAAACTCGATACGATGACTTTCGTTTAACTGATATTGCAACTTAACCAAAAGATTATCTGCTGAAGTATCTTGACCTTCTACAGCGTAGTTCTCTAAGTCGTTAGGGTTACGGAAGTTTTGCAACTCTTCACCATCTCGACGAGTGTAGGCTACCAATGTTTCTAGGTCATCGAATCGATTAGCTAATGCAACGTGCTCACTGAAAGAGTTATCTTCTGAAGAGTAAGACAGTTTCGCTTGACCGCCAAAGTCTTCTCCATCTTTTAAGAAATCAGAAGGGTCTTTAGTTTCAAAGGCGACAACACCACCAATAGCGTCGCTTCCGTGTAAACTTGAAGCCGCACCTTTGATAATTTCGACACTTTTCAGCATATCGGGATCGATTGAAATACCGCTAGAGTTAATAAATGCGTAAGGGCCACCATCAAATGAACCTGGTTGCGATGAGCCATCCACTAAAATCTTTACGCGCTTACCTTCCATGCCACGAATGTTGATGGTTTGTGCACCTTGTCGAGAGCTCGAGTTCATCGTTACACCTGGAGTGTATTCGAAGATTTCGTTAACATTTTTTGCCATGTTCTCTTCGATTTGCTCATCGGAGATGACTGCAACAGAAGCCGCTGTATTGATAAGTGTTTGATTCGTGCGCGTCGAGGATACAACAACCTCATCAAATAGGGCATAATCTTCAGCAAAGGCTGACGTTGATGAAAGCGCTAAAACGATTGAAGCAGAGAGTAGGGATTGCTTATACATCTGATAGTTACCTTAGTTCCATAGTATTATCTTGATTTGCGAAGATGATATTGGATCTAAATGATAATTACTATTATTTGCATTTAATTAATTTTCAACTTTATCAACTAATTCATAATTAATGCTCTTAATCACTTGTATTAAAAAGACTTATTCAGTTCCATTCATTTTGTGAATGCTTCTGTTTTTGTGATGTAAATCTCAATTTATAGTAGGAAAGCTATGCATAGCCCAATAACACTTGAAGCATTACACATACTAGATGCTATCGATCGTCGTGGAAGTTTCGCCGCAGCAGCGAATGAAATGGACCGAGCGCCATCATCATTGAGTTACCAAATTCAGAAGTTGGAGCAAGATCTAGACATCATGATTTTTGATCGGTCTGGGCATCGTGCAAATTTCACGGAAGCGGGGCAGTTAATACTAGAACAAGGCAGGATAATTCTTGGTGCGACTGAACAACTCGTTAACGATGCGAGTATTCTTGCTAATGGTTGGGAGCTAGATCTAACTATCGCCTTTGATGGCATTATTCCGATTAGTAATTTTTTCTCACTGGTTGATGAACTAGGTAAAATCAGTAAAACACGCGTTCGTTTACAAGAAGAAATCTTAGCTGGATGTTGGGAATCTCTGGCCGATGGCCGAGCTGACTTACTTGTGTGCCCAAAGCTTGATACGATTCCAAACGACATTAAAAGTGACGTAATAGGTAAAATAGAAATGGTTTGGGTGGCAGCATCAAGCCACTATGTTCACAAGCGTTCTGGTGAATTCGATCAGAAGGCGAGAGAAAGTTACAGGGTTATTGCCATTGCAGACACCGCACGCGATCAACCCGCACTAAGTATTAATATATTAGAAAAACAACCACGCTTAACCGTAACGAGTTTCCCAGCAAAAGTAGAAGCTCTAACAACAGGGTTAGGCATAGGCACTTTACCGAGTGTTATCGCGGAACCACTGATTGAATCTGGTGTGCTTCAGCGAATTGTAGGAACGGAACCCCAAGCTATTGATATCGTCATGGCTTGGCGACGCAATAAAATGGGCGACGCCAAATCATGGTGTATTCAGCACCTTAAAAAGACATGGTCACTCAAGTAACGGCAACACCATATCCGCAGTACCGTCTTCAAAACTAATATCTAGCTCAAACCCCAACTTTTGAGCTAGTGTTAGCATGCCTCTGTTCGTTGGCATCGTCATACCCGACATCTGCTTGGTCTGCTTCGCACGGCAGTAATCGATAACCTTGGTCATAAGAATGCGACCTAGACCAACACCTTTAAGGTCAGAACGAATCAATATTGCGAATTCGGCGTCTGTGTTCTCAGGGTTAATCAGCGCACGGGACACGCCGATGATCGCTGGAACGCCTTGTTCCTCGCGAACGACCACAAAGGCGATTTCTCTATCGAAATCAATTTGAGTGAAATTCGCCAACGCCTCATGATTGAATTCACCGACATCACTAAAGAAACGCTTATAGAGATCTTCCTTAGACACACGGTTAATGAAGTCAGCATGAAGCGGTTCATCTTCGGGAAGAATAGGGCGTAACAACACTTCGGTTCCATCTTTTAGCTGGATACGTTCTTCAAGCTCGACCGGATAAGGGCGAATCGCAAGACGTTCCTGTGGATCGCCTTCGTACGCTTTCAAGATGATATCGGCATCTAATATCGTGAACTTGTCACCATTGGCCAGTACTGGATGGATATCCAAATCATGTATTTCAGGGCAATCCACTACCATTTGCGATATACGTACCAATAACTCAGACAAACCTTCTATATCGATGGGGTTAGGGAGTTTTTGTAGACGAATCTTGCCGCTTTTTATCGCTCGAATAATCAAGTAACGCGCCAGTGTCATGTTGAGCGGTGGAAAAGCAGCTGCGGCATCAATCGACTCATCCCACTCCGAACCACCTTGTCCAAGTAATATGATTGGGCCGAAGGTTTCGTCTGTTGTAACCTTAATACGCAACTCTTGGCCGCCCGCGAGCTTAGCCATACCTTGAATTAACAAGCCGTGGATGTTTGCTGTAGGGAAGGATAATTGAGAACGATCGAGAATTGCCTGAGCCGCATTGGCAACTTCACTGCTGTTTCGCAAATTGAGCATCACGCCTTGTACGTCTGACTTATGTGCAATATCCGGCGAACGTAATTTTACTGCGACGGGATAACCGATCGTTTCAGCGATGTGTACCGCTTCACTTGGGTCAGAAGCGATCCAAGTTGGTAACACATCGAGGTTGAAGCTCTTGAAAAACTGACTGTTTTGGTGAGTATCAAGGCTAACTGTATCTTTATCCAGTAGTTTTCTTTCTATCCAACCTTTCGCATCTGCTAGATCTTCAATGTGTACTTTTTCTGCAGTGGTCGGCGTTTCCATTAACTGACGTTGGTTACGTCTGTACTCGACTAAGTGCATGAATGCGACCACAGAGCTTTCAGGGGTCCGATAAGTTGGGAAACCCGCTTCGGTAAACAGCTTTCGTGCGGGCCTTGCTGTTAGCTCACCAGACCAATTCGTCAGGATGTTAAAGCGCTTGTGGCGAGGGTGCTTCTTAATCGCTTCAATAATTCGTTCTGCCGTTTTAGCGGAATGTGCGACCGCTGAAGGGCTGTGCATGATAAGAATCGCGTCTGCTTCATCGCCATCGAGTAAGATGTTTATAGTGTCGATATAACGTTGATCACCAGCGTCGCCGACAATATCGATAGGATTGCTATGAGACCAACTCGATGGCAAAACCTTGTTCAACTTATCAAGTGTCTCTTCTGAAAACTCTGCGAGCTTACCACCGCGGTCAAATAGGGTGTCCACAGCCATAATCGCAGGGCCGCCACCATTAGTAACAATAGCCAAGCGCTCGCCTCGCAATGGTACTGAATGAGTCAGTGTTTCTACCGCAGCAAACAGTTCATGTAAGTTCTTAACTCGTAGCATGCCGCTGCGTCGGATTGCGGAATCATAAATAATATCTAATGTGTCGGCACCGCCAGTGTGAGCCATTGCTGCGGCTCTGCCTTTCGCCGTTCGACCGCCTTTCAACACCAAAATTCGTCGGTTACGCGAAGCCGCACGCGCTGCAGAAATAAAGCGCCTCGCATCAGTAATGCTGTCTACATAAAGCAATATCGCTTCGGTGTGAGAGTCGGTACTGAGATAATCCAATAACTCCGAGAATTCGATATCGCTACCATTGCCTATAGAGATAAACGCCGAAAAACCGATCTCTTTGTCATTAGCCCAATCGAGAATAGTGGTACACACAGCTGCCGACTGAGAAACAAAGGCGATCTTACCGGGTAATGCTGTCACTGGAGAGAATGAGGCGTTCAAATTTAACCAAGGGACAATCACCCCCAAACTATTGGAACCCAACACTCGAATGTTGTGCTTTTTGGCAATCGCTAGGCATCGTTCATCATACGTCTCACCATTATCGCTTTCTTGCTGCATGTCTGAAGAAAGCACAATGACAGAGGCTATACCTTTCTCAGCCAGTTCTTCAAAAATAGCGACATTACGGGTCGCATTGGTACACAAGATTGCGAGGTCAGGAACAATCGGTAACGACAAAATGTTCTTGTAAGAAAGCACACCGGCCACTGAATCATATTTCGGCGTAACCGGCATCACCGCACCTTTAAAATCCCCATGCAACAAATTGTTCATAACAATATATCCTGCGCGTGTTTCTCGTTGAGAAGCACCAACAACAGCGATTGAACGGGGTTTAAGTAGGGGATCAAGATGATTCATAGACATATCCTAGCAATGCACGTAAGTTCATCGTAACTTACTTTGCACTCACGGGTTGATGGCAAATTCACCGAATTCAGATGAATAAGCAAACACTGCATAAAGTTTGTGAAATAGGTCACCCACTAATGGTGTATAATCCCAAAGTTAACTTGATTCTAAACCGACGTATCGGCATGATTTATAGTAATTATTATTAAGGATATAGAGCTTTCCATGAAAAAATTTGCAATTGTGACTTTGCCACTGCTCTTGGCTGCGTGTGTATCTGACGACTACGTTACCAATGTCACTTCAGATAGTTATCAAGAAGAGTACAAAACGGCAAAAGTTGAAGCTCCAGTTGTATCTCAATCTGAGCAAACAAGCGTTGTTGAAGAAAATGTTGTCAACGTTATCAGAACCGAACCTGTTGAACAGAAAGTCGCTCAAACGACTAAAGCTAAGCCAGTTGCAGTAGTGACAGGCCCAACCAAGAAACAACAAGACATGAACCAACGTTTTGGTTACACAGTTCAAGTTGTTGCTGTTGGCAGCCAAAGTAAAGTCGATTCTTTCGTGAAAATGCTACCTACGACTTCTCAACCAGTTTGGGAAAACTACAAAATGGTTAACGGCACTAAGTGGTTCACGGTACTTTATGGTGACTACGCAACACGCTTAGAAGCTAAAAAGGCAATCTCAACACTGCCGAACACTTTCCAAAACTTGAAGCCGTTCGTTAAGAGCATTGATGACATCAAGAACTCTGAATACCCAACGCTTAACAAGTTGAACTAAGTTTTGATTCATAAAGAAGGGGCAAATGCTCCTTCTTTTGTTTTAAGACTCGCTGTTTTGTTTAATAGTTAATCGCTCGATCTTTCGAGCGCAATTTTAACAATCAAAACACTGTACCTATCTCGACTTTTGTTTATCATTGAAGTCAGTACTCCTAGTTTCAAGGACCGAATTTACCCATGAACACCACAAACATCCTTCTACTTTGCGGCGGTGGATCTTCAGAGCATGAAGTATCTTTAGTTTCAGCCAATTACCTTTTTGAACAACTTAATAGCGTTGCAGATTTTAACGTTGTAAGAGTTGAAATTAAGAACGAAGGCTGGTGTCTTGATTCAGGTGAATTGGTTTATCTTGATATTAACGACCAAACCTTACGCGGTGACAATTTAGCATCTAAAGTCGATTTCATTGTGCCTTGCATACACGGTTTCCCAGGTGAAACAGGTGACATTCAATCACTGTTTGAAATGGCTAAAATTCCATACCTAGGTTGTGGTCCAGAAGCAAGCAACAACAGCTTTAACAAAATCACGTCAAAGCTTTGGTACGACGCACTTGGTATTCCAAACACGCCGTACCTGTTCTTATCAGACAACAATGATCAAGCTCACTCACAAGCAACTCAAGCATTTGAAAAGTGGGGTAAAGTGTTTGTGAAAGCGGCTCGTCAAGGTTCTTCTGTAGGTTGTTACCAAGTTAACCAAGTAGAAGATTTAAGCGAGGCTATCAACAAGGCGTTCACTTTCTCGGACCAAGTATTGGTTGAGAAATCAGTGGTGCCTAGAGAGCTAGAAATTGCTGCTTATGAAATCGATGGCGAGCTACACATCAGCAAGCCGGGTGAGGTGATTGCACCGAATGGCGCATTTTACTCTTACGAAGAGAAGTACAGTGCAGACAGCCACTCGATCACTGAAGTTGAAGCAAGTAATTTAACTGACGAACAGCGTGAATTGATTGCAGACAGCGCACGAAAAGTCTTCACCCAGATGAAGCTTCGTCACTTGTCTCGTATCGACTTCTTTTTAACGCAAGACAACGAGATCTACCTGAACGAAGTCAACACCTTCCCAGGTATGACGCCAATCTCCATGTTCCCTAAAATGGTTGAGCATGACGGCCACAAATTCAGCCAGTTCTTAGAAAACTGCGTGAGAACAAGCCTTTCTTAGGTTTCTAACTCGTTTTCGTTCACTTAGAGCTGAACCAACAAGTGCCTTGAGCTTTCGCCAAGGCGCTTTTTGTTTTTAACGCTAACCGTTTTTACAAATATCGTTTTAACCATAACTTATATCAAAATAGTAATATCCAAGTAATCTGCGACCCGTCATTGCCAAGGTATTAACGCCTTAAACTTCATCTTCTCACTATCAGCCGTTCCCGTGAAACCGACATATTGAGCTGGCATTGCCGGGCTAAGCCAACGACCAAAGTCCTGAATCTCTCTCACCTTAAGACCTTGTTTCGACAACTCTTGTGCAGCACCAACACGAATCGAATTTCCAGAGAAATGGTGATTTTCTGGCAGTTGAAGTAAGTCGCTAGCTCTTCTCAATATCCTATAGATGGACGAATCATCTAAAGGCTGCAAACCAATATTCTCATGCTTGTCTATCGCACGAAATACTGGCAAGTCATCTTGTATACCAGTAAACGAAAGCCAACGTTGAAGTGCAACACTGGCTATTTGTGACAACTGATAAGCCGAATCTTTGACTGTTACTTGGTAATGATCTTCAACGTACTCAACATCACTCATCGATAACAACTTAAGCTCTGAGCGCTTTAAAGCACACTCGAACATCACGTTATAAATAGCAATGTCTCTGATCTCTTTCAGGTTTGCTTTCTCATGGGAGAGTAACGTATTCAAATCAGTGAGATGCACAGATGTCATAGCATTGGTTTGTTTAGCGTCACCGGCCATTTGAGATTGTAAGTGGAGTAGGGTAAAGCGAACTTGCCTGTGCTTGATCGGGTTAGCAAAGCTCAACACAGTATGTAACATGCTAAGCGTTGCAGTGTAACGTTTTAGCGATGCGTATTTTCTATCGTTAGACTCCGTTTCAAGAAAACGACGAACAGCGGTTATAGATGCGGGAAGTGTGTTAATACGATGTTTGGTACAGAACGCATGATAGCGATTCCAATCACTGTAAATGCCCAACAGTGAATTGCGAGAGTATTGAAATCCTGTCAACTCATCTATAATTTCTATTGTCGCGTTGCTGTTTAATTTTTCAACAAATGAATTAATTATCACAGAGTCAGTTAAAATAGGGACTTTTTTTCTCAAATTACCATACCTCGACAGGTGTTTTTACCATATTATGCTTGATATCATTATTAGTATACTTATGATTAATGCAGTGAAAACAGAAAGATGATTAATAGATATGGCTAATTCAATTTACCGAAGCGTCCATCTTCAATCGATAGATGCTAACAACACAGTTTGGCGTGCTAAGTTAAAAAACAACGTTATTCAGGGCAACCTAGCTGCCGTGAAAAAGAGTATTGATTGGTGGATTGATACCGCATCTATTATTGATCCAAAAGAATTCATGTCATTAAATAAGTCGAGAGGAACTGGTGGCTCGACTGAAAACTTCAACGGCTACCAAATCAAGAATGACACCGGTGAGCCTAATGCGTGGTATTGCATGTTTAACGGTCGCTTAATCAAAGGCGGCAAGGTTGCAATCCAACGCCATATAGAAGCTTACTTACTCGCAAAACAAAAAGCAGAGCAACAAAAGAAGTAAATTATGAGCCTAGTATATTCAACAGAAACAGGTCGCATTAAGCCTGAAGAAGAGAAAGTCCAACGTCCTAAAGGCGATGGTATCGTTCGAATCCAAAAAGAAACCAAAGGCCGTAAAGGCAAAGGCGTTTCTGTCGTAACTGGCTTAGACCTAGATGACGCACCATTAAAACTAATGGCAGCAGAACTCAAGAAAGTTTGCGGCTGCGGTGGCTCAGTAAAAGATGGCAACATCGAAATTCAAGGTGACGCGCGCGACAAGATCAAAGCGCACCTTGAAAAGAAAGGCTACAAAGTTAAATTTGCTGGCGGTTAATCTCTAACTAATACCAGGGTTAAAATCGAAGATTATTATCACTGGTTATTAGGTATTTTATGGTAAATAGCCAGTTTGGTTAAATACACAGTATAAATTAGAGAATATCGGCACAATACAAAGGCAGGGCATCACACAAAGATACCTGCCTTATAAACATCAAAATCCATTTAACTATTCTGGGTTAAGGCTATGTTCATAACTCGAATGGGAAATATAAACCCTTATTTTCAATGATTTACACGAGAAACTCATGTTAGGTTTGGTTCATGAACATACTTTAACTTCATAAGTAGCTATTTAGAAGTATAAAAACCAACCAAAACAGAGGTTTCAGGTTCATGAAGTTGAATGATTAACGTTGTGATTTTCATCACATAAAAAATAGCCATTTAACTTTAGACCCATAAGAGGCTCACCAATAAAACGTCCAGTAAATTCAATATTTATTGATATCGACTGCCAAGGAGTTAATGGGGAAGAGTGGGGAGTGTTGTAAAACAATCCTCTGTTTTCCTGACATCAAAAGCATTCGACCATACCTCCACGCCAGCGAAGCAAGGTGTAAAATAACCCATCAAAACTATCTAATGACTTTAATCCCTCAAAATTAGAATTTTACTTAGTCCAATATAAAGCCACGATCATTACGTTTCTGGATGAGTAAAGTGCGAACAAGGTCAATTCAAATCTGTAGATTGTATATTTCTAGCACCTAAGACCCAAATTGTAGTAACTCATACTAGATCTTACACACACGCTGGTTAGTCACGACTAGCTCGTACAAGCCGACTTGTTGGTATCGTAACTCATTCTTGGACAAAAACGCGTTAAACTCAAAACTCTAATTCACTTAACTGATATTAGAAAAAGTATCTTGAAACCTTAAAGCTGAGAGGTTGCTACGGCGACGTTGAACAATGAGTCTTAGATCTCTAATCAGTCACGTTAGTATGGGTGAAGCCTGAAAGTGATAGACTTAGAAAGCGTATTAATAATAACCAACAAAAGTCTGGTGAGTGTGTTACCTTGGTTGTTATCCCTACCGCTTAGTGGGGACTTCTTTTCTTTTCCGAACTCGCATCTCGGCACTCCTTAGTTGCCCTCCTAAGCCTCACCGCAGGCTTTAATTATGTCCATTTCAACTCAAAAGTTAAGAAACATCTTCAAACTCACTAGAATTGAAAATGTAGAAATCAACAACGACGTACCCCATTTCGCACCTTGGTTACCACTTGCTCAGAAAGTCAAACCAGTCATCCCTTCTGC
>NZ_JBFRMM010000009.1:0-1626 GCF_041470465.1 Vibrio sp. 10N.261.55.F4 | reverse complement strand
TAAAACACCATCTTAATGTCGAAATGAATCAACACTACAAAATTTGGAGCGATACATCGGGTTCGAACCGATGACCTCAACCTTGGCAAGGTTGCGCTCTACCAACTGAGCTAGTATCGCATTTTCATTCTTATTATCTCTTAACTTATCAAACTAAGAGAAAGAATGGAGGCGCCTCCCGGAGTCGAACCGAGGTCCACGGATTTGCAATCCGCTGCATAGCCACTCTGCCAAGGCGCCTTTAATAGTGATTTAAGAGAACAACTCTTTGTTCATCACTCTACTCAAAATGTAGAAGCTAGATAGATGGTGCCCCGGGCCGGACTTGAACCGGCACAGCGCGAACGCCGAGGGATTTTAAATCCCTTGTGTCTACCAATTCCACCACCAGGGCAACGCAATCTTGCGAGGCCGATTACTGAAAAGTAAAAACACCATCTCTCAGCGACCTAAGCCGTGAGAACGAGGTGTACTTTAACGGAAGGAAAAAATTCGTCAACAATAAATTTTATCTTTTAATTCAAGTGATTAATTATCGAACTCAAAAGAATAAATTTAGTGCAGCTTGTACGGTTCTTATACTTGGATTTCTAATTTAAACGGACAAATCACTGACAACCATTGATTCAAATACCAATTGAATGCGGTGATTTTATTGTTTTAAACCAAGCAAATGGCGTTTTCATGTGCTTTTCACATTCAACGATTAGAGTTTGAAGTAACTCTTATTAAGAAGTAAACATGTGAAACCACTAAAACGATATCAATATGAGCGCTATGCCGTTCTTTGTAACCTCGCCTACCCTAGAGTTTTTAAGCAGACTCGCTATGGTTTTGACCCTAATGGACAACGCATCATCAAGAACCAGTTTGGTAAAACCATGATTAGAGTGTTGTGGAGTAGCGACAAAGATGAAGTGGTTGTGGTAATCAAAGGATCGCACAGTATCTCAGATTGGCTACTAACCTTTGCTCTATGGACAAGAAGCTGTAAGAGAATTGGGCTCAATTATCGTGTGCATGCGGGTTTCTACCATCTAATGTTTCAAGAGAGCCAGCCAAGTCGTAATGAAGACAAGCTTGGCTTAACCGTTATTGAGCGCTTGGAAGCCACGCTCACACCTCTCATCGAACAAGGAAAAAGAGTGTCTATTACTGGCCACTCTTCCGGAGGCGCTATCGGTTGTGTCTTCGCTGATTACTTTGATCAAAAGTACCCAGGCTGTATTAAACGAATAGTGACTTTTGGCCAACCCGCCATTGGTGATTGGAGCTTTCGAAAGCACTATCGCATGAGTAAGAAGACCTACCGAATTTGCTGTGACATCGACATCGTGACCTTCATGCCACCGGTTCCTTTGCTCTATTGGCATGTAGGTAAAGTGCTTTGGCTTTATAACGGACGAATCTATGAGAACACTCCTACATTAATCCGCCTTGGTCGCTCTATCTTTAGTTGGCTGATAAGACCTTTCTCTTACCACTTAATGAGCAAGTATATCCGTAACAAAGATTTCTTTGATAAGCATTGAAATGGGTACGTAGGAAGCTTTTAGCGGGGTCAAAAACGAAAAAACCAGTCACTAGGACTGGTTTTTTCTGAATGATGGAGGCGCCTCCCGGAGT
>NZ_JBFRMM010000008.1:0-187639 GCF_041470465.1 Vibrio sp. 10N.261.55.F4 | reverse complement strand
ATTTTCCGGATTGGTATAACTTGATTGCAAAATTTGAAACAGAGATAGAAATGAATGTTGAGTGCGGATTCGAACAAGAAGAGTTCTTAAACGTAAAAGCTAAACGTCAGAAACCAAAAAGCCCGAACATTTCTGTTCGGGCTTCTTAATTTGGAGCGATACATCGGGTTCGAACCGATGACCTCAACCTTGGCAAGGTTGCGCTCTACCAACTGAGCTAGTATCGCATTTGCTTTATCGAGATAAAGGCTTTAATAGATGGTGCCCCGGGCCGGACTTGAACCGGCACAGCGCGAACGCCGAGGGATTTTAAATCCCTTGTGTCTACCAATTCCACCACCAGGGCACGCAATTCTTTATTGCGATGCCGATTACTGAAAAGTAAAACACCATCTTAATGCTGACGCCAATCAACATTACAAAATTTGGAGCGATACATCGGGTTCGAACCGATGACCTCAACCTTGGCAAGGTTGCGCTCTACCAACTGAGCTAGTATCGCATTTTCATTCAAATTCTTTCTAGAAGAAAGAGAGAATGGAGGCGCCTCCCGGAGTCGAACCGAGGTCCACGGATTTGCAATCCGCTGCATAGCCACTCTGCCAAGGCGCCTTAGTAACTCCAATCGAATCGCTCACTGCCATCCTCTTGGGTACGGGATGCATTCTACGGATTCAGACGATTGAGTCAATATTATTTTTGTATTTTTAATTCGTTTGAATAGATTTCATACGAAACAGGCCAAATAGCTGACTTTATGTTCAAAACACACTGTGAGCGGGTTATTCAAAGGAGATCTATATCACATTAGATATCCACTATTGATAACTTAACCTTAGGTTAAAGATCAAAAAAGCGAGCCTCAGCTCGCTTCTTCATCAATGATGTTTTTCGTCTAACAAATCGTCTTTGGCAGCCATCAAGTATTGTGCCATTGACCAATAAGTAAGAATGGTGGCGACATACAGTGCAATGTAACCTACCCACACCATCCAGTCGTCGTATCTCCAGATAAGTACCCAAAGAGCGAACATCTGAGAAACCGTTTTGACTTTACCAACCCAAGATACCGCAACACTTGCGCGTTTACCGATTTCAGCCATCCATTCACGAAGCGCTGAAATGATGATCTCACGAGCAATCATGGTCACGGCTGGAATAGTTATCCAAATAGAGTGGTAATGCTCTGTAATCAGGATAAGAGCCGTAGCGACCAACACTTTGTCAGCCACAGGGTCAATAAAGGCACCGAAGCGAGACGTTTGCCCGAGTTTACGAGCCAGCATGCCATCTAGCCAGTCAGTAAAACCCGCTACCCAAAACACCATTGCAGCAGCAAAAGGAGCCCATTGGTAAGGTAGGTAAAAAACAACAACGAATACTGGGATCAAAAATAGTCTCAGTAAGGACAAAATGTTAGGTATATTCAAACGCATATTATTGGGCTCTTATTAATTGCGCTTTAATGGTGCGGGATTTTTACTATTGTTTCAATGCTTGATAAATGTTTTCTGCCAAAGAATGACTAATGCCCGGTACTTTGGCTATTTCTTCGACAGTTGCACGCTTAAGTTCTTGTAAGCCACCCATATATTTCAGCAAAGATTGACGGCGCTTAGGCCCTACCCCTTCAATTCCTTCAAGCGCACTGGTTCTACGCGTTTTACCACGTTTTGCTCTATGCCCTGCAATCGCATGATTATGGCTTTCATCACGAATATGTTGGATAAGGTGCAGTGCTGGCGCATCACTTGGTAAATTAAACTCTTCACCTTCAAGGGTCACCAAGGTTTCCAAACCCGGTTTACGTGTTACCCCTTTCGCAATACCCATCATTCTTGGTCGAAACGGCCAATCATCCCAATATTTGGAAATGATCTCATGTGCACGATTCAACTGACCTTTACCGCCATCGATAAAAATGATGTCTGGGATCTTGTCGACATCGAGTTGTTTTGAATAGCGTCTCTCAAGCGACTGAGCCATTGCAGCGTAGTCATCACCACCGGTAATACCTGTGATGTTGTAACGACGGTATTCCGGTTTAACAGGCCCTTCTTGATTGAAGACCACGCAAGATGCAATCGTACTTTCACCCATGGTGTGACTAATATCGAAACATTCCATGCGTTTGATAACGTCCATCGACAGCACTTCTTGAAGCTCCTTAAAGCGCTGATTGATCGTCATCTTGTGATTAATCTTGGTGGTAATGGCTGTTAATGCATTGGTGTTAGACAGTTTAAGGTAGCGACCACGAGTGCCAGAAGGATTAGTATTGAAGTGGATCTTACGACCCGCAACTTCACACAAGGCTTCTTGAATCGGTGTGACATCTTCCATCAAATCAGCATTAAGGATGAGACGAGTTGGGATGGTTCTCGCTTCATTATGTGCAAGATAGTATTGGCTTAAAAAGCTCGAAAAGACTTCCTCTCGCACCGTATTGTTTGGAATTTTCGGGAAATGGCTTCTACTGCCTAAAACCTTTCCTTGGCGAATCATCAAGATGTGAATACAAGCCACGCCATTTTCTTGAGCAAAACCTAACACGTCCATATCTTCCATTGAGTCGTCAGATACGTACTGTTGCTCTTGCACGCGTCGAATCGCTTGGATCTGGTCGCGGAAAGCAGCAGCTTGCTCAAAGCGAAGCTCTTGGCTTGCCTTGTCCATTTTATCGATGAGCGTCTCAAGAACTAGCTTGTCTTTCCCCTGTAGGAATAAACGAACGTAGTCGATAAGCTCGCTGTACTCTTCATCAGAGATAATTGAGCTGACACATGGCGCAGCGCAACGACCAATCTGATACATCAAACACGGGCGCGTTCTGTTGGCATAAACCGTATCTTCACACTGACGAGCAGGAAAGATTTTCTGTATTAGGTGCAACGTCTCACGCACAGCGCCGGAATCAGGATAAGGACCAAAGTACTCTCCCTTTTTCTTCTTAGCACCACGATGCATCGACAAACGAGGATGTTTGTGACCACTAATAAAAATATAAGGATACGACTTATCATCACGCAGAAGTACGTTGTATTTCGGTAGATACTGCTTGATGTAGTTGTGCTCAAGGATAAGAGCTTCTGTTTCTGTATGCGTTACAGTGACATCGATTTTGTCGATATTGCTAACTAAAGCGCGCGTTTTTTCACTGTCGACTTTTTTACGGAAATAACTGGAAAGGCGTTTTTTGAGGTTCTTAGCTTTACCGACGTAAATAACAACAGCCTCGGCGTTATACATACGATAAACGCCGGGCTGTTCTGTTACTGTCTTGAGAAATGACACTGAGTCAAACAAGTTGGTCACTATACGATCTCAGTGTTAAAGGGTCTCAGTGTCTAACATTCCATGTCTAATCGCTAAATGCGTCAGCTCTACATCGCCACTGATATCCAATTTGCTGAACAAACGGTAGCGGTAACTGTTGACTGTTTTAGGACTTAGATTGAGTTGTTCTGAAATATCCGTCACTTTCTGACCTTTGGTAATCATCATCATGATTTGAAGTTCACGCTCAGATAAGTCTGCGAATGGATTTTCAGACGCAGGCGAGAATTGGCTCAAAGCCATCTGCTGCGCAATTTCTGGTGAAATGTATCGTTGGCCACTATTAACCACTCGAATTGCATTTACCATTTCATCCGGACCTGCCCCTTTAGTAAGGTAACCAGCAGCTCCAGCTTGCATCACTTTAGTTGGAAACGGATTTTCCGTATGAACAGTTAAAACGATGATTTTAACATCAGGGTTGAAACGCAAGATTTTCTTGGTTGCTTCTAAGCCACCAATACCAGGCATATTCATATCCATCAAAATAACGTCAGTATTATTACTACGACACCATTTTGCAGCATCTTCACCGCTTTCAGCTTCCCCTGCTACGTTCATTCCACGGACGTCTTCAATAATACGTCGTATCCCTGTGCGAACCAGCTCGTGATCATCTACAAGGAAAACATTTATCAAACTTGTATCTCCACACTATTAATTGGCTCTGCAACCACTGTGTCATTTCATCTGTTTGAAACAATTGAACAAAGGAACAGTGGATCGCAGCATTGAGTACATCTTAACTTAATTACTAAAAAAAAGCTCTGTTGAATATGTGCTGAAACACGAACTTTAGCAAGTACTTATTAACAAATAAGCTAACTAAAACAACAAGCTTTTTCTAAAAATCAACCAGTTAAAACAACACCCAATAAAATTACACAAGATAAAGATATTTTCAATACCATTGAATAGCCATTCGCGACAATTTCACTTATTTGCTTATGGAGTCCCGTTATTTGCCTCTGTTAACTAGAATTTAGTTAGTATTTTGGTTGCCTGTTGTGCGCAGAGAGCCGCTAGATGGTAGTATTCGATTCCCCATTTCAATAGGTTACTACATTGGATATTCAGCAAGGCTTTGTACTCACAAGACAAGCGAGAGACTTTTCAGGGCGTACCCAAATTGACTTGTGGTTAAGCTCCCCTCAAGGCCCAACTCTGCTGACGATTCAAAATGAAAAACCTGTATTTTTCGTCGCTCAATCTGATGTTGAAGAATGTCAGGCAATCGCAGCGAAAGAGTCGATTGATTGCCAATTTAAGCCTCTAGAATTAGCCACATTCGATCAAACCCCTCTCGCCGCATGTTATACATCACTAGCGAGAAGTAGCTTTGGTTTAGCACAAGCCTTTCACAGCGAAGAGATTCAGACCTTTGAAAGCGATATTCGACTCGCCGATCGATATCTGATGGAACGCTTTATCAAAGGCAGCATTGAGTTCACTGGGACTGCCGTGCAAAAAAGTCAGCATCTTAGAGTTTCCAATGCAAAATGCAGAGCGGGCGATTACTTACCCAGTTTATCTGTGGTTTCACTTGATATTGAATGCTCAGAAAAAGGCGTGCTTTATTCTATTGGCTTAGACAGCCCGATGGACAGCCGAGTCATCATGGTCGGCGAACCACAAAAGGCTGACACAATCGTCCAATGGGTTCCTAATGAGAAAGCTCTACTCGAGGCGATGATTAGATGGTTTTCTGAATTTGATCCCGACATCATCATCGGTTGGAATGTCATTGATTTCGATTTTAGGCTGCTGCACAAACGTTCAGAATGGAACGAAGTGAAGCTCAGCATCGGTAGAGACAATCAACCAAGCTTTTTCCGTAGTTCTGCACAAAACCAGCAAGGCTTTATCACGATCCCAGGCCGCGTTGTGCTGGATGGCATCGACATGCTCAAGACAGCGACCTACCACTTCCGCTCTTGGTCTCTTGAATCGGTATCTCAAGAGCTACTCAGCGAAGGCAAAGACATCCATAACGTTCACGACCGCATGGATGAGATAAACCGGATGTTTAAGTTCGATAAGCCTTCGCTCGCCAAGTACAACCTTCAAGACTGCGTGCTAGTAAATCGCATCTTCGAACACACTCACCTACTCGACTTCGCGATTGAGCGCTCTCGATTAACCGGTGTTGAGCTGGATCGCGTTGGTGGCTCTGTTGCGGCCTTTACTAACTTATATCTGCCTCAAATCCACAGAGCGGGTTATGTCGCACCGAACTTAGAGCCAGAGAATTGGATTGCGAGCCCCGGCGGTTATGTGATGGATTCAATTCCCAATCTGTACGACTCGGTTTTGGTACTCGATTTTAAGAGCCTGTATCCATCGATCATTCGCTCGTTTCTGATTGACCCTATGGGACTAATTGAAGGGTTGAAGCTTGAACTAGGCCCAGCAGAAAACCAAGCCGTTGATGGCTTTCGAGGTGGGCAATTCCACCGCTCTAAACACTTCTTGCCCGAGATGATCGAAAACCTTTGGGCTGCACGTGATGTGGCGAAGAAGAACAACGAGAAAGCGTTCTCTCAGGCGATTAAGATCATCATGAACTCATTCTATGGTGTGTTAGGTTCGTCTGGTTGTCGTTTCTTCGATACCCGGTTAGCGTCTTCAATTACCATGCGTGGACATGAGATCATGAAGCAAACCAAGGTTCTGATCGAAGACAAAGGCTATCAAGTGATTTACGGCGATACCGATTCAACCTTCGTGTCTCTGAACGGCAGTTATGATCAGCAAAAAGCAGACGAGATCGGGAACACACTGGTCGCTTACATCAACGATTGGTGGACGAATCACTTAAAAGAGACCCACAACCTAACCTCAATACTCGAATTGGAATACGAGACTCACTATCGCAAGTTTCTAATGCCGACCATTAGAGGTTCAGAAACCGGCTCGAAGAAACGTTATGCCGGATTAATCACTCAAGGCGATAAAGAAAAGATCATATTTAAAGGGCTTGAGAGTGCACGCACCGATTGGACACCTCTCGCACAGCAATTCCAACAAACCTTGTATGAGATGGTGTTTCACGATCAAGATCCAACCGACTACGTCAGACAGTTTGTTGATGAAACCTCTGCTGGCAAACATGATGATTTATTGGTGTATCAAAAGCGCTTACGCCGCAAATTACATGAATACCAAAAGAACATTCCGCCGCAGGTTCGCGCAGCTCGTATGGCCGATGAGATCAATGCTCAGTTAGGGCGCCCTCTTCAATACCAAAATAAAGGACGCATTGAGTATTTGATTACTCTGAGTGGCCCTGAGCCCAAGGAGTATTTAAAGAGTGGTATCGATTATCAGCACTATATCGACAAGCAGATTAAACCGGTCGCAGAGGCAATACTGCCCTTCATCGGTTTAGACTTTGAAAGAGTTAGTGGGCAGCAGTTGGGTTTGTTCTAGCACTATATTCAATATGCTCTTAAAACGAAAAAAGCAGAGATATGTTCTTCAGCACACTCTGCTTTTTAGTATCAATGGATCGGTTATAAATCTCTATCCGATTCTGAACTCGGTTTTCTGATACTGCTTAATCAACCACTCACCAAAGCCATCAAGAATACCGATCACCGAACGTTTAGGGATTGGTCGACCAGAAAGTAAAATGCCCAACCTTTGGATTTCGACTTCTCGATCTGGGTGATACTTCAAGAACTGTTGGCCACATTCAACAGGATCATCGTACCAATATTTATCGCGGTACATCACCAGTGAGTAACTCGCCCGTAGAAGCTTCTTGGCAATAATCACCTGCGCAGCGACTTGTTGTTCTGGCGTTGTCGCTCGTGCGATCTTGTTGCGATACACCGCCAACCAGTTTTCCGCATCCATATTCCAGTGCTTAGCGATTTCCCAACTTGTTTCAAAATCACCATAGCAGTCTGATAAGTCTTCACCATGCACACACACGGCTAAATGCTTGAGCATAAAACCCCAAGTGAAGATATTGTCGAAATCGACTATCTCACTCACTAAGGTAGTTTTTATCGCCACTTGAGTTACCTGCGGGAAGCTCTTTTGGAAACGCCATTTGATGGTGTTCAACAAAGTGGTTCGTTGGTCAGGAAACGGTCGATGGGTCACCACAACCACATCTAGATTGGAGCGACCGAAGACGGCTTGCTTACGAGCCACACTGCCATAAATATAAATACTGTGCAGATTAGATCCTAACCCACCTTTTAGAAAGGTAATCAGATCGTTAACCACAGGTTGAAATTCAGGTTGAAAAGGCTGTGTTGGGTCAATAACGGGTAGCTGCATAGGTCGTTTCGGTAAATAAAATAATGATTTAACTATAACTCTATGATCGCCTAGGTGACTTTATGATTCAAGCTATTCCTATTTATAGCATCTCCGAGATATAATCAGCGGATAGACCCACTAAGGACAAACACAAAATGCCTAGAGCAAGTGAAATTAAAAAAGGTTTTGCTATCACAGTAGAAAGCAAAACAGTGATCGTTAAAGATATCGAAGTAACAACACCAGGCGGCCGTGGCGGCCAAAAGATTTACCGCTTCCGTGGTAACGATGTAGCAACTGGCGTTAAAACTGAAGTTCGCCACAAGGCTGACGAAATTGTTGAAACTATTGACGTAACTAAGCGTGCAGTAATGTTCTCTTACGTTGATGGCAACGAGTACATCTTCATGGACAACGAAGATTACACACAATTCATCTTCAACGGTGAGACTATCGAAGACGAACTACTGTTCATCAACGAAGAAACTCAAGGCATGTACGCGATCCTTATCGACGGCAACGCTGCAACGCTTGAGCTACCAACATCTGTTGAACTAGTTATCGAAGAGACTGATCCTTCAATCAAAGGTGCATCAGCGTCTGCTCGTACTAAGCCTGCTCGTCTTTCTACAGGTCTTACTATTCAAGTACCTGAATACATCGCGACTGGCGACAAAGTAGTAGTAAACACTGCTGAACGTAAATACATGAACCGCGCAAGCTAAGACACTTATTATGACCGAAGCTAACGACCTAATGTCTTATGACGACGCAATTGACACTGCATACGACATCTTCCTAGAGATGGCACCTGACAACCTAGAGCCTGCAGACGTGATTCTTTTCACTGCTCAGTTTGAAGATCGTGGCGCAGCAGAGCTTGTTGAAACTGGCGATGATTGGGTTGAACATGTTGGCTTTGAAGTCGACAAAGAGATCTACGCTGAAGTGCGCATTGGTCTTGTGAATGAAGCTGATGACGTTCTAGACGACGTATTTGCTCGCATTTTAATCAGCCGTGATCCAGAACATAAGTTCTGTCACATGCTGTGGAAACGCGACTAATACCGCTGTTGACGCTCATCTGCATGAGTAAACAAGTATTCATGTAAGCGAGTTAAAAGTTAGCCGAGCCCATTGCTCGGCTATTTTTATCACGCTATTTTCCATCGTGATTCATCACTTTCATCATCAACGTTAGATTCACTGATTATGACCAAAGCAAAAACAGACACACAATCAAAAGGCTATGCCTGCATTGGCCTAGTTAACCCAAAGACGCCAGAAAACGTAGGCTCAGTGATGCGAGCAGCTGGCTGCTACGGCGCCAACTCTGTGTTTTACACTGGCACACGCTACGACCATGCGCGAAAATTCCATACCGATACCAAAGAAAAGCACTTAGCCCTGCCTTTGATTGGTGTTGAAGAGCTGAAAGATATTATTCCAGTAGGCTGCGTGCCGGTTGCTGTTGATCTGATTGAAGGTGCTAAGCCTCTACCTGATTACAAGCACCCACCACGTGCGTTTTACATTTTTGGCCCAGAAGATGGCACGCTAAAGAAAGAAATCACAGATTTCTGTCGTGAGACGATTTACGTTCCGACCAACGGCTGTATGAATCTAGCGGCATCAGTGAATGTTGTGCTTTACGACCGACTGGCGAAAGGCGATAACTTTTCGAATCATAAGTAAAAGAAACGAGATACGAGATACGAGATACGAGATACGAGATACGAGCAGATTATAGATGCGCCTACACGAGATAAGAGATGCGAAAAGCTCGCTTACTGTCACTTATGGCAGCATGTTTTCGATACTCGGTTACTCGCATCCCGCATCTGCTATTTCTCCAGACGTAAAAAAACCTGCTCAATGAGCAGGTTTTTTAGTATTCAGTGCTTTCAGCTAATGAAGCTTTACGCGTAAGAAATTACGTAATTACTGACGTGTTCTTGGCTTAGCTGGTTTAGCCGGACGACCGTTGTTCAGTTTAGGCTTACTTTTGTTAGCCTGAGGTTTGCCTTTGTTTGCAGCTGGAGCGCTACGACCTGAATCAGGTGTTGTAGTACCGCGAGTTGCAGGCTTCTTACGCTTAGTTTGGTTGCTACGGCCTTTTGGTGCGTTTGCACGCTCTTCGTGACGTTTAACAGCACGACGAATTTTTTGGCTACGAGAACGCTCACGCTTACGAGAAGTGTTTGAAGGATCAAGATCCAACAGTGTCTCTTTCTCAGGCTTAAGCTCAACAAGCTCACGCAGGTAGTTAACTTCTTGAAGATCTAGCTCTTTCCAACCGCCACGAGGCAGTTTCTTATCAAGGTAGATATCACCGTAACGTACACGTTTCAGGCGGCTTACTGTCGTTTCTTGAGATTCCCAAAGACGACGAACTTCACGGTTACGACCTTCGTTAATCGCTACGTAGAAAGTATGGTTCATACCTTCACCACCAGCGTAAACAACATCTTCAAAACGAGCCATGCCGTCTTCTAGTTGTACACCACGAGTAACGTTTTTAACTTTTTGCTCAGTCACTTCACCGAATACACGTACTAGGTACTCACGCTCAACCTGACGGCTTGGGTGCATTAGACGGTTTGCAAGCTCACCATCAGTAGTGAAAAGCAAAAGGCCTGATGTGTTTGCATCAAGACGACCAACTGAAATCCAACGAGAACCACGGATCTTAGGTAGACGATCGAAAACAGTACGGCGGCCTTCAGGATCGTGACGAGTACAAAGCTCACCTTCAGGTTTGTAGTAAGCAAGTACACGACAAACCACTTCTTCAGAAGCCTTGCCTGAAACAGTATGGCCATCGATACGGATCACTGAGTTCTCGTCTTCAAGACGCTCGCCCAGTTTCGCAACTTGACCGTTAACACTTACACGACCAGATTTGATTAAACCTTCTAGTTCACGACGAGAACCGTGACCAGCTCGCGCTAAAACCTTCTGTAATTTTTCGCTCATTTACTCTTTTCTACCTAATTGTCGTCTTCACAGACGTCGAATGAATTTTTCGCGACCAAATCGCGGTCGCGTATTATCGCAAATAACCTGCCAAAAAGCACTTGTTATTTACTGTGGCAGGTTTGCTGTATCGTTACAGACTGTTAATCAGTAAAGCGATTATTCAAACGGCGCAGGATCGCCAGCACCACGACGTAGAACCACGGCATCATCGTCACTGAAGTCAATAACCGTCGTCGGTTGCTCACCTAAGTAACCGCCATTCAAAATGACATCAACCGCATGTTCTAGGCTGTCACGAATTTCTTCTGGATCCGACTCCGTAGTCTCGTTACCCGGCAGAATCAGAGACGTCGACATTAATGGTTCACCCATCGCTTCCAAAAGGTCGAGTGCAATCTTGTTGTCTGGGACACGAATACCAATCGTTTTACGCTTGGCGTTCATCAAACGCTTTGGCACTTCTTTGGTTGCTTTAAAGATAAACGTGTAAGCACCTGGTGTATGTGCTTTCAGTAGACGGAAAGCCACGTTATCGACGCGTGCATACAGTGATAATTCAGAAAGATCACGACATAACAAGGTGAAATTGTGCTTGTCATCGATGCGACGAATTTTACAGATACGTTCAAGTGCTTGTTTGTTTTCAAGCTGACAGCCCAGCGCATAACCGGAATCTGTTGGATAAACCACAACGCCGCCATTGCGAATAATCGCAACCGCTTGAGTAATTAAGCGTGCTTGTGGGTTATCTGGGTGTACATAAAAAAACTGGCTCATTGTTGATCCTCGTTATCGAATCTCTCGACTCTATCATCAGAAGGAGCTGGCTCACCTAAAGACTATTCAGATGGTGAAACCGTTTGAAACTCCCAATCTTTCCATACTTCTTCGACCCCAGAAGGTAGCCAGAGATTGCGTCCAAGTTCCATCCACGGAGATGGGTAATGGAAATCACTGCCTTGGGAGGCTAATAGTTTGTATTGTATAGCATAATCTGCGAGTGTGCGTCTTTCTTGTTGCGCTTGCTGAGGTTGAGCAACTTCCATCCCATCCCCTTTCGCTTCAACAAATGCCGCTAGCAGGCGCTTAACCCACTTGGCTGTAAGTCCATATCGTCCAGGGTGAGCGAGTACGGCTTGTCCACCAGCGGCATGAATAGCCGTGACAGCATCACTCATTGAACACCACGTTGGCGGCACATAACCTGGGTTATTGCGAGTAAGAAACTTTTTAAACACCTGCTGCATGGTTTTCGCGTAGCCATTGTCGACTAACCATTTCGCAAAGTGTGCTCGAGTAATTGGTGCATCACCCGCAATCAATTTAACTTCTTCTAGCACCCCTTCACGAGTCGCTTTCTCAAGACGTTGAGCAATCATCTCTGCACGTCCAATACGGTGTTGCTTCTGTCGCTCAATGAGCGCTTTGAGTTCTGGTGACTCAGGATCAACGTTTAACCCAACAATATGGATATCTTTGTTTTGCCAAACAGTCGAAATCTCAATGCCGTTGATCAGCTGAATAGGAAGATTGTTATCAGCAACATAGTTGCGTGCTTCAGCAAGCCCATCAGTCGTGTCATGATCTGTAATCGCTAGCGCTTCGATGTTAAAGCCAAGCGCTCGGTCAATTAGCTCAGGTGGAGTAAGTCGGCCATCTGAGGCTGTTGTATGACTATGTAGATCAATTCTCATATATTCTTTTTCATTGTTTTCAATTTTTATCGTTATATTTGTGTCAACACACTTGACCCGCAAGCAGAAAACTAGTTAACTAGTACACAAATACGAAGTATCACATTTGATAGGTTCACCATGTTACAAGAATTTAACCAAAACCATAAAGATAAAGTTTTAGAACTTTCTTCAGTAGAAGCAAGTTCAGAGCTTAATTGGTGGCGCACTTGGACAAGTTCTTGGTGGGCTAACGTGTACTTCTAGTTAAACAGTTTGTTTATAAAAAAGTTATCACTAAGCCCGCTTTAATAGCGGGCTTTTTAATTTGTCGAACATCTCACATTCAATTGACTAACAAATCATCGAATTGACCATATTCTAGATTGGGTGAAAGGTATCTTTATGCGACTATGTACGGCAGGAAATTTAAAGAATCATAAAGGAGGTCTTGTGAACAAGGCCATTGAAATCAAAAAGCTGGGAACCATTGAGGTCATCAATTCCTCAGTTCCTTACTCGCAAGATCCAACCAGCGTTTTTCATACTTTGTGTGAAAACAAAACTGATAGTCTTTTGTTGGAATCTGCCGAGATTGAATCTAAACAGAACCTGACAAGCCTACTCCTTATCGACTCTGCTGTTCGCATCGTATGTCGCGGACATGAAGTAACCTTTCAAGCATTGACTGAAAACGGTCAAGCGCTTATCGAACATCTCACTCAAAACGTGAAAGCAGAAATTAAATCTGACCTTACTGATAACGTTTTGACGCTGACTTTTATCGAACCAAGCAACGAATTAGACGAAGACTCACGTTTAAGAGAAGCCTCTTCATTCGATGCACTGCGTTTGGTTCAGCACAGCTTTGAGCAAGACGCGGATAACAAACACGCATTATTCATGGCGGGCTTATTCGCTTACGACATCGTGGCAAACTTTGAGCCACTAGGTGATGCTGAAGCAACCAACAATTGTCCTGACTTTGTATTCTACGTAGCTGAAACACTATTGCGTTTCGATCACCAAGAGAACGAAGGCCTACTTCACGCGAGCTTATTTGCTCAAGATGACAACATCAAAGCGCAATTAACTGACCGTCTAGCCGACATTCAAACTCAGTGTCAGTCCCTGAAAGCCATCACTGAAGTAACGCCGTTAGACAACGTTGAAGCTGTACCTAGCGTTTCAGATGAAGACTTCTGCCAAACGGTTCGTGATTTAAAAGAGTACGTAGTTAAAGGCGATGTATTCCAAGTGGTACCTTCACGCCGCTTCACTCTACCTTGCCCTGCCCCACTGGCGGCTTATAAAGAACTCAAACAAAGCAACCCAAGCCCTTACATGTTCTACATGCAAGACGAGCTGTTTACTCTGTTCGGTGCATCTCCAGAAAGCGCGCTGAAATACGAGACAGAAACCAACCAAATCGAGATCTACCCGATTGCTGGTACTCGTCGTCGTGGTAAGCGCCCTGACGGTCAAATCGATTTCGACCTAGACAGCCGTATCGAGCTTGAACTGCGTACCGACAAGAAAGAAAACGCCGAGCACATGATGCTAGTTGACCTAGCGCGTAACGATGTGGCACGTATTGCCGAAGCTGGCACTCGCCACGTAGCAGACTTACTGAAAGTAGACCGCTACAGCCATGTAATGCACTTGGTTTCTCGTGTTGTTGGTCAGCTCCGTGAAGACTTAGATGCTCTGCACGCTTACCAAGCTTGTATGAACATGGGCACGCTAACGGGCGCACCAAAAATCCGCGCAATGCAGCTTATTCGTGACGTAGAAAAAACGCGTCGTGGTAGCTACGGTGGTGCAGTCGGTTATCTAACCGGTGAAGGGACTCTAGATACTTGTATCGTAATTCGCTCTGCTTACGTTGAAGATGGCGTAGCACAAGTACAAGCTGGCGCTGGTGTGGTATTCGATTCAGACCCACAAGCAGAAGCCGATGAAACTCGCGGCAAGGCACAAGCGGTTATCTCAGCGATTCAAGCAGCTCATACTAAGAACCTAACAAATAAGAAGGAGTCGTAATCATGGCTGATATTGTATTCATCGATAACTTCGACTCGTTCACTTACAACCTTGTAGACCAATTTCGTTCATTAGGTCACAGCGTAAAAATTTACCGTAACAACATTCCTGCAAAAGTAGTTGAAGCGGCGATCAACGAACTAGACAACCCTGTTGCACTGCTTTCACCAGGCCCTGGCGCTCCAGCAGATGCGGGCTGTATGCCAGAGCTGATTCAGCTTCTAAAAGGTAAAGTGCCAATGATTGGTATTTGCTTAGGCCACCAAGCGATTGTTGAAGCCTATGGCGGCACCGTTGCAGGCGCTGGCGAAATCATTCATGGTAAGGTGTCGATGATGGAACACCAAAACCATGCGACTTACCAAGGCTTACCTTCGCCATTGGCTATCGCTCGCTACCACTCTTTAGTGGCAACGCATGTATCTGATAGCCTAACAGTGACCGCTGAAGTAGATGATTTGGTGATGTCTGTGGTTCAAGAACAAGACAAGGTGTGTGGATTCCAATTCCACCCTGAATCAATTATGACGACCTACGGTGCAACGCTTCTAGCAAACGCTATCGAATGGGCTCTTGAGAAACCTCTTCGCCTTGAAAAGACTGGAAAATAGGAAACGATCATGGAACAGATTAATAAACTTTACGAACAGCAGTCTCTTACTCAAGAAGAAAGCCAACAGTTATTTGATGTGATCATCAAGGGTGAACTAGACCCAATCTTGATGGCTTCTGCGCTAACTGCACTGAAAATCAAAGGCGAAACGCCCGATGAAATTGCAGGCGCAGCAAAAGCACTACTTGCGAATGCAAACCCGTTCCCGCGCCCTGATTACGATTTCGCAGACATCGTAGGTACAGGTGGCGACGGTCACAACACCATCAATATCTCGACGACTTCTGCATTTGTTGCCGCAGCGTGTGGCTTAAAAGTCGCGAAGCACGGTAACCGCAGCGTATCGAGCAAATCAGGCTCTTCTGACTTACTGGATTCGTTCGGTATCAACCTAGCGATGACAGCTGAAGACACACGTACGGCTGTTGATGAACTTGGCGTAGCATTCCTATTTGCTCCGCAATATCACGTTGGTGTACGTCACGCGATGCCGGTTCGTCAAACAATGAAAACGCGCACTATCTTCAATATTCTTGGCCCACTGATTAACCCTGCTCGCCCTAACATCGAGCTAATGGGTGTTTACAGCAAAGAGCTGGTACGCCCTATCGCAGAAACCATGCTGCAAATGGGCATGAAGCGTGCAGCTGTTGTGCACGGTAGCGGCCTAGATGAAGTAGCGATTCACGGCGAGACTATCGTTGCTGAGATTAAAGATGGCAAGATTCACGAGTACACAGTGACTCCGGCTGACTTTGGTTTGAACACTCACCCTCTTGAAGCGATTAAGGGCGGCGAGCCAGAAGAGAACAAAGCCATCACAACTGATATCCTGACGGGTAAAGGCACTGATGCTCAAGTTGGCGCAGTGGCAGTCAACGTAGCTCTGCTGATGCGTCTATTTGGTCACGAAGACCTAAAAGCCAACGCTCAGCAAGCGATTGACGCGATGAACTCTGGCAAAGCGTACGAGCTTGTACATAAGCTTGCTGCACACGCCTAACGAACGACGAATTGAGACAAAGAACATGACACAGACTACCGATAAACTGTCGACCCACGTTTCAGTCAAAGAAGCTGAAATGGCGGAAGTATTAGCAAAAATCGTTCGTGATAAATACCAATGGGTTGAAGCGCGTAAGCAGACTCAACCATTAGACGAGTTTAAAGCGTCACTAACTGCAACAGACCGCAGCTTTTATGACGCTCTGAGCGGAGAACAAACGGTTTTCATCACTGAATGTAAAAAGGCCTCTCCGTCAAAAGGTTTAATCCGTGACGAGTTTGACCTCGACTACATTGCTTCTGTTTACAACAACCACGCAAACGCGATTTCTGTGCTGACAGACGAGAAGTACTTCCAAGGTGACTTTGAGTTTTTACCTAAAGTTCGCAGCATTGCTAAGCAGCCTATCCTGTGTAAAGACTTCATGGTTGATACCTACCAAGTGTATCTAGCTCGTCATTACTCAGCTGATGCTATCTTGCTAATGCTATCGGTATTAGATGACGAAGAGTACAAAGCGCTGGCGGAAGTCGCTCACTCACTCAACATGGGTGTATTGACCGAAGTCAGCAACGAAGAAGAGCTTCACCGTGCAGTCGCTCTAAACGCTAAGGTGATCGGCATTAACAACCGTAATCTTCGTGACCTTTCGACTGATTTGAACCGTACTAAAGAGTTGGCGCCGCTGATTCGCGAACTGGCTCCAAACGCAGTTGTGATTTCAGAGTCTGGCATCTACACACATCAACAAGTTCGTGACCTTTCAACGTTTGCAGATGGCTTCCTAATCGGTAGCTCTCTAATGGCAGAGAAGAACCTCGAGCTTGCGGTACGCAAAGTAACACTGGGTGAAAACAAGGTGTGTGGTTTAACTCACTCTGACGATGCAGCAAAGGCTTATCAAGCTGGTGCGGTATTCGGTGGTCTGATATTCGTTGAAGCATCTAAGCGTCATGTGGATATCGAAGCGGCTCGTTTGACTATGAGCGGCGCACCTTTGAACTACGTGGGTGTGTTCCAAAACCACAGCGTTACTGACGTTGCGAAAACGGTTTCTGAGCTAGGCCTGTTCGCTGTGCAATTGCACGGTGATGAGTCTCAAGCGTTTGTCGATGAGCTAAAACAGTCACTACCTGAAAGCGTTGAGATTTGGAAAGCTTACGGTGTTTCTCCCGATGCTGAGAGCTCGCTACCAGAATTACTGGAAAGCAACGTGACTCGTCACCTGCTAGATACTAAAGTGGGTTCTCAAACTGGTGGCACAGGCCAAGTGTTCGATTGGAACCTAATCAACAACCAAAGCGCAATCATGTTAGCGGGTGGCCTAAACCCAGACAATGCTAACCAAGCGGCTAAGTTGGGTTGTTTAGGGCTAGACCTAAACTCAGGCGTTGAATCAGCTCCAGGTAAAAAAGACGCAGACAAACTGCAACGCGCTTTTGCAGCGATTCGCAATTACTAGTCCAAACTCGGCGCTAGAAATTAGAAAGCAGAAACTAAAAACATATTTGTGAGCTTTGCCTTTTGCGAAGCTCAAACAAGATTAAATGACTTGGTGTGAATACACATCAGTAGAATTGAAGGAATAACACAATGGCTAAACTCGATGCCTACTTTGGTGAATACGGTGGTCAATACGTACCGCAGATCCTAGTGCCAGCACTAGACCAACTTGAACAAGCATTTATCGATGCACAAGCCGATCCTGAGTTCCGCAGCGAATTCATGACGCTTCTTCAAGAGTACGCTGGTCGTCCAACGGCGCTAACGCTAGCACGCAACCTAACAAAAGGTACAAAAACCAAACTGTACCTAAAGCGTGAAGATCTACTTCACGGCGGTGCTCACAAGACAAACCAAGTTCTTGGTCAGGCATTGCTAGCAAAACGTATGGGTAAGCAGGAAATCATCGCTGAAACTGGGGCAGGCCAACACGGTGTGGCAACGGCTCTAGCGTGTGCTCTACTAGGTCTTAAGTGTCGTGTATACATGGGTGCAAAAGACGTTGAACGTCAAAGCCCGAACGTGTTCCGTATGAAGCTAATGGGCGCAGAGGTTATCCCTGTTCATTCTGGCTCTTCAACGCTAAAAGATGCATGTAACGAAGCGCTACGTGACTGGTCGGCAACTTATGAAGACGCGCACTACCTATTGGGTACTGCAGCGGGCCCTCACCCATTCCCAACGATTGTTCGTGATTTCCAACGCATGATTGGTGAAGAAACGAAGAACCAAATTCTAGCTCGTGAAGGTCGCCTTCCTGATGCAGTTATCGCGTGTGTCGGCGGTGGTTCAAACGCTATCGGTATGTTCGCGGATTTCATTGAAGAAGAGTCTGTACGCCTAATCGGTGTAGAGCCTGCTGGTAAAGGTATTGATACCGACCAACACGGCGCGCCGCTTAAACACGGTAAAACTGGTATCTTCTTCGGTATGAAAGCACCACTGATGCAAGATGAGAATGGTCAAGTAGAAGAGTCTTACTCTGTATCTGCGGGTCTAGACTTCCCATCAGTTGGCCCTCAACACGCGCACCTAAATGCTATTGGCCGTGCTGAATACGACAACGTAACCGATGACGAAGCACTAGAAGCTTTCCAAGCTATCGCACGTAACGAAGGTATTATCGCAGCGCTAGAGTCATCTCATGCTTTGGCTCATGCTGTTAAAATGGCTCACGATGACCCAGAGAAAGAACAGCTATTAGTGGTTAATCTATCTGGTCGTGGTGATAAAGACATCTTCTCTGTACACGACATTCTTAAAGAGAAAGGAGCATTATAATGGATCGCTATCAATCACTCTTCACTCGCTTAGCTGAAAAGAATCAGGGCGCATTTGTACCATTCGTAACGGTTGGCGATCCTAACCCTCAGCAGTCTCTTAAGATCATGGAAACTTTGGTTGAAGCGGGTGCAGATGCACTTGAGCTTGGTATTCCATTCTCCGATCCGCTTGCAGATGGCCCGACAATCCAAGGCGCAAATATTCGCGCGTTAGATTCAAAAGTAACGCCAGATGTGTGTTTTGATCTTATTGGTCAAATTCGTGCTAAATACCCAGATCTGCCAATCGGCCTACTGATGTACGCAAACTTGGTGTACGCACGTGGTATCGAGAACTTCTACGAGCGTTGTGCGAATGCAGGTATCGATTCAGTATTGATTGCTGATGTACCAACCAACGAGAGTGGCGAGTTTGTTGCTGCAGCTAAGAAGTTTGGTATTCACCCAATCTTTATTGCTCCACCAACAGCAAGTGATGAGACGCTTCAATCGGTTTCTGAGCTAGGTGGTGGTTACACTTACCTACTTTCTCGTGCTGGCGTAACGGGTGCAGAAACCAAAGCAAACATGCCTGTGACAGCCCTACTTGACCGTTTGAACAAGTTTGATGCGCCACCAGCACTGCTTGGTTTCGGTATCTCTGCTCCTGAGCAAGTAAAAGAAGCCATCGAAGCTGGCGCTGCTGGTGCTATCTCTGGCTCTGCGGTTGTGAAAATCATTGAAAACAACGTTGAACAACCAGAAGCAATGCTTAAAGCACTTGCTGAGTTTGTTACGCCAATGAAAGCGGCAACGCAAAAATAATAAATAGGCTCCCACTAGTGCGATAATTTGCGCTGTGGGAGTTTTTCTCCGAGAACACGTCCAAACCCTCTCAATTGTTAAATTTCTGATAAAAACAACACCTCATACAAACCTGTAGCACACCTATAATACCCCACCAAAACATCACCACCATTTATAAAAATAATGACAAACCAAAAGGCAAACGTTTGCTTTAGTGTGAAAAATCATCAAATGACATTTGATTACTGCTTTTTGGTGTTCTTTCATCTCTGCTCATATTGATAAATGTAAAAGATACGTGTAAAACTTCTCGCGAAATATTAATCCAATGGTACATCGTACATTGGTGAGTAGTTCTGGGATTTTTATATTTAGTAGCACAGAGGTTATGGAAGTGTTAAAAGAAAAGAGTTTACTAAGCAACATCGGCGTTCAAGTCGTTATTGCAATGATCATCGGTACCCTAGTCGGTGCGATGATGGGTGACAGCGCAACTATGTTCGCTCCACTGGGTGCTATCTTCATCAATTTGATCAAGATGCTGGTTATCCCTCTAGTCGCGGTTGCCCTAATTTCAGGTGCTGCTGGTCTAGGCAACAGCTCATCAGCAGGTAAAGTGGGCGTGACCACTCTAGGTTACTTTGCACTAACGTCTGCACTTGCTGTAGCACTAGCGCTAGTAATGGGTGAAATATTCGAACCAGGTCGTGGTATCGATGTTTCTGGCGTTGAAGGCATGTTCTCTTCTGAATACGCTGCGAAAGGTGAACTTCCTACGTTCTGGGCAACCATCACAGGCATGATCCCGACCAACGTTTTCCAATCACTGAATGAAGCAAACATTCTGCAAATTCTAGTTTTCTGCTTATTCTTCGGTATTGCGATTTCTAAACAAGCGAAAGAGAAACGTGACCCTATCATCAATGGCGTAAACGCGATTGTTGACGCTATGGTTTGGATGATCAACAAGGTTATGATCATTGCACCACTAGGCGTATTCGGCCTAATGGCAGAAGCTGTGGGTACATTCGGCTTTGGCGCACTTATGGTTGTGTTCAAACTGTTCGTTGTCTACATCGCTGCGATTCTGATCTTCGGCTTTGTTGCTTACCCGCTAATGATTCAAATCTTCACTAAGACTTCTGCTAAGAAGTTCCTAGTGGCAATGAAGAAGCCTCAAGCGGTTGCACTATCAACAGCCTCTTCAATGGCGACACTGCCAGTAACAATGGAAACGGTAGAGAAAGAACTTGGCGTTCGTAACTCTACGGCTTCATTCGTTCTGCCACTTGGTGCGACGATCAACATGTCTGGTAACGCAATTTACTACGGCCTAGTTGCTATCTTCTTCGCACAGCTGTTCAACATCGACCTGTCTATGGGCGCTTACATTGCTATCATCGTAACGTCGACTCTAGGCGCAGTTGGTCAAGCAGGTGTTCCAGGTCCTTCTTTCCTAGTGGTTGCGGTTCTTCTAGCAGCTGGTATCCCTATTGAAGGTCTACCTCTGTTGTTCGCTCTAGACCGTATCTTCGACATGATCCGTACTGCTCTAAACATCACTGGTGATGCAGCATGTGCAGTCATCGTTGATTCTCTAATCGAAGACGAAGCGAAAGAAGCTGAGCTACAAAAACAGCAAGCGTAATATTAAGCTTCAGTTTGATTGATAAATAAAACCGCCTTCATGAGGCGGTTTTTTTATTAGGTAATGATCGATATTGATTCGGTAAATCTCACCCTTGTCAGGCTAATTGATGAGTCCAAACGCACGAGGCAGAGCCAAACTAATTTCAGGAATAAAAGTAATGGCCAACAGTGTGACGATCAATACGGCACAAAACGGCATGATACTTCTTATAACGTTTTCAATCTTAGAGCCACTGACACTACAACCCACAAATAGCGCCGTACCAACGGGTGGCGTTGCAATGCCAATACATAAGTTGAAGATAATCATCATCGCGAAGTGAATTGGATGCATGCCTAAATGCTCAGCAATCGGCATAAAGATAGGGGTAAAGATCAATACGGCTGGCGTAAGGTCCATAAACATACCCACAATCAGTAGAATCAGGTTCATCAGAATAAAGATGATAATTGGATTGTCTGAAATAGAGAGCATCCAATCACTGATCATGGTTGGTAGACCGGTAAACGCCATTGCCCATGACATAATGGTAGAAGCACCAATCAAGAACAGCATAATGCCAGTAACCTGAACCGTTTCTCTACAAATTATCGGAAAGTGTGCCCATTTGAGGGTTCGGTAACAGAGTGACAGTATAAAAGAGTATAGAACCGCTATACATGCCCCTTCTGTTGCAGTGAATATACCACCAATAATACCGCCAATAACAACAACAATAAGCCCTAAGCTTGGTGTTGCTTGCCAAACAATATTCAGCACATCTTTCGTTGTGAAGCCGTCATTCGCACTTGTTTTGTAGCCCTTCTTTTTAGCGATGAAATAGGCGACGACCATACAACTTAAGCCCATTAGAATACCTGGGACATACCCTGCGATAAACAACGCCGCAACGGATGTTCCACCCGATACCACTGAAAATACGATCAGTGAATTACTCGGCGGTATTAATAAGCCTGCCGGGCAAGATGCAACGTTTACTGCTGTTGCTAAGTTTTTATCATAACCATCTTTTTCTAATTCTGGGCCTAAGGTTTTACCAACCGCAGCTGCTGCTGCAACGGCTGATCCTGAAACGGCGCCAAACATCATATTGGCGAAGATGTTCACGTGAAAAAGTGAGCCCGGGATCCAACCAACCAAGAGCTTTGCAAGGTTGATGAGTCGACTCGCGATGCCACCTACATTCATTATATTCCCCGCGAGGATAAAGAAAGGGATGGCTAATAAACTGAAACTATCAATACCGGTAATGATTTTTTGACCCGCAGTAATACTGGCGACTTCAAACGGTAAGATGAAATACATGATGGTTAAAGATGACATGGCAATTGCAATCGCAATCGGCATGCTTATCGCGATCATGAATAAGAATAGGCCTAGCAGCCAAACACCAATGGACAAATCCATAATATAGAGTCCTTTTAAAACTTATTTTTTGTTGGGTTCACAAAAAAGATCAAACGTATTCATGACCAAATAGATGAGGATAATAACGGCTGAAATCGGCAAGATTGAATACACCGTCGACATCGGTAATTGTAGTGCTGGAGAGAGTTGTTGTGTGGTTCTTCCCATTAAGGCGATGCCACCTTGAAGCATTGCTAGAAATACAAATGCGCCAGAAATGAAATTGATGAGCACATGTAATGCGATATGTGCTTTACCCTTAAGATAACCATCCAATAACGTTATTGCTAAGTGTCCTTTGATACCGAATAAGTAGCTTGCTCCTAATAAGCCAAGCCATACCATCGCATAACGAGCAAGTTCATCAGTCCAGTTACTTGGATCATTCAAAACATAGCGACTAAAGACCTGCCAAGTGACAGTAACGACAAGTAACATTAGTGCAAAAGAAGAGACAAAAAGAATCAGCCTATCAAGTAGGTTTCTGAAAGTTGCTAACATGGTGTGATACCTCAAAAAATTTTGCCTTAGCAAAGCCAAGGCAAAATTATATTTTCACTAAGACTGATTAAAGAGCTTCAATTTTTTCAATGAATGGAGCTAGTTTTGGATCTTTTTTCGCCTCATCAATCATAGGTTTAACAGCTGCACGGAAAGGGGCTTTATCAACTTCAACAAACGTGACACCTTCTTTCATTCCTTTCTCTTTGTTCATGTCATCTGTTGCATCCCAGATTTTGATCTGCTCTTCAAGAGACTCAGCAGCAGCTTCTTTTAAGATCTTTTGCTCTTCTGCCGTTAATGAACCCCATTTGTATTCTGAAATGATGATCACGTCAGGTGTCATCATGTGCTGGTCCATAGAGTAAAATTTGGCAACTTCACTGTGTTTCATTTCAACTAAGCTAGAAATATTATTCTCAGCACCATCAATTACACCTTGTTGCAGAGCCGTGTATACCTCATTGAAAGGTACAGGTGTTGCTTTACCACCAAGTAAGTTAACCATTTCCATCATGGTTGGAGAACCAGGAACTCGAACTTTCATGCCAGCTAGATCTGCTGGTGAGTTGATGGCTTTCTTAGCGTAGAAGCTACGTGTGCCTGAATCATAGAATGTAAGACCGATGAAACCTTTACCTTCGCTTGAAAGCAGCATCTCTTGTGCAGCTTCACTTCGCATGAAGGTTCTCATATGTGGAACGTCACGGAATAAGAAAGGCAGTGCATTAACCTTAAACGTTGGTTCAAAAGATTCGGCTAACCCACCATTGATTTTGGCCATATCAATCGCGCCAGTAACAACTTGCTCCGCTTGGTCACGTTCAGAGCCTAATTGACCGTTTGGAAAGATCTTAATCGTAAGTTCACCATTCGATTTTTCTTTAACTTTATCAGCCATGATCACCATGCCTTGGTGAGCTGCGCTTTCTAATGACATTGCATGCCCTAACGTCAAAGTTTTTGCTTGAGCGCCAAATGCCATAAGAATTGAAGCCGCTGCAATCGTCAGTAGGTGTTTTTTCATGTTCTTCTCCAGAATCCATTTTGTAAGAGGTACAGTTTTTATATGCAACGCTATAGCTAAGTTTGAAATCTAACGTTCAATTGCACATCGCTCATAGCAGTAACGTTTCATTACAATATTCTTACCCTATGAATCTTGTATTACAATACTATATGTATATTTTGTGAACTAAGGTTTATCTATTGGCCTGAGAACCTAATTGATTGTGATACCAATCATATTTGGGACTAATTAGACCATTAATCAGTTCTACTTTGGATTTTTTTGTAATTTCGATTACTTTCAACTGCTTTAAGAACAATCTCTTAGTAAAAGAGTATCGATCTATTTATGTTATTTTAAGACATTAAATTCAGTTATGGAGCACGACAAAGAAGGTCTCCTCGCTCGAAAACGCGAGTCGTGAACAGTGCTTTGTGAGGTGATGAAGGCAAGGTTTTCGGTTGGATTTAGGTAACAAGAATAGATAAAAGCAATAGAGAGAAGCTTGAGAGGATGAATTGTTTGTAACAAAAATCCGAGAGCCTTACAGCCCTCGGATTTTTGTTTTTGGTGTTCTAATTTTTAGGCGTTAAACGAATTACAAATCAGCGCCATAGATATCAAACGTGAAGTACTTAGCGGCGATCTTGTCGTAAGTACCGTTTGCTCTGATCTCTTCAATCGCAGCATTGAATTGTTTCGCCAATTTTGAATCCTGCTTTCTTAATGCTAACGCCGTACCCTCACCGATGTAGGCTTTGTCGGTAACGGCTTTGCCTTTGAACTCAAAACCCTCGCCTTCTTTCTTATCTAAGAAAGCCAATGACAGTTGATCTGAGTTGCCGAAGGTTAGATCTAAGCGACCGTTTTGCAGATCCAGATACACTTCATCTTGCCCTGTGTAACGCTTAATGTTGGCAACACTACCAAACTTGTCGGTTACGTAGCGATCGTGAATCGTACCTTGCTGAACACCGATGGTTTTACCCGCTAAGCCTGCCTCATCAACGCTGAATTCTGCGCTTTTAGCAGCAACAAATACGGCTGGTGTTTGGTAGTACTTGTCAGTAAATAAGATTTTACGCTTACGCTCTTCGGTAATGCGCATCGAAGCCATGATCACATCCGACTTTCTTGCCAACAAACTTGGAATTAGCGAATCCCAGCTTTGTGAAACCCAAGTACAATCGAGTTTAGCTTGCTCACACAAAGCATCAGCTATCTCAATATCAAACCCGACAGGCACACCGTCGCTGTTTTTATAGTTGAATGGCGGATACGTAAAGTCCGACGCTAAACGGATTTCTTTCGCCTGTACCGTTGTACCAAGTAAAGCGGCCGCACAAGCGAGTCCTAGTATTATCTTTTTCATCATTGCCATCCTAGATATGATCTTTATCGAGTTGAGATTGAATTTCTTTATGTTGAGCTTGTTGAATTTGTTTGCCTTGTTGACTCTGTTCTAATTCGGTTTGGTAACGTGTTAGTGACGTTATCACTTCTAGCATGCTCTCTTGGCTACCAATACTGATTCGAACACAGTTACGCAAAGCCGGTTCATGGTTTTGGTTCCTTGTCACAATGCCGTCCTTCGCCAAGACACTGAACACTTGGTGCCCTGCTTTTTGACGCAGCAAAATGAAGTTTGTCGATGAAGGGTAAACAGACTCGATGAAATCAAACCGCGTTAGCTCACAAGCAAACCAGTTACGTAGTTCAACCAGCTTTTGCGTCGCGTCTTGCATCACTGAGACTCGTTCATCGGACAAAGCGTCTAGCACGATTTGAGATGAGCAATCTGGCATCGGATACGGTGGAATCAGCTTCGCGACATACTGCATCACATTTTGACTCGCTAAGATAAAACCACAACGAACCGCAGCCAGTCCAAATGCCTTAGACAAGGTGCGAATCACAACCAAATGTGGATAGCGTTCAATAAGACTAACGGCTGACGTTTGTGGTTCAAATTCGATATACGCTTCATCGACGACCACTAGCGACTTCCCAATCGTGCCTTCCAATACCTGAATCAAATCCGATTTAGGAATCACATTGCCCGTTGGATTGTTTGGTGAGCAAAGAAACACGATATTCGCCAGTTCTGCCTTATTCACAATATCAGCGACGTTCAGGCTAAAGTCTTCCTGCAATGGAGAGTCCAAGGTATTAATCGCCAATGCATCAGCGCAAAACTCATACATCGCATACGTTGGAGAGCAGATAAGTATGTTGTCGCACGCCGGTTTACAGAATGTTCTGATCAGCAAATCAATCGCTTCATCTGCACCACGAACAGCCACAGTCGCGGCATCGGTACTACAGTAATCTTGATAAGCCTTAGCAATATCTTGTGGTAAGAAGTCTGGGTATCGGTTGTGACTTGCTTCTCCTTGAAACAGCGAGCTTTCCAATTCATTGGCGTTTAGCCAGACACGTCCATCACCACCAATTCTTCTTGCCGATTGATAAGGTATTAATTTTTTTACAGCCTGAGGCACTAAGCTATCAATAAAAGATGTCAAGAAGCTATCCCTTTCACAAAATCACAATGTCTTCATCATTGCCTTCATATTCAAAAAATGTGACTTATACACATATTGAATCACAAATGATGATTAAGCATTTACATTCAAACAGAACACTATTGATAAATGAATCGAAATAATCACATAATAGCCATGATAAAAAGTCATAGGTAAAGATATGAATCGCACACTTCCTTCAACCAAAACCTTGCTCGCGTTTTTGTCTACGGCAAGGCACCTCAACTTTACACGCGCGGCACATGAGCTCAATGTTACGCAAGGTGCAGTGAGTCGTCAGGTATTGTCGTTTGAAGAAAGCCTTGGCTGTGATCTCTTCTATCGCCATGCTCGCGGATTGTCTTTAACGCCGAAAGGAGAAGAACTGGTTCCCCTGATACAAGGAACGATTCATCAGCTGCAATCGGCTCTAAATCAAGTGGCTAGCTCTCCGTCTAAGATCAAACTCAACGCACCGAGCTGTATTACCTCTTGGCTACTACCTAAGTTGATGTCTTTTCAGCAAGCCTATCCTGAAATTGATGTCGAACTGACGTCGACCATCAAGCACGTCTTCGAACCAAGCTTTGATCCGTTTGACGCCGTAATTACCTATGGTAAGAAGCCAAACCAACAATCGATTATCAGCCAATTATTGTTTAACGAGCAGCTAGCGCCCGTTTGCCAAGCACAAAGCATTACACAGAGCCATCTTGTCGACGACGCATCGACCATCATCAAGCCACACAAGCTTGCCCAATACACTTGGCTACACGCCAACAATGAGCAAAGTGATTGGCGACTTTGGTTAGAGCACATAGGCAGCCACGACCTTTCAAGCAAGAACAACCAACAATTTGCGACACTCGATCAAGCTATGAACGCCGCCATTCAAGGGTTTGGCATTGCCATAGGCGACATCACACTGGCCAAGCAAGATATTGATTTAGGTAGATTGGTAAAAGTGAGTGAAGGCAGTGTTTTCTCTGGAAATGGTTACTTCTTGCTGCAACCCAAGAATCGACAAAATACATCCTTATCTACGCTTGTTGATTGGCTCGTCGATTAGCGGCAATCATTGTTGGTAGGCCTCTTTATAAGCGGCAGGAGAGCGTCATAATGAGAATTTTTCCGTTCTCAAAATGAAACTATTTGATGTCTGTTTCGTATTGATTGTCAGAGAATAGAACGTACCTTCCTTTAACTATTTGAAAAGAAGTTCAATTCTATTTAGCCGGGAATTTATTCTGTTCCGTTGGAGAAAATGGCATTCGAGTTGCTTTGTCATAGATAACCCAACCAATATACAGCAGGTTGCACCAGTTTCACTGCAGCTTGTCACGGAGGATAGGCTATGACCTTACAAAGACACACGTATTACGGCTTGATTCACCATGGAATTAAAACCCTATTAATGGACAGAATTGGCCACTTCACAGAGCGTGAATATCACGAGTATCTCGACTTAACGACCGGTAAATCGACATGTTTTGCCATGAGTGAGCAAGAGCTCGAAAACACCTTAGACAGCTTAAAGAGCGAAGGTTACCTTGAAGATATCAAAAAGCTGATACCTCGCTATCAAACCTCGTCAATGCGATAACCTGCTTCAACTCTTTAAACACGATGAGTGGTTAGATTGAATTAATTGGCACCCAATTGTCTCGAGCTATTTAGCATCGAGACAGTTTTCGTTAGACTGTCAGCAACTCAACTAACTGGATAGTCAGTGTCTCATGAAACAAATTCTTGATTTCATTCCTCTCATTATTTTCTTTGCGCTTTATAAGATGTACGACATCTATACCGCGACCGGCGCTTTGATCGTTGCCTCTGCAGTTCAAATTATTTTGACTTATTTCATCTACAAGAAAGTCGAAAAAATGCAGGTCATCACCTTTCTAATGGTTGCCGTATTTGGTGGCATGACCATCTTCTTGCACGACGACAACTTCATTAAATGGAAAGTCACCATCGTTTACGCACTGTTTGCGATTGGCCTGACGGTCAGTCACATCATGGGCAAATCAGCGATTAAAGGTATGTTAGGCAAAGAGATCACACTGCCTGATTCGGTATGGGGCAAGATCAACTGGGCATGGACGCTGTTCTTTACCCTATGTGCCGTTCTCAACGTTTACGTTGCTTTCAGCCTACCGTTGGATGTTTGGGTCAACTTCAAAGTGTTTGGTCTACTCATCGCGACCTTGCTCTTCACCTTGCTCACTGGTGTTTATATCTATAAGCATCTACCAAAAGACCAGCAGAAAGAGTTAACGGATAAAAATACCGACGAGAAGTAACCCTAAGGGATGAGTCCTCATCCCCTTTTTGATACAATTATTATCAATATGCTATTTAACAGTGGCCAATGATACTCGTGATCATTGGCCACTGATTGTTTGTGTTCGGTGAATACGTTAAAAATACGACCACCGCGAGCGCGGCAAACACATCTATTTAAATTTAAAACAATCAATACCATTAAGAGTACAACAATGACTATTCAATCAACTTTGAACCCGATTGGTTCTTTACTTCTTCGCACATTGGCGATGCCTTCTGATACCAATGCAGCAGGCCAGATTTTCGGTGGTTGGATAATGTCTCAGCTTGACCTTGCTGGCGGCATACTGGCGAAGGAGATCTCTAACGGCAAGATTGTCACTGTTTCAGTATCGAGTATTGAGTTCAAACAGCCGGTTTCAGTGGGTGATGTTGTGTGTGTTTATGGTGACTGCACCAAGATTGGCCGTAGCTCGATGAATATCGACCTAGAAGTGTGGGTTAAGCCTGTACTTGATCACGGCATCGGCGACCGATATAAGGTTTGTGGAGCAACGTTCAACTACGTTGCTGTCGATGAGGGTGGTAAGCCTCGCCCGATCAATAAGTAGTACTTTTCACCAAGCTGCTAATGTAGACGGTCTTTAGTTTCAACGAATGAAATCGCTAAAGACCATACTTCTCTCTCGCACCATTTCACAATTTCTTATCATTAGCTCTTCCAATACCAATTAGTTCGCGTAAATTAGCAAGATAGCGAATTTAAACGCCCCAATTTAGTGAAGTAAAATAAGGATATCTCAATATGTGGTACGTGATTTTTTCTCAAGACGTCGAAAATTCATTAGAAAAGCGCCTAAGTGTTCGCCCACAACATCTAGAACGCCTACAAACACTTCACGATGAAGGCCGACTGTTAACAGCAGGCCCAATGCCAGCCATTGACTCAGATAACCCTGGTGAAGCTGGCTTCACAGGCTCTACTGTAATTGCTGAGTTTAATTCTTTAGAGGACGCACAGGTATGGGCAGACGCAGATCCGTACATTGAGGCAGGTGTCTACCAAAATGTCATTGTAAAACCATTCAAGAAAGTATTTTAACGTGAAAAAATGGATTATTGGCTCTCTGGCTTTAGCTCTGCTCGCAGGCTGTGCTTCAAGTGAGCAAGACCAACAAAGACAGCTTGAAATGATGGCGCAACACCGTGCTGGCGTTTTATCTGCCGGCCTGCCGATTGAGTATGGCCCACTGTCAGTCATGCGTGTACTGGCAAAAAACACCGTTATCGAGATCATGATGATCTACAACCAAGACGCTAAAGGTGCTAAGCCTTTAAACCAAGTCGTAGATATGAGTGTTAACAGCTACTGCACCAACTCTGAAGTTAGAGCAAACCTTGACATGGGCTTGGCTTACAACATTAAGGTTCGCAACACTCGCGGACAACTGATGGTTGAAAAGCTAATCAGCAAAGAGACATGTCAGAGCATTAACTAGATTTGATTTCTAACGTTAAGCTAGTAACAAACAAGAAAGGCCTTGCAGATGCGAGGCCTTTGTTGTGGTTCATCGTGGATTAGCAGGTCAATCAAAATCCTAGACTGAATTATGCCTCGGCTGATCCCCACTCTTTACGCAGTGCTTTAGTTGCCGACACAAGGTTTGTCAGTGCGGCTTCTGTTTCTGCCCAGTTACGAGTCTTTAATCCACAATCTGGGTTCGCCCACAAACGTTCTGCTGGGATTCTTTCTGCCGCTTTCTTAAGTAAATCCACAATCCACTCCTCTGAAGGAATGTTTGGCGAGTGAATGTCATAAACGCCAGGCCCAATCGCATTCGGGTAGTTGAACTCTTCAAACGCTTTCAGCAGTTCCATGTTCGAACGAGAAGTCTCTATGGTAATCACATCGGCGTCTAGCGCAGCGACTGAATCAATGATCTCGTTGAACTCGCTGTAACACATGTGGGTGTGAATCTGAGTTTCTGGTTTAGCACTCGCAGCTGAAATCTTAAAGGCATCCACTGCCCACTCTAAGTATTCTGCATGGTCACGCTTTTTCAATGGCAAACCTTCACGAATGGCAGGCTCATCAATTTGAATAATGTTGATACCTGCGTCTTGCAAATCAGACACCTCATCTCGCAACGCAAACGCCAGTTGATTGGTTATCTCTTTGCGTGAAATATCTTCACGTGGGAATGTCCAACACAAGATAGTAACAGGCCCAGTTAGCATGCCTTTCATCTGCTTTGAAGTCAGAGATTGAGCATAGGTCGACCATTCCACCGTCATTGGTTTTTCACGCTCGATATCCGCAACCACAATCGCAGGTTTCACGCAACGAGAGCCATAACTTTGTACCCAACCAAATTTGGTAGTTTGGAAGCCTGCTAGATTTTCAGCAAAGTACTCCACCATATCATTACGTTCAGCTTCACCATGAACCAGTACATCCAAATCCAGTGCTTCTTGACGTTTAACGGCATCCGCAATATGGCCTTTCAATGCAGTGTTATATTCCGCTTCACTCAGTTTGCCAGTGCGGTAAGCGCTACGTTGAACACGGATCTCGCCTGTCTGTGGGAATGAACCAATGGTTGTGGTTGGTAACAGCGGTAAGCCTAACACCTCAGACTGGTGCGCGGCACGTTCTGCGTATGGAGCAGTGCGCTCTGCTAGCGCTTTAGTTATCGTGTTAATACGAGCTTGAACTTGCGGCTTATTCACATGAGTCGCGCTCTTGCGTGCAACAATCGGCTGGCTGTAGGTTTCACACGCCAAGATAGCATTGTGGTTACCGTCTAGTGCAGCACCCAATATACTCACCTCGGTCACTTTCTGTTTCGCGAAAGCAAACCAACTCTTCACTTCATCGCTGAGTGAATCTTCTAACTCAAGGTCGACTGGACTATGCAAAAGTGAACATGAACTTGCTACCCAAAGTTTGTCTCCTAGCTTCTCTTTCACTGGTTGTAGTAACTCTAGTTGAGCGGCTAAATCAGCTCGCCAAACGTTTCGTCCATTAATCACCCCTGCTGAAAGTACCCAGTGTTCAGGTAACTTACCCACTACTTCATCAAGTTGCTGTGGTGCTGCTGCTAAGTCGATATGTAGGCCATTAACTGGTAGCTCTACTATCTTATCTAAGGTATCAGTCACCGAATCAAAATAAGTAGTGAGCAGCAGTTTTACATCACCTTGAATCACTTGATACGCCAACTTGAATGAATCTGCCCATTGACTCTCAAGCTCAAGCGAAAGAATTGGTTCATCGATTTGAACCCACTCAACCCCCAACTTAGCGAGTTTTGCCAAAATTGCTTGGTAAGCGGTAAGAAGGCGCGGAAGAAGAGATAAACGATCAAAACCCTCCTCCACTTCTTTACCAAGATATAAATAAGATAACGGGCCTAACAAAACTGGCTTCACCTTATGCCCGGATTTTATCGCTTCACTCACTTCGTCAAACAGTTGTGGCCAGCTCACTTCAAAGGAATCGTCTTTGCTGAACTCAGGCACAATGTAATGGTAGTTGGTGTTGAACCACTTAGTCATATCAGAAGCCGCAGAGCTATCTTTAGTGCCGTCACTAGACGTATGCGTACCACCGCAACAAGTCGACTGAACCTGAGATTGACCACGCCCCACACGGAACAAAGTATCTAAATCTGGGAAGGATTTTTCATCTTCAGAACCACCAGTATGGCGCTTTGGTACGTGGCCTAGAAGTAAAGTCGTTGTTAATACATGGTCGTACCATGCGAAGTCACCCGCAGTTGCAAAGCTAAGATTCGCGTCAGCTTGTACATTCCAGTTACGATTTCTTAGTTCGCTACCGAGTTGCTTTAAATCTGATTGGCTAATCTCACCGCGCCAGTATTTTTCTAAAGTGAATTTGAGTTCGCGTTTTTCGCCGATACGTGGGTAGCCTAAAATATGCGTTGTCGTAGTCATGAACCTGTTCCTTATTCAATAATTTTTAGTGTTCGATCAAACTGCCTAGCTTATGGTTTAAGTTCTTTATAAGGCGTCTGGATGGCTAAACTATCTCCCTAATCTGAACGATGAACAACGTCCAAATATTCATCTTGTTTATTAAAAATATTCATCTTGAATAATCTAAAGCTGAAAAAATTAAATCCATCTGGACATCTAGACGTTTACAAATGGAAGAAAACCCCGTAGGGTGATTATTAAGAAATATTGAATTAGCTTAGGGAATATGAGGAAAACTCATGATAGAGCTTAAACACCTTCGAACATTGACTACCTTAAGAGACAGCGGCTCGCTAACAGCGACGGCAACTTCTCTTCACTTGACTCAGTCGGCGCTTTCTCACCAACTGAAAGACCTTGAGGCGCGTATCGGTGGTCAGCTTTTCCTACGTAAAACTAGACCAGTTAAGTTCACCTCTGAAGGTGAGATTTTGCTTAGGCTTGCCGATGAGATACAGCCAAGAATAGCTAAAGCGGAGAACGAACTCGCGAGCCTGAAAGAGGATGTGAATGGTCGTTTGCACATGGCGATTGAATGTCACTCATGCTTCCAATGGTTAATGCCTGCTTTGAAGGAATATCAAGTGGCTTGGCCAAGCGTAACGCTAGATTTCTCGTCAGGCTTTGGGTTTGAGCCGCTACCCGCGCTAATGGCAGGCGAGCTAGATTTGGTGATCACCTCTGATATACAGCCTCGCTCTGAGGTTCACTACGAACCACTCTTTGATTTTGAGATGCGTTTGATCACCGCAATCAACTCACCTTTGGCAGAAAAAGCGAGCATTGAACCGCAAGATCTTAGCGATCTCACCATGCTCACCTACCCTGTTCAAAAACAGCGTTTAGATGTCGTGAAGCACTTTTTACAGCCTGCGGGTGTAGAACCTAAAAAGTGGAAACAAGCGGACAACACGTTAATGCTAGTTCAAATGGTATCAGCAGGTTTGGGAGTAGCGGCTCTACCAAACTGGGCGATCAGTGAATTCTCAAGACAAGGGCTGATTGCCAGCAAGCCATTAGGCAAAGGACTATCAAGAAGACTATTCGCAGCGGTAAGAAACTCTGAGAAAGATAAACGTTACCTGCAAGCTTTCTTTAGCACGGCAAGACAGCAAAGTAAGAGTCACTTAGATGGCATAGAGGTCGTTTAAAGATGATTTATGGCTAAGTTAAGCTCGATCGATTCGTCAGAAACAAAAAAGTCACAGATAATCTGTGACTTTTTTTCTCTCAACACCCACAACACGCGATGCATGTCATTTTCGATAAAAGATGCGCTAATCTTTAGCTTATCTCGAGTAAGACTTAAACTGGTTAGTCAATGGATCGTATTGATAGCCAAGCATATCGAGCTTGCCCACAACACTTTCTGTATCCATTTCATACATGCTGATCAGCTCTTCAAAGCTATCGCATTCTAGGCGAAGTTTTTCATTAACGATTCCTAGCAAAATAATGCTATCGAAACCTTTGACGTTGCTTAAATCCATCTCGTACTCCTTACGAACACACTGACTAGAGTTAAGTTTAGAACGCTTACCAACGTCACGCTAAAAAACAGATCACACTTCTTAACAAGAATACGTAATTAATGAAAGTGCGTGATTAAAGCGCCCAAACTGGCGTTAAACCCACAACGGCCACCAATAACATCAACAACGAAATACTCAGTTGAAGCTTTTCAGGCGTTCTTGCGAACAGTAAATGCCAGCACCACACCACGATTGAGGAGATCAACAAAGCAAAACTAAATAGCAAAGTGGAAATCACAGGTTCTAATTGAGCTTCAGACAAAGAGTAAACACTCACGACGGTCGCCAGTACTACCAACATACCGGTTAGCACGCCCACAACAGGAAGCACTCGATGAAATGCCTGCAACCGTGTCCTTGCAATCGTCAGTAGTAGATGGCCAAACGCTGCTCCTAACAGTACCACTAGCAGCAAAGTAGTAATGATACCAACAGCGGTTGCTTGCTCAGTCGCTTGTATAGCAACATATGACAACGCTAAACCACAGGCCAAGTACATCACCCAGATAGGACCAGAATCGCGAGTCTTCTTGGTTTGAACTTGAGAATAGAAATAAAAGATCGCGAACACGACCAGAAAGGCTTCAATTTTTACTGAAGCGACGGCAAGCCACAGCACGCCAATCGCAGGTAACATCTTGTGGATCCGACCACGCTGCCCCGGACAAATATCCCCTTTCACCAAGATGAGGGTTAAGATCAGTTGGGTTCCTAAAAGCATCGGAGCAAATTGTACTAATAACGTTTCGACCATTGTGGATCCACTTCTTCAGACTTATTTTCGCGAATAATATCAAAAACTGCTGCGAACACTAATCAAAATCACAAATTAGCGACGTTATTCAAGGCTTCAACTATGCTGTTGTATGGCTCTTTTATCGCCATTTACCGTAAAAAGACGAAAGACACCAGAACTAACAGGGGCATGTTCTACTGGCTAGTCTAGGCTCATGCCGCTATAATTCCCGCCTCAAAAATCAGAGGTTGAAATATGTACAGCGATATCACTCCTATTCACGAACACAAAAAATACTGGGCCGAGTGCTACGGAACTGCACCCTTTTTGCCTACCAGTAGAAAGGAGATGGATGCTCTTGGATGGGATAGCTGTGACATTATTATTGTAACTGGTGACGCTTATGTCGATCACCCGAGCTTTGGTATGGCTATCATCGGCCGTCTGCTTGAAGCTCAAGGTTTCCGCGTGGGCATTATTGCTCAACCAAAGTGGGACAATAAAGATGCCTTCATGAAGCTAGGTAAACCTAACCTATTCTTCGGCATCACAGCGGGTAACATGGACTCCATGATCAACCGCTACACCTCTGATCGCAAATTACGTCACGATGATGCTTATACTCCGAACAATGAAGGTGGCAAGCGTCCTGATCGTGCAACTCTGGTTTATTCTCAACGTTGTCGTGAAGCTTACAAAGGCACGCCAATCGTGCTTGGTGGTATTGAAGCGAGCTTACGTCGTGTAGCTCACTACGACTACTGGTCAGATAAAGTTCGCCGCTCTGTATTGTTTGATGCAAAAGCTGACATTCTTCTTTTTGGTAACGCTGAGCGTGCATTGGTTGAAGTAGCACACCGCATTGCCGATGGTGAAGACATGTCTACGCTGACCAATATCCGCGGTACTGCTATCAATCTTCCTGCGGCCCCTGAAGGCTTCAAGATCATTGACTCTTCTCGTATCGAAAAGCCGAACAAAGCGTATGTTCCGGTTAACCCGTACGAAGTTGAAACTCAGTGTGATACCAAGAAAGACGAAAAAGAAGAAGTAAAAGCGCAACCTATTACTATTCGCCCTTCTCGTCACGATGCAAAAACTACAGCGGTTCGTATCCCAGCTTACGAAAAGCTAAACAATGACCGTATTCTTTACGCTCACGCTAGTCGTATCCTGCACCTTGAGACAAACCCGTACTCAGGTCGTGCTCTGATTCAACGTCACGGTGATCGCGAGCTTTGGATTAACCAAGCGCCTATTCCATTGACCACAGAAGAGATGGACTACGTGTTTGGCCTTGCGTACAAGCGTGTTCCGCACCCGATGTACGGCAAAGCGAAAATCCCAGCATACGACATGATCAAAACCTCGGTTAACATCATGCGTGGTTGTTTTGGTGGTTGTTCTTTCTGTTCAATCACAGAGCACGAAGGTCGCATCATTCAGAACCGTTCGAAAGAATCTATCTTGGATGAGATCGAAGACATTAAAGATAAAGTACCGGGCTTCACAGGTACTATTTCTGACTTGGGCGGCCCAACGGCGAACATGTACCGTTTAGGTTGTTCAGATCCAAAAGCTGAAATTAACTGTCGTCGTCCATCATGTGTGTTCCCGAAAATCTGTGAAAAGCTAAACACAGACCATCAACACACTATCGACCTGTACCGCTCTGCGAGAAAAGTACCGGGTGTTAAGAAGATCATGATCGCTTCTGGTGTACGTTACGACTTAGCGATTGAATCTCCAGAATACGTTCGTGAGCTTGTGACTCACCACGTTGGTGGTTACTTGAAGATTGCTCCAGAGCATACTGAAAAAGGCCCACTGGATCTGATGATGAAGCCGGGCATGGGCACTTACGATCGTTTCAAAGAGATGTTCGAGAAGTACAGCGCTGAAGCCGGTAAGAAACAGTACTTAATTCCTTACTTTATCTCTGCTCACCCGGGCACAGAAGATGAAGACATGCTTAACCTAGCAATGTGGCTGAAAAAGCACAACTACGAGTGTGACCAAGTACAGAACTTCTACCCATCGCCAATGTGTAATGCAACGTCGATGTACTACTCAGAGACTAACCCTCTGAAACGCGTGAAATATAAGAAGCGTGAAGATGTTCCTGTGCCGAAAGGTGATCGTCAACGTCGTCTGCATAAAGCACTGCTTCGTTACCACGATCCTGAAAACTGGAAAATCATCCGTGAAGCACTGATCAGCATGGGTAAACAGCACCTAATTGGTGACAAAGCAAACTGCCTAGTACCAGCAGAAGACTTTGATGCACAAACACCGGCACAACGTCGTAAGTCTGGTCGTCACGGTTCACAACGCTTTGCGACTAAGCACAGTAAATCTCAGCCAGGTCTTGGTGGCGAAAGCCCACGTAACCACTCTGGTAAGAAACCGGGTGGCAAGAAGCCTAATGGTAACGGCAACGGTAGCCAAGGTGGCGGTAATGGCAATGCTCGTAAACCAGCGACTGGCTTCATTAAGAAAGGTCCTGGTGGTCAGCAATCACAAGGTAATGGCGGCGGAAATGGCAAACCAAACCGTAACAAAGCGGGCAATGGTCAAGGTGGCAAACCTGCAAGTAACGGCAAGAACCGCCAGCGCGCAGCACAACGCTAATATCGCGAACCGATTGACTTCGCTATCGTAAAAACACAAAGCGCAGCTATTTAGCTGCGCTTTTTTGTGTCTGTTACAAGATAGCCTAACGAGCAAACACCCAATACTGACTAAGCAAATAGTTACTGACCATGCCCACCAAGATGCCAACCGCCATTGCGATAAACACTGCCCCAGTAAATGCAGGCAGCAATTCAGTCATCAACTTAAAGCACAGCAAATTAGGTATCGCCGATATTGATGCAGAGAACATGAACTTTTGCCATTGAATCAGCTTTTCGGACCAATTCCCCTGCCCTTTGAATTCAAAGGTCAACACTCGATTTCCAAACCAGGTTGTCGTTGCTGCAACGATGAAAGAGCCAATTCGAGCACTCATTAACGGCAGCCCAATAACGTAATGCAGCAACGCAAACACGGCACAATCGACAACAAAGCCACCCGACCCCACCATAGCGAATTTAATCATCTTATGATGAGGTTGTAGTTTTTGGTTTAGCACGTCGAACTTGTGGCTAAACAGTCTCGATGACGAGTTAAAATTGAACATCGCCATCACTTCGAATATGGCTCAACGATAGATTTGGTTTGATGTTTTGGCTATGACAACTAAATAGAGCGCGCTTGATCTTCACCGTCGGCTCTAAAATACAGGTCAACGCATTGTCTTTAATCTTGGTTTCCACTTCCGCTCTTTTACCAATCAGATAGAACTTGTCGATACCATCTAACTGTTTAACATCAAGTAGCTTTTTCGCTTGTCCATGACTGTAAAATTGCCCAGAGAACGGTCGTTTACCGATGTAAAAGCTCGGCGCTTCATCCGTGATCTGCTCGAAGATAATACGGTCACTTTTCTCGTTCGCTTTGCCTAGGTTGAGGTAGACCATCGCAATCATTAACAGCACAGGTAGCACCAAAGCCACACTCGAGAACCACTTCTTATCTTTTTCTACCACAAGCGTTGCCACCAGCAAGCCAAGGGCTGGAATACCCGGTAGGACGTAAGCTGGAAGAATATTACCCGCCATAGTGAAAAGAATTAGAGGAGAGACCAACCAACACACAAGGAATGAAAACAACCCACTATGTTCAGCGTTAACTTCTGCGATTTTCTTACGACGGGCGAAAGTCAAAATAGGCAACACAATCGACCACGGCGCAGCCGCTTGAATCCAGAAAATCCAAATCATGCCTCTTGCTTGGTCATGGGCAGAACCGTATAAATCGCCCTCCCAACCACTCACAACAAAACGCTTAAAGTGCTCGCCAACAATAAAGTAATCAATAAAACCCGGTGTTGCCATTTCAGCCATGATGTACCACGGCAAAGCAATCGCTAGCATCACGCCTAAGCCTGACAACAGTGGAAAGCGTTGCCATAACACTTTAAAAGCGCCAAAAAATCCATGTTGCAATACTAACCAAGGGAAAACGGCGATACCCATAATCACAATCGCTACCGGCCCTTTTGCCAGCAAGCCTAGTGCTAAGCCAATGAAACCGACATAGCCCCAAGACCGATTAGTCTTCGCGCTCCCTTCTCCCTTCGAACCCTCTCCTCCTAACCAACATAGGTAGAAACCTAACATGGCTATGGTCATCGCTAACGTTAATGCCATGTCAGTCATAACAGCACCCGCCGCAATAGAGAAAATCCCACATGTCGCCAATACCACGGCCGCCACCAAGGCACTTTGTCCGGTGCGCTTAGCCATGTACGCAACCAACAAAATCGTCGCAAAACCTGCTAACCAGTGTGGCGCACGCACAGCAAACTCACTCAAACCAAACAGCTCAATGCCAATCGCGCTCATCCAGGTAAACATCGGAGGCTTACCCCAGAAAGGGATGCCGTAATCAAATTGAGGGGTTAACCAATTGCCGGTTTCGACCATCAAGCGAGCCATCTCACCGTAGCGCGCTTCCGTAGTGTCCATTAAAGGGTATGTCGCCAGAGATAAGAGCCTTAGAACCAATGCAAAAGCCAACAAATACCATAGGTGCGTTCGGTTCAGGCTCATGCTGACTCCTCTAATTTAAAATGCGTTTTTAATGCAGGGGTATCGACCACCGATTGGATCAGATACAAAGGACGGTTCTTGGTTTCGATGAAAATACGACCTATGTATTCCCCCATTAAACCAATACTCAGAAGTTGAATGCCGCCAAGGGCAAGTTGAACCACCATCATTGACGGGTAGCCCGTAATAGGCTCACCAAACATCATGGTTTTGAGCACGATGAAGACGCCATACACGAAAGCAGTAAGCGCCACTAATCCACCAACGGCCGTCGCAATACGCAGTGGGCGGATAGAAAATGATGTGATGCCATCCATCGCCAATCCGATGAGTTTCAGGTAGTTCCACTTGGTCTCGCCACAGAAGCGAGCGTCGCGCTTAAACTGAATCGTTGCTTGTCTAAAACCTGGCCATGAAAAGATGCCTTTCATGTAACGGTTACGTTCAGGCAGTTGGTTGATATGGTCGACAACCTCTCGGCTTAACAGTCGGAAATCACCGACATTTTCTGGAACATCGATCTTCGCTGCCACGTTCATGACTTTGTAAAAGCTTGCTGCTGAAAACTTCTTAAACCACGTTTCACCATCACGTTGGCTACGCTGCATATTGACGACGTCATAACCTTCGCGCCATTTGGCAATCATTTGAGGAATCAGCTCGGGTGGGTCTTGTAGATCGGCATCGAGCAAGATCACAGCTTGTCCTCGGCAGTGTTCGAGGCCAGCACTCATCGCTGATTCTTTACCAAAGTTACGGCTTAAACCGATCACAGAAATTGAGCTATTGATTGAAGTGAATGAACTCACCAAATCCAAGCTGTTGTCTTTGCTGCCATCATCGACATAAACAATTTCACTGGTGATGGGTAAGCTATCCAGTACCTTGGTTAAGCGAGAATGAAACTCTTCTAACACCTCTTGTTCATCGTAAAACGGCACAATGATCGATAGTGAAACGGCGGGATTGATCCGTGATGTGGAGACTTTAGGTCGGCTAATATGAAGTTCAGACATAATACGTTCTTCTATTTTTTAATCTGAATCCAATCTACCCCCTCATAAGTGAAAGTTATGTTATTGACATATTTTTCACGCTCACTCAGGATAATGTTACCGTCTATTTCTGTATGAGAATCAAAATGAAACGAGTTCTATTAGTCGAAGATAACCGTGAAATCGCAGGTGTCTTGTTTGATTATTTTGAGTGTATTGGCATGGAACTCGATTATGCGGACAACGGCGAACTCGGCCTGCAACTCGCGTTGGAAAACTCATTTGATATCATCATATTGGATCTGATGTTGCCAAGAATGGACGGCCTCACGGTTTGTAATAAACTGCGAGACCAAGGCAACGCGACACCTATTTTGATGTTGACTGCGTTAGATAGCCGCGATGATATGTTAAAAGGGTTTGAGCATGGTGCCGATGACTATCTAACCAAACCTTTTGATTTGGATATTTTGGAAGCCAGAATGAAAGCGCTTGTTCGTCGTTACCGAGGAAAAGTGGCTTCTTCTAAATTGCAGTTTGATGAACTCACCATCGACCAAAAAACGCGTAAAGCGTACCGTCAAGATAAGTTACTCGCACTCAACCCAACCACTTACACCATCCTTGAGATGTTGTGCCAAAAAGCACCAGAAGTGGTTACTCGCGAAGATATTTCCTACAAACTCTGGGAAGAAGACGAACCCAACAATGACGTGTTGCGCAGTCACATCTATCAATTACGTAACCAACTCGACAAGCCGTTTGATACTCAGATGTTGATTACCGTCCCTAAAGTTGGATTCCGTCTGGAGTCATCGAATTGATTTTAAATGTTCTCACGAGCACCAAAACCCTAACCGGCCGCTTAGCGGTTTTCTTTGGGTTAATGGCCGTGATTGTATCGGCCTTTGTCTATTTAGTCTTTGTTGCCGCACTCTACATGTCAGAAGATCGCGTCGGTGAAAGACGCATCCTGATCGACCGTAACTATGCGGTTGGTTTATTCCAAGCAGGGGAAAGCGGTACGTTAAGAATTGATGACCTGACAATCGCCTACAATGATCTTTCATTGATACCTGCCGAATACCTCAAATACATTAAAGGCAAAGAAAGCTTTGTTGGCGAGGTAGGTGAAGAACCTAACTCTCGCATGGTGTATGTTGGTGAGTATTCTGATAAAGGTCAAACCCACCCAATCGTTCTGCTTTCCGAGATCGACCGCGTCGAGTTTGAGATTTACGAACTGGTTTATGCGACCACCTTTGTACTAACATTACTCTCTATTCTAATTTTTAGCTTTGGTGCTCTGCTCTATCGATTATCTAAACGACTGATTGAACCCTTCAATTCTATTTCCGAACAATTGGAATCCAATAAGCTCAACCTCAATGAAGAATTTAGTGTCAATGACGACGCCGCAGTTGAGTTTCGTCAGCTCACAGATCAACTCAATCAGTACCGAAGAGAAATCAATTCCTTACTCAAACGTGAACAAGCCTTTGCTCGCTACTCAAGTCATGAACTAAGAACACCGTTAACGGTCGCTCGTGGCGCAAATAAATTACTGCTAAGAAGCGAAACCACCGAGTTTCAATCTCGCCAGATTGAGCGCATTGATGAAGCCATTGTTCAGATGTCAGAGATGGTCGATGCCCTACTCGGCCTCGTGCGTTACGAAAGAAACAGTGACGATGCGCCACTGCGATTGTTTAGCCAACAAGAGTTAGAGACTATCGTCTCAAAAAACTCAGCACAGGCGGATGAGAAAGACGTCGACATCTCCATGTACGTTCAATCAGAACCCACAATTCAGGCCACCAGCGCGATAATGAATATGTTGGTCGGAAACTTGTTGAGAAATGCCATTGCAGCGACCAATAGTGGCACCGTAACGGTCACTCTGTCCCACGAGAGTGTTGTGATTGAAGACCAAGGAGAAGGCCTCCAAGAACAATACAATCCAAATGGGCATGGGTTAGGTTTATTGATTGTCGAGGACTTATGTCAACGCTTCCAATGGGGCTTTGAATTGGTCAATCGCAGCTGTGGTGGATGTACCGCTAAGATCACCTTTCAAACCGATCTATCCGCATCCACCCCAGAGTAAATGAGTTCATAGTTCGAAGCTCAATATCGAACGAAAACTTGATTTAGTTGGTTTACAGCGGTCCCTAGCTACTAGATACTCGTCAGTCCTATTTGAACTATAAATGCTGGCTCTGAGTCAGCATTTTGTCTAAGTGCGATGAAACTAAATAATAGCCCTGTAACTCAACATCAATACAACGAGCACACCTTTTTCTTAAAGCGTGACGATCAGCTTCACTCCCACTTTTGCGGCAACAAAGCCAGAAAGTTCATGAAGCTACTGGAAGACGATAGCCCAAACACCACCACTCTAATAAGCTATGGTTCCGCTCAGGCTAACTCCTTGTTCTCACTCGCCGCACTTGCGAAAATCAAAGGCTGGACGCTTGAGTTTTACGTCGACCACCTGCCTCAATGGCTACAAGAACGCCCACTCGGCAACTACCGTGGCGCTATCGATCTCGGGGCTAAGGTTATTTCAGTCAAAGAAACAGGCTCTGAGCTTCATCCTCAGGAGTATATTGAGCAAATAAGACAGCCAGATTCTCAGTGCATTGTATTGCCTGAAGGTGGACGCTCTCAGCTTTCTGAATACGGCGTGAAGCAACTGGCGATGGAAATACTCAGCTGGACGCGTTTCGAAAACAAACACGATTTCGTGGTCGCACTACCAGCAGGCACCGGCAGTACGGCTCTGTATCTGCATAAGCATTTAAAAGTGCACAACATCCCGGTGTTAACCTGTGCGTGTGTTGGCGGTAATGACTATTTAACGCAGCAATTCAATGAACTTGGCGAATCCGATCACCCACAGATCTTACCGCTCAAAACCAAGCACCACTTTGGTAAGTTGTATCAACAGGACTATCAAACCTGGTTGGATCTACAAGAACAAACGGATATTGAATTCGACCTACTCTACGACCCATTGATGTGGCAATGCCTAGAGCGATGGCAAGAAGACAACCCAACCAAAACCGTCATCTATATCCATCAAGGTGGCATCTTAGGTAATGAGTCGATGTTGCCGCGCTATCAACGTAAGTATCCAGAGATGAGCATTAGCAAAACCAACGCATCTTGGTAGTTGTTTTCCTTTATTCCCCAGTTTAGCTATTCAAGTTTTGGTAAGCTGAGACATCACAAAACAGCCATCGCACTCACTCTCGATGGCTATTCATCAGCAATAGCCCCCGGCTATCCCTGCCATACATTTCAAGTTAGAAACAGAAATCTGGCGAGAATCATCGCGTTATCTATACTTTCGATTGGAACGTCAATTGTCATCGAAAGGAATCACGCATGCGAACAATCACTACGCTCGGCCTGTTTTCAGTTTTACTGCCCTTCTCTGCGATTTCAGGAGAAAACATCACTTACCAAGTCGATGGTATGGATTACGAAGGTTATTGGAGTGAGGCCAGTAACCAAGCGCCTTTGGTGCTGCTAATTCACGATTGGGATGGCTTAACTGATTACGAAAAGAAACGTTCTGAGATGCTCAACGAACTCGGTTACAACGTGTTCGCCATCGATCTATTTGGTAAAGGCATTCGCCCGACCGAAGTGAAAGATAAAAAGCAACACACAGGCGAACTGTATAAAGACAGAGAAAAAATGCGTACGTTGCTCAACGCTGGTGCCATGGAAGCGAAAAGACTTGGCGGCAACTTAGATAACAACGTAATGATGGGATACTGTTTCGGCGGAGCCGCTGTATTGGAAGCCGCTCGTGCGGGCATTCCTTCGAAGGCTTATGTCACCTTCCATGGCGGTTTATCAACACCAAAAGGTCAAGACTACTCGCAGACAAAGGCTCCGGTTGTCGTGTTCCACGGTACGGCTGATGCCATGATTTCAATGCAAGACTTTGGCAACCTTGCCGCTGAACTTGAAACAACCAAAGTTCCGCATGAAATGATCACCTACAGTGGGGCGCCGCATGCCTTTACCGTATTCGGCTCAAACAACTATCAACAAGAAGCTGACCAAAAATCCTGGGATAGATTTACCCATGTGCTAGAAACCACCACCAGATAACCTTCGACATCCACCCAGAAAAACAACCCTATTCTAAAACTTAAGAATGGGGTTACTTTCACTATCATTACATCATGTTGTTACAAATAACGATGAATACTCAAGTCATCTGTTTTGATATCACTTGAAGAACCACTGACTACGCTTGCCAAGATCTTTCCTGAACCACACGCCATCGTCCAACCTAATGTTCCATGGCCCGTATTGGTAAATAAGTTCTCAATCGGAGTCTTGCCGATAATAGGAGTGCCATCTGGCGTCATTGGCCTTAGCCCAGTCCAGTATTCAGCCTTAGAAAAGTCACCCGCTTGTGGAAAGAGATCTTTGACAACCATATCAATCGTGGCTTTGCGTTTTTCTGGGATTAGGTAGTCAAAACCAGCGAGCTCTGCCGTACCCGCAATACGAATTCGGTCATCAAAACGCGTCATCGCTACTTTGTAGGTTTCATCCATTACAGTCGAGGCCGGTGACTTATCTGCATTCACGATCGGTAGTGTTAGCGAGTACCCTTTCACTGGATAAACAGGAATAGACAGGTCAACTTGCTTCAACAAGTCTCGAGAATAGCTTCCTGAAGCGACCACGTAAGCGTCCGCTTTGAATTCACCTTGAGTCGTAGTAATACTCTCAATGGTTTGATTCTGATAATTGAGCTTGACCACTTCAGTATCAAACACGAACCTAACACCGAGTTGCTTGGCTTTTTCGGTCAAGGTTAAACAGAACTGATGACAATCACCGGTTTCATCATGAGGTAAGTATAAGCCGCCCACCAGCTTGTATTTAACGTCCGCTAAACCCGACTCCACTGACAGACACTGCTCAACATCAAACAACGAATGCTCGATCCCGCTCTCTTGTAGCAACTTCATGTCTTGCTGAATGAAATCCAATTGCTTTTCGCTTCGAAACACTTGTAGCGTCCCTTTCTGCCTACCTTCATAAGCCAATTGCTCACTGGTTCTTAGCTCAGTCAGACAATCTCGGCTGTAGTTTGCGACTCTCAACATCCGCGATTTGTTCTGTGCATATCTAGCTTCGTTACAGTTGGCGAGCATCTTCGTCGCCCAAGAAACTAACTCAGGAGAAAGCGAAGGCTTTACTTTGAGAGGGGCATGTTCTTGGGTTAACCATTTCATCGCTTTCAAAGGGATACCAGGCGCAGCCCATGGTGAAGAATAGCCATAAGAAATTTGCCCTGCATTCGCAAAGCTGGTTTCTTTGCCACTGCAATCTTGACGATCAATAACCGTGACCGAGTGACCTTCTTTTGCCAGATACCAAGCACTGGTCAATCCAATAACACCGCTGCCAATTACAATAACTTCCATTCTCTTCCCCTAATGCCCGACAAAGCCAAAACCAGCCGAACACAACTGTCAGTGTAAAACTCGTTTCGTTAATGGTTTGTAACTTATTCCGCACGTGTTGACTTAACAATAGAGAAAGTGTTGACAAAAACTCAATTCGACTTAAAAACGAATTCGGCAGTTTGGAACTGTGATATTGAGGGGTATTTGAAAGCTTGGGAGGGATAGCTACATAAATCTACAATGCCTAGATATTGTAAGCGTCATGACTCAAGAAAGTGGCGTTTTCAAGTAAGAAATCCAACAAGGTTTCGGCCTGTAACGTAAGTGCGCGACCTTTCAAAGATTGAACCTTAACCGTCGCCTTCGATAGCATCTCCAACTCGGTCGCAACCACTTCGATCTGCCCTGACTTTATCTCATCGATCACGGTGAGTTTGGGCATAAAGGTTACGCCCAGCCCTGCTGAAACAAAGTTAGTCAGTGCAGTGACCGAGTTAGTTTGAAGCTTGGGCTGCAAGGTAAGATGGGAAATTTGTTCGGCCTGCTTTACCAACCTCCCCATGCCGGTCGAATTATCGATTAAGGCGAGAGAAGCGTCTTGAATATCTTGCATTACCACAGGCGATTCTTTCATCGTAAGGAAGTGCCCTTTCGGAGCAATCAATTCGAGCGGATGGCTGCGTTCAACGTGAGAGTGCAGTTTAGGGTGCGGTGCAGAAGCATAGGTAATCGCGAAATCGATCTGTTGATCTTCCAACATTTTTACGGCGTCCAATGCCCCAGCAATCTCAATTGATAAGTTGATATCAGGGTATCGAGCCATGAAGGTTTGCATCGGCTTTGACACCAAGTTGGTAATAAACCCTTCACCGATGGCAATGCTGACATTGCCTCCTTTGAGGTTTTTAAGCTTGGTTAGTCGAGCAAGTACTGCGGCCTCTCCACGAACAATGGAACGGTAGTAATTCAGCAGTTCATTACCCGCTTCAGTTAACAGTGATTGGCGGTTATTGCGCTCCCATACTTTCATTTCCGCTTGCGCTTCTAACTGTGTCAGCATCCGACTCATTGCCGCAGGATCAACGTTCATCATCTTAGATGCCTTACGCAATGACCCGTATTTCGATAAAGCATTAAGGTATTCCAGCGCGCGGATATTAAAGTGGTGCATTCAACTTCCTTGTGATTCAACTGACACTGATTCAAGCGTCTCACAAATTTACTGCGAACATGTATCCCAATTTATCAAGATCGTGTTTGCACTTACTAACTTGTGCACCGAGTCACTTCAAGTGCATTACATCAAAGGCTGATATACGTATTTTTAACTTGCTGTAGATAAAACAAAGGCGACAACTTTCGTTATCGCCTTTGTGGTCATTATCCTGATGTAAACATCGAGCAGTTAATAACCGGTCACTTCACTACATCCCAACAAAAAAGCTAATCACCAACGCATTAATCAAATCAACAAAGAAACCACACACTAATGGCACCACAATGAATGCTTGTGGGCTTGCGCCATAGCGGTGAGTTACCGCGGTCATGTTAACAATTGCTGTTGCTGTCGAGCCAAGAGTGATACCACCGAAGCCTGAACATATCACCACAGAATCATAGTTTCGCCCCATTAGGTAATAAACGACAAATATCGTAAACAGCAGTGAAAGCAGGATCTGGATACTCATGACAACAGAGATATAGCCAAACAGTCCATCGAGATCCCAGATACGCAGCCCCATCAAGGCCATGGTCAAGAACATACCTAAACAGATGTCAGAGATCATCGCTAAGCCTTTGCGGCCTTGAGCAATTTTCTCTTGTGTACGGCGCTTCTTGAACAGCGCTCGACCAATGTTTCCGATCAGGATACCGGCAATTAAGCAGCTTACGAATAACGGCAGTTTTAGGCCCATCGAGTCGATAACTTCGCTCAGGCTGTAACCGAGCATCAGTGTTAAGTTGAGAATCAACCACGCCCACAAGACACCGTAATGGCTCAATTCACTGCGAGTTTCACTTTCTTGGTATGCACCAACTGTCACTTCTTCTTCATTGGATGGGCTCACTTTGTGCTTGTTTAGTAGGTAGTTGGCAATTGGACCACCAATCACACACGCAGCAATTAAACCAACCGTATTTGACGCCACACCTAGCTCTAGCGCGTTAGCGATACCAAACTCTTCCACAAACATTGGCGCCCACGCTAACGTTGTACCTACGCCACCGATTAAGCTAACAGAGCCCGATAACAAACCAGCTTTAGGATCCATTCCAAAGCCAGAAGCTACTGCCATCCCTACCACGTTTTGCAGAACGATAAAGACGGCAGCAAGAAACAATAGAATGAACAACGGTCGCCCACCCTTAATCAGTGTCTTAATATCCGCTTGGAGTCCGATACCAGCAAAAAAGTAGAGAAGTAAAAAGTCTCTGACATCTAGGCTAAAGGTGATTTGGATTTCAAAAATATAGTAAAGCGCCGCTACGGTCGCAGCACAAACAAAGCCACCAATTACAGGCTCTGGTAGTGAATACTTTCTTAATACTTCAGATCGTTCAATCAAACCTTTACCGATAAACAGTAACGAAATCGCGATAGTAAAAGAGAGCATTGGAGAAACTAGGGTTTCTGTCATGGGGTAATGGATTCCTAATAGTTAGATTATTAATAATATTTCATACTATTAATAATCTAGATTCATACCAAAAGATCAAGCGTTTATCGATGATAAAAACACCAAATATGGTTCATTCTGCGACGCCATTAATAGAGGAAATAACTATAAAGAAATGATTAAAGGAACTGATACTAGGGATGGATGTAGATGACGTGAAATATAGGGGCTCTAAAACGAGAAAACCCCAGCATTTCTGCTAGGGTTTTGAATAGTGGTGGAAGGATGGGGATTTGAACCCCAGATACGCTATAAACGTATACTCGCTTTCCAGGCGAGCGCCTTAAGCCACTCAGCCATCCTTCCACAAATTGTGTGTTGAGCTTGTACTCAACGAGGCGCTACTTTATTGATTCTGCTTGCTTTGGTCAAGGGGCATTGTCAAAAAAAGTGCCTTTTTCGGTTTGTTCGATTACAAATTAACTCATTAGATCAAAAACAAACCAAATTTCATTCTTTCGTTGCACTTACGCTTGTTGCTTTTCTTAAGCTTGTTGATAGTAGCCCGGAACTCGAAACCATTTACGGCACATATCTAGGAAGTAGCCATAAAGTACGCCCATACCACACGAGATAACCGCATTACTGGTTACAGCCGTAACGATCTGGTCGCTTGAAGCACCCACCGCCAATAAAATACCGGCATACACAGGCGACTGGAACAACACGTAAGCTAAAAGGTCAGAAATATTCTTCATCAACGAACTTTGTGAAAGCTTTGCACCATTACGTAAAAACCAATCACGAAAAAGACCATAAGGCCAAGCAATAGCAATGTTCACTGGGATAGATAACGTTCGAGAAGCGAGAGACTGCTCAAATGTCATACCAGAAATAAACACTTCTACGATCATGCCTGAAATAAAACAGAAAACGACCATAGCAAATGTATCCGCAGCTGCGTTTCGAATACAAAATGGACCACGAGACTTCATCGACGCCAAACCTAAAATATATCACTGCCTATTGAGTGAATTAGTAACATATAAACAAGGTGTATTTACACCCTACCAGATAATGTCGCTATTAAATCACAAGATTAGCAGTCATACATTCCAAATTAAAAATAAAGTTGTAAATTAACAACCAAAAACCTCTTCAAAAGCAGTAGCTTCCACCAAAAAATCAAACCAAGGTCAAATATTGGACAATTCGTCATTTACTTACCGTAATTAAACAACATTTAAGCCATCGGTAGATTTACGGTAATGATATTAATGACATCTTGTGTAGGTGGTGCTCCTAAAGAAACCTGCTCTAGCGCTTTATCGACTTGTTCAGTAAGTTCAGCGTTGTTCATAGGTTCAACGTGGACACGTAGGCTCTCTAGTGCAAATTGAATCAGTTCTAGGTTGTTGTCTTCTAGCGCCACATACAGAGTCACCAATAGCTCTTCGGTGTTATCTTTATTTCGCAGATCAGGTTTAGGCAGTGACTCGCTTTTACTTTTCGAGTCGTGTTTTTTTACATCTTGGCTTTCGAGAGCATCCGCTTTTACTTCATGGTATTGGTAAAGCTTATTTGAATAACGGAACAAGGCGTCATCCAGTTCACGCTCATCAATCGGCTTAGCGATAATGTAGTCCACACCCGCCCCTAGCATACGTTCGCGAGTCTCTTTAAAGACATCAGCCGTACAACCAAATACCAGTACCGATGACACATCACCTATCAAAGCACGAATCGCAGTGGTTGATTCAACGCCATCCATCACAGGCATATGGTTATCCATGAGTACCAAATCAAAGCGCTCGGCAACCACGGCTTGTATTGCAAGTTCACCATTTTCGACGCTCTTACAAGTGAAACCTTTGCTGCTCATGAAGGTTTCAATGATCACCGTATTCGTTCGGTTATCCTCGACAATCAATACTTTTAAGCCTGAGTAGTCCAACTTCTTATGTGGCAAGCTCTCTATCTCGCCAGGCTGGCATGGCTGAATCTTCAAGCGAACATCAAAGCTCGTGCCTATCCCTTCTTCACTGGTGACGGTAATACTGCCATCCATGAGTTGGGCAATTTTCTTCACTATCGCTAAGCCAAGGCCTGTGCCGCCAAAACGCCTTGTTGTGGAAGACTCCGCTTGTTCGAAAGGTTTGAAAATACGCTTTTGAGCCTCCTTAGAAATACCAATTCCGGTGTCGCGAACTCGAATACTAAGGTAGGTGTCACTCCCCTCTATGACTTCTTTCAGGTACACCTCGACAAAGCCTCTGGAAGTAAACTTCACCGCGTTGTTCAAAAGATTAAACAAGATTTGTCTTAGACGTGCTTTATCTGAGAAGTACCAACGACCAGAAGGCACCTCAGAATACACTTTGAATTGCAGCCCTTTCTCTGAAGAGAGTGTGAAGTAGACACTGTTGATACTGCCGATGATCGAATCGAGTGGGAAGCGAGTCTCATCAAGATCCAACCTTCCCTGCTCGATCTTCGAAAAGTCTAAGATCTCGTTAAGTAAGGTCATCATGTGATCACCAGACTCATACAAACTCTTAAGATGCTTCTCTTGTTCAGAATTTAGAGGCGTTTTTAATAGGATCTGAGCAGTACCCAATACCCCATTCATAGGGGTACGAATTTCATGTGACAGGGTCGCAAGGAAAGCGGTTTTTGCATTGGTGGATGCCTGAGCTTTAACCTTTTCCGCTTCAAGATAAATGGTCTTTTCGTTGAACGTTTTAATCAAGTGACCAATTTCGTCTTCACTTGAGTAGTCAACATCTATGATTTCGCCTGCTTTCGAGCTATCTAGCTGTGCGGCAATCGTTGTAATTGGACTAATCAAATAACAGTTCAATAAGTAATAGCCCGCCATCACACAAAGTAGCAAGAGCGGAACAATACCGCCTTCAATGCTCATCACCTGACGAAACACTTCGTCTTCTACTCGTGATTTGGAGTTCACCACATCCACTTGCCAGCCGAAATCACCAAATTGATTGCTACTGATGTAAATGCCTTCAACGAGATTAAAGTTATGCGAAACCAACACTTGGTTAAGCTTATCTCTGAGCGTAATGCCAAGGTTGTATTCTTCGGCGTGGTTCTTGATAAAACCAAGCAGCTCTTCGAGCGAGAGATCCACCGTGGCAACACCGGCAAAAGTACCGTCGTAATAATAAGGGGAAGACGCCGTAATCATTCGAACGTGTGTGTATGGATCGATATACACATCGCTCCAAGAGATCGTGCCTTGTTTTTGGTTGACGACAGAGGTGTACCAATACTCTTCTTGATAAGGGGCATTTTGGGGGTTGTTGTAAGAATATATCTGGTCGATTATTCCATCGTCGGCTTTATTAAAAAAGTAACTGTTGAGAAGCTTTTTAGAATCAAGCGCATAAGGTTCGGGCCAAATACCGGCACTGACAATCGTATCGTCGCTCGCCGCCAATATGGACTTAAAGAGCGGAATAACATCATCACCGTTACGATGCGCTTGAGCAAACCCAACGAGACTGTCTACGAAGCCTCGAGAACTACTGAGTGGCTCTGTAATCAATGCGGATAACAGTTGCGTACGCAAGTCGAGGTTTTGTTGTAATTTGGCGCGCACAGGGGATTCTACGACGTAATACGTCACACTACCGACAATGGCAATAAACATCGCAAGGTATAATCCAAGCGCTACCATGCTTTTTTTCTTTAAAGACGACCGTATCTGCATAATTCTTTTATTGTTTTCTTTTCTGTTAAACCTAGTGTTTATCATCCATGACATCAAGCCTTTTTAGATTGAAGCTTGATTGGCACAAGTTCATTGGTACTATAAGCGCAAATATGTTCCCTTTTACGGTACCTCACTTTGACTTTACAAGATATTCTTGCGCTTCCAGAGTTGGAAGGAAAGCTAATCACAGAACACAAAACAATGGGCTTTGTCACTGCAATGGCAGCGGCACCGAATGTGTTAACCCCGCATGAGTGGCTACCGTTCTTATGGGGTGGCGAAGAAGTCGCACCTTTTACGGATGGTGAACAGCTAGAAAGCTACATTGAAGTTATCATCGAGCTTTGGAATAAAACCCGCCCAGAACTGATTGAAGGGACTTGGGTTTGGCCTGAAGCTTGTCAATTAGACGACGAAGAAGTGGTGAACACTGCCGCTCGTGATTTTTGTGAAGGCTTGCTTCAAGGCTGGCAGATTGCTCGCGACGATTGGGAAACACTAATGCCTGAAGAGAGCGAAGATAACGCACTCGTTGGCGGTGTCCTGCTGTCACTGAGCATGCTTTACGATCCAGAAACGTCAATTGCTACGCTTGCAGAGCAAGGCATCGAAGGCCTAGAGCAGTTCGAAGAGATCTTTAACGCTGTTCCTGTGATGCTTTGCGGACTAACGCAGCGTGGCATTGCACTGGCTGAAGCTCAATAACAGTTAGCTTTATACAAGCCAAAAGGCCTCATTATGAGGCCTTTTTTAGTTTTCAGACGAAATAAAATAGTCGCTTTAGAAGCCTTTCCAATCGAAGTCATCAATTCGCTCATCAGCAATATAAAACAGCTTAGTGCCACTGCTGACCACTTGATCTAACTCTGGGTTGAGTTCAATACCGCTCCCCGTATCAATGGCGATCAGAGTTGCTTGATACTTCTCTTTAAACACTGAGAAAATAGGCGCGACGGTGACAGACTCAGCGTCTTCAGGGAAATACGTTGAATACTGTGTCATGCCTCTTGTTGAGCTCAATAATTCTTGGTGAAGCGCACTGGAACCTGGGTCTACCGCAGCCTTTGCTAGCATCTCAGCACCCACCGCTGGAATACATTCTGAGTTAGGGCAATGCTTGTGTAACAAATCGCTCAGCGCTTCATCTTTAAAGTAAACAAGAAGGTGCGCTTTAGGGTTTCGGTTGGCACAGTAAAGCGCCGCAGATAACGTAATGTCGTCTTCTGGGTTATCAATCAGGATGCAACTTGCAGACTCAATGCCCGTTTTCTCCATCTCTTTGCCATCGGTGTAGCTGTTTACTTTGACGAAATTGATTTCACCGGGTAACGGGTTCTCGATATCTGAACGCGTACATAGCACGATTGGTCGTTTACCCGTTTCTTCGTGTTGTAGCATGCGGATGAGATGAATGGTTCTTTGCTCATTCCACCCCAACATCAAAATGTGGTTGTCCACTCTAACTCTCCTTTTTCCTAGCAAGCCCGCTCGCCAATATTCAACACCTTCTGTCGCCACTTTACCGAGCAACGCGGCAAAAAGGCTCAACCCGCCTGGAATCACAAATAGAATAACGATCCACTGCCCCGCTACCGTGGTCGGTGATAAATCACCATAACCAACCGTAGAAGCCGTCACCACCAAGTAGTAAGCGAATACGGTAACCGAACTGGTTAAATCTGTTTCACCCGCCAAATACAGCATCGACCACGATAAAGCGATGTAGCCAAGAAAAGTGAACAGTAAGTTTTTGCCATTCAAAACAAAGATGTTTGCTTTGATCCAGCGTTTGAGTTGTAACCAGATTATCATTCGAGCCTCTAATCTTTTCCTCTTACTTACATGCTAGAAAAAATACGCGATATCAACAAGATGTATCATCAGAAAAAGATACATGACCACAAGATTGATATTGGCGGCCTATACGCAGATACAAAAAACCAGCACTATTGGCTGGTTTTTTTATTGGTTAGATAAAAGAACGACTTACGCGTTACCTTTTACCTGCACATTTAACTGCTCTGCAAAATCTAGCATGCGGTTCAATGGAATAAGAGACTTCACGCGTAATTCGTCAGAAACGAAGATTTCGTGTTGCTCACCACCATTCTCAAGCGCGTTTTCAATCGCTTCAAGGCCGTTCATTGCCATCCAAGGACAGTGTGCGCAGCTACGACACGTTGCACCAACACCCGCTGTCGGCGCTTCAATCAGCTCTTTTTCAGGAACCAATTGCTGCATCTTGAAGAAGATGCCTTTGTCTGTCGCAACAATCATCTGTGGATGAGGCAGCTCTTTTGCTTTCTTGATCAGTTGGCTTGTTGAGCCTACAGCGTCAGCCAGTTCAACCACGCTTGCTGGTGATTCTGGGTGAACCAAGATAGCCGCTTCTGGGTATACCGATTTCATTTTCTTCAAAGCATCAGCTGAGAACTCATCATGAACGATACACTCACCTTGCCAAAGCAACATGTCAGCGCCAGTTTGATTTGCAATGTAAGAACCTAGGTGACGGTCTGGCCCCCAAATAATGGGTTTGCCTTCAGCGTCTAGGCTTTCAACGATTTCTAAAGCGATGCTCGACGTAACTACCCAGTCTGCACGAGCTTTAACAGCTGCAGAGGTGTTCGCGTATACAACCACAGTGTGGTCAGGGTGAGCATCACAAAATTCTGTAAATTTGTCAGCTGGGCAGCCAAGATCAAGCGAACATTCAGCTTCAAGTGTTGGCATTAAAATGCGTTTTTCAGGAGTAAGAATCTTTGCAGACTCACCCATGAAACGAACACCAGCGATGATCAAAGTGCTTGCTGAGTGACGGTTACCGAACTTAGCCATCTCTAATGAATCGCCAACGAAACCACCAGTTTCTTCTGCCAGAGCCTGAATTTCAGGATCGGTGTAGTAGTGTGCAATTAGAACTGCATCTTTTTCTTGAAGTAGTTTTTTGATGTTTGCGATGTGGGCCTGTTTCTGAGCGTCGCTCAATGGAACTGGCTTAGGCGGAAACGGGTAAACTGTATCGATTTTATCTAGTATATGACTCATTGCTCTTGCTCTACGCAACTTCTTCCGAGAATCCGAGTATTCTACACAGGACAGCGATTGGGATCAAAAAGGATTGGTTGCAAGCGGTGACTAGCTAATGCTTAAAACGCATAAACAAGGCGATGTGTTGTCATCACTAGCAAGAGAAGTAAACACTAAACGGAAGTGAACAGGTATAAAAAAGAGGCGCCTAAGCACCCCTATTTTGGTTATAAGTGGGTTTTGGCCACTTTAGCCGAAGCACTGTTTGGGTGCTCGGTTACGACTTGTTGGTAATATTTCTTAGCTTGCGTCGCGTTGTTGTTGCGCGCTGCTATGTCACCAAGCTTAACCAGTGCATCTGCTCGCTTGTTTGAGTCTTTGTACGACACAACAGCAGCGAAGCTCTTCACGGCTTCTTTATCTTGCTTCTTAGCGAAATAAAGCTGACCTAACCAGTAATGTGAGTTAGGTGTGAAGGTAGAATCTGGGAAGTCTTTTTGAAACTTTTGGAATGCAGCGATAGCACCCGTGTAGTCTCGTTGCTTTAGAATCATATCTACAGCATTTTGATAAGCAGTTTGCTCATCCACATCAGTACTGAACGTACCAGAAGCGTCTTTAGAGCCTTCGCTCGCCGCCACTGCTACCGTTGCTGTTCCTGCTGCTTTCACCTCGCCTCTTACGCGATCCAGTTCAATGAACAGTTCACGCTGACGCTCTAGCATTTGCTTCATATCGTAGCTGTTTCGTTCCAGATCACCACGAAGTTCACTGATCTCCAGTGCCATGTCGTCGATTTGCTGTTGCATTTGAAGCTGAACGAGATTGCGATTTTGAAGCAGGCGCTCTAAACGCTCAATATCTGATTCGTTAGATGCTGATCGAGAGGAAGATGATGAATTGGTTGCGGTGCTATTGAGATCGGATACTGGAGCTGGTGCAGCGAACGCGGTGTTCGCTGCACTTGCCAGTAACGAAAGCAAAATGACTCGCTTTGTGTTACTGAACATGAGGCAATTCCTCAATTATATAGTCTACTAAAATTAGTAAACTAGTACTGCGCGACGGTTTTTAGCGTACACATCTTCAGATTGACCTAGAAGAAGTGGCTTCTCTTCACCGTAGCTTACGATAGAGATTTGGTCAGCTTGAACACCTAGAGCTTGTAGGTATTTCGCTACAGCTTGTGCACGACGCTCGCCAAGTGCGATGTTGTACTCAGGAGTACCGCGCTCATCAGCGTGACCTTCGATAGTAACGTTCATGTCAACGTTCTTAACTAGGTATGCTGCGTGAGCTGCTAGCATTTCTTCGTAATCGCCAGCGATAGTAGAGTTATCGAATGCGAAGTAGATTGTTTGAGTTTCACGTAGCGCTTGCTCTTTAAGCTCTTGCTCAGACAGTTGACCGTTAGCGTCAATTGGCGTTACAACAGTTGTGTCTACATTGCCTTCTGAACCTGAAGTTGTTTGGTTGCTTTCAGTACCAGATGTTGCAGATGTTGCTTCATCAGTTGAGCTACATGCCGTTACTGCCATCACTGGTAGTGCAATCATCAAGCCTTTAAGAACTTTGTTAAGTTGCATCTTTTTTTCCTTACGTTATCAAACTTAGTTTCTACAGCGACTAAGAGTGCTATAGATAGTTAAATGCCACAATAGTTAACACTATCAATAGCTAAAAGAATATGTAATTTTCCCTAGAGGAACGGTGACCATGCAGGCGCTCTTACGCGTCCGTTAGTTGCCGGTAATCTAGCTTTAAAACGTCCATCGATAGAAACCATCGATAGTACATTTGTTTTGTTGTAAATAGAGCTATAGATAACCATACCTCCATTCGGTGCAATACTTGGAGACTCATCTAACAATGTTTTTGTTAGTACCTGAACCGCACCGGTTTCCAAATCTTGCTTAGCCAAGTTAAAACCTGAGTTGCTGCGATTCACCATGATCATGAATCGACCATCAGGAGTGATCTGGCCACCTAAGTTTTGGCTACCTTGCCAAGTAATACGAGAAGTCGAATTATTGGACAAATTTACATTATAAATCTGTGGTTTACCACCACGATCCGATGTGAAAATAAGAGACTTGCCATCTGGGTGCCAGAATGGTTCAGTATTATTCGAACGGCCGCGGGTAATTTGAGTCAGCTTACGGCTAGCAAGGTCAAGTGTGTACACCTGAAGGCTGCCCGTTTTCGACAATACCAATGCCAATGTTTTACCATCTGGCGAGAATCTTGGCGCACCATTGTGACGAGGGTATGACGTCACTTTCTCACGTTCACCCGTGTAAATATTCATGATGAATATTTCAGCTTGGCCATTCTGGAAGCTCACATAAGCTAGCTTTTTGCCGTCTGGTGACCATGCTGGAGACATGAGAGGCTGCTTAGAACGAAGTACTAAACGCTCGTTAAAGCCATCGTAGTCAGCAACACGAAGTTGATACGGGTACTTGTCTTTATCGTTCACTACCACGTAAGAGATACGAGTTAAGAACGCGCCTTTCTCACCAGTTAGCTCTTCATACACTAGGTCTGAGATACGGTGTGCGTACTCTCTCAAGCGATTACCAGGAACCGTAGCCTTCTTATTGAATAGAACGTGATCTTTAGAAAGCACTAATTGGCCTTCATCACTCAGCGCACGACTTTGTCCTTTGGTCAGTTGACCACGAACAATATCGATCAATTGGTAATTCACCACATACTGCCCTTCGGCATTTTTAGTGATACTACCGGTAAGCAATGAGTCAACACCTAGGTTAGTCCAAGCATCAAAGTTAACCTCAGTTTCGCTGTAAGGCGTTTGAGGCATTTTGCTTGTCGCAACTGGGCTGAATTTACCACTGCGCTGTAAGTCAGAAGCGATAACCGCTGATACATCGTGTGGCAATGGCTCTGAGCCTTCCCAACGGAAAGGTACAATAGCGATAGGTCTTGCAGAGTTAATACCGTCTGTAATAACCAGCTCCAGCGCTGCATGTGCAAACTGGCTGCTTGTAGCTATTAAGAAAACAAAACTCAGTAATAGTTTCTTTAACACAAGTTCGTCCTTTTACTCTGGTGATACAGTTAAGTTAATGTCTTTCAGTGAGTTCACAATGTCTGGGTCTTTAGGCAACGGGTAAGATTGTACTTGTGCCACCGCACGCTTGGTTGCTGCACATAAACGGCTATCGCCATCTAAGATACTCAAACTACCCAATATCGCGTTAGAGCCCGTTGGAATCAGCTTAAGGTTCACTCGACATGAGCGTCCTCGATAGCTGTCTTCTAACAACAGGTTCTGTTGAATCAGTTGGGTATAGATAGCCCCGTAACGTTGCGCTTCATCAGTGATAAATTGTTGTCTTGCTGAAGAGTTTTGAGTCGCTTCCGTTTCAAGCCCAGCAAAGATATCGTTCAATGCGGCTTCTTGTTGTTTACGCTCTTTTTCTGCTTTTGCTGCAGCTTCTTTTGCCTTACGGGCTTTCTCTGCTGCCGCTGCCGCTTCTTTCTCTTTCGCTATGCGTTGCTTTTCCGCGAGTTCAGCGGCTTCTTTCTCTTTACGAGCTTTGTCTGCTGCCTCTTTCGCTGCTTTTTCTTTTGCCACGCGTTCTTGTTCAGCTTTTGCGATTGCCGCTTCTTTGGCTTTACGCTCGTTCTCGGCTTTCACTAACGCAGCTTCTTTTAGCTTACGGTTAGCTTCGGCTTTAGCGGCTTTCTTTTGCTCTTGCTGTAAACGCGCTTCTTCAGCTTTGCGTTGTTTCTCTTTCTCAACTCGACGCTTTTCAGCTTCACGAGTTGCTTTAGCTTCTTTCGCTTGCTGTTCTTTTAGCTTGCGAATATTTTCTTCTTCAGCTTTACGATTCTTTTCAAGTCGTTCGCTTTCACGTCTGAGTTTGTCAAGACGCTCTTGCTCTTTCTTGCTTGCCGCTTCTCTTTGTTGACGAATCTGTTGAGCTTGCTGGCGAACCAACTGAGGATCAATCACCACTGCTTGAACCATCTGCCCTGTAGGCTTTGGCTCTGACATCGTGAAATCCGCCCCCCAAATGAGCGCAACGAATAAAATGACGTGCAGCCCAAGAGAAATAAGAAGCGGTGATCTGAAATTATTGGATTTTTTATTATTCGCTTTCATGAATGCTACGGAGCTATTCCCTTATATCCGTTAAAAGGCCAACCTTTGGCACACCTGCACGGCTTAATTCATCAAGTAATAAAACCACTTCAGCGTATGGCGTTGCGGCATCACCACCAACCGCCACTGGAGAGTTTGGCTTCAGAGACAACTCGGCTTTCACACGGACGATAATATCTTCCATTGATAAGCCACGCTGTACTTCTTCGTCATTAACGCTCAAGCCAAGTTCACCGTCTTTGTTCACTTCAACGATGATGAAACTTGCATTGTCGTCACCCAGTAGGTCTTGTGCCGATTTAGCCGTTGAAGCCTGAGGCAATTCAACGTCAACGCCTTGAGTAACAAACGGCGAAGTCACCATAAAAATGATCAGCAAAACAAGCATAACGTCGATGTAAGGTACAACGTTAATCTCTGCTGTCATTTTGCGTTTTTTAGGTTGGTATCCAGCCATCTATTATTCCCTGCCAGCCATCGCTTGACGGTGAAGAATACTGTGAAACTCTTCAGAGAAAGTCGCGTAGTTGTGTTCTAGCTTGCCTACTCGGCTGCTGAAGCGGTTGTACGCCATTACCGCTGGAATCGCAGCGAATAGACCCATTGCTGTTGCGATCAGTGCTTCTGCAATACCAGGAGCAACCATTGCGAGCGTCGCTTGCTTCACTTCACCTAATGCGATGAATGAGTGCATGATGCCCCAAACCGTACCAAATAGGCCGATGTATGGGCTGATAGAGCCAACGGTCGCCAAGAAAGGTAAGTTAGTTTCTAGTTCATCAACCTCACGAGCAACGGCAACGCGCATCGCACGGCCAGTGCCTTCCATAATGAAGTCAGGTGATGTTGCATTCGATTTACGAAGGCGAGCGAACTCAGTAAAGCCTGCGTAGAAAATTTCTTCAGTACCAGAAAGCTCGTCTTTGCGTTTGTTGCTCTCTTGGTACAGTTTTGCAAGATCAACGCCTGACCAAAATTTGTCTTCAAACACTTCTGTTTGTTTAGAAGCTTGAGATAACACTTTACTTCTTTTTATGATCATCGCCCAAGAAACAACAGACATGCCCATAAGAGTCAGCATGACCATCTTAACTAGTAAACTAGCTTCTAAAATTAGGCCTAAGATTGAGATTTCAGCAGTCACTATTCGTTAGCTCCGTGAGAATAAATGTTGGCATTGCTTTGGGTTTCATTTTTTGATTATCGATACATGCTACCTTAACCATTGCTTTACACAATGCCTTGCCATCAGGATTTACGATCTCTTGACAGAAGACCAAGGTAGCTCGCTTCAACTCGTAAATATTTGTAATGACTTGTAAAGAATCATCAAGACGCGCGCCTTGAATAAAATCAATGTCCATATGTCGGACTACAAAACCGATGTTTTGTTCTAACAATACTTGCTGAGAAACGCCAATTGAGCGCAACATCTCAGTTCGAGCGCGTTCGAAAAACTTAAGATAGTTTGAATGGTATACAACGCCACCCGCATCGGTGTCTTCGTAATACACAGTCACTGGCCACGTAAATAGCTTAGATAATCCCTGCAATTTGCTACCACAATCCAAAACGATAAAGATCTCACTATAACCTAACTCCTTATCATTAATAGTATATCGCTGTGAATTTTTTGATTTGAGAGACGAAAAAAAAGGCCATCTGTATAAGATGACCTCTTTTTGGCTAAAAACCCAACAAGTATAAAGGCTCACGTTGTTATGAACCTAAATCCTTTGCCTTTTATAGAAGGCGCAGCACCGTTAGGTAGAGCAAAATTGTGAGTGAAACATATGGGCTAAACAGTAGCTGCCACATCCAAGCTCTTGGCTTAAATCCGATACCGTAAACCATGCTTGAGCATACTGCCCAAATAAACATTGGTCCGATGATCGCGTTAAAGCCACCGATGCTTGTCGCATACGCTTCAGGATCCCACATCACTAAACCCACATGCATGAAACCCAATACTAGGGCTAAGGCTCTAAGCAGAGTCTTATCCATTGGTTGATGCAGCTTAGCGATTTGCTCTGCGAGATTACTCACTGTCTTTGTCCATCATTTCTGAATGCTCTAGCCATAGAGCATTGATGATGCCGAATGCACATGCTAGAAGTACACCCAAAATCCATGCGAAATACCACATAAAATTTCTCCTAAGTTATTTAACTTCTAGCTTAGTAAGCTGAAACGTCGTTATCTTCGATGTGTTTCTTATCTAGACGACCGAACATTTTGTAATATGTCCAAGTTGTGTAGCCAAGAATCACAGGAACCATTACCGCCGCAACGACAGTCATAAGACCAAGCGTTAGCTCACTCGCTGTTGAATCCCACATAGTCAAGCTTTGGTTAGGGTTCAGGCTTGATGGCATTACGAATGGGAACATTGCAAAACCAGCCGTTAGAATAACACCAGCGTTCGATAGGCTTGAGAACAAGAATGCGAAACCACCACGCTCAAAGCGAGATGCAATCACAGCAAGCAGTGGCATTGCTACACCAAGGATCGGCGCAGCCCACATTGCTGGATAAGTTTCGAAGTTTGTCATCCAAGCACCCACTTGAAGTGATACTTCTTTGTTTAGTGGGTTTGAGTCAGCAAACGTATCGATAGTGCTCGTAATTACATAGCCTTCGATAGATTGAACCCAGAAACCACCAATAACGAATAGAGCAATAGCAATTAGGCCAGTGATCTGAGCAACGTTACGAGCACGAGCGTGCAGCGCTTCTGTTGTCTTCATTTGAAGCCATGTTGCACCTTGCATCACGAACAACATCAGAGCCAACACACCACATAGCAATGCAAACGGATTTAGCAGAGCGAAGAATGTGCCGTGGTACTTAGACATCATTAGATCGTTAAGGTCAAATGGAACACCTTGTAGTAGGTTACCAAATGCTACACCGAAGATGATTGGCGGAACTGTGCCACTAAAGCAAAGTGCGTAGTCCCACGTTTTACGCCATTTTGGGTCTTCGATTTTAGAACGGTAATCAAGTGCAAGTGGTCGTAACCAAAGCGCTGCTAACGTCGCGTACATTGCGAAGTAGAAGCCAGAAAACGACGTTGCGTAAACCAGTGGCCAAGCTGCGAACAGTGCACCACCAGCCGTGATCAACCAAACTTGGTTACCATCCCAGTGAGGGGCGATCGTATTCAGCATGATACGACGTTCAGTGTCACTCTTACCGATAACCGGTGAAAGTGCTGCAACACCCATATCAAAGCCATCTGTTACTGCGAAACCTACCAGTAATACACCAATTAGGATCCACCAGATGAGTCGTAAGCTTTCGTAATCAAACATTAATATTCCCTCACTTATACTTCAACTGAACGGCTAACTTTGTCTTCAACAGAGTTATCGTTTTGTTCGAAGTGGTAACGGCCTGTCTTCAAGCTACTTGGACCTTTACGTGCGAATTTCAGCATTAGGTAAACTTCTGCAATCAGGAACACTGTGTACAGTGCCAGGATAGCGAATAGAGAAGTCCATAGCTGTTCAATAGTTAGTGCTGATGCAGCAACGTTAACCGGTAGGATTTCACCAACCGCCCATGGTTGACGACCAAACTCAGCAACGAACCAACCTGCTTCAATCGCAATCCAAGGTAGTGGGATTGAGAATAGTGCTGCTTTAAGTACCCATGGTTTCTGTTCGATCTTCTGACGACACGTTTGAACAAACGCCGCACCGAATACAAACAGCATGATGAAGCCACAAGCAACCATCAGACGGAATGACCAGAATAGAGGCCAAACTGTTGGGATAGAATCATCCGCAGCCATTTGGATTTGATCTTCTGTTGCGTCAACAACGTTGTCTGTGTAGCGCTTAAGAAGTAGACCGTAACCTAGGTCACCTTTCACTTCGTCGAACGCTGCCATGTTTTCTTCAGACTTATCGCCTGCACGTAGTTTTTCTAGAAGTTCGTAAGCGTACATACCAGTACGGATACGATCAACGTGATCATCACGTAGGTCACGCAAGCCCGTTACTTCTTTATCAAGAGAACGCGTCGCAATGATACCCATTACGTAAGGGATCTTAATTGCGTAGTCAGTATCCATTGTTTCTTGGTTAGGAATACCAAAAACAGTAAATGCTGCTGGTGCTTCTTCCGTGTGCCACTCTGCTTCTACCGCAGCGAGCTTCACTTTCTGAACTTCACCAAGCTCGTAACCAGATTCATCACCTAGTACGATTACTGACAAGATCGCCGCCATACCGAAAGATGCTGCAATCGCGAAAGAACGACGAGCAAAGGCAAGGTCACGACCTTTAAGAATGTAGTATGAGCTGATACCAAGGATGAACATCGCACCCGTTGTGTAACCAGACGCTACTGTGTGTACGAATTTAACTTGCGCTACTGGGTTTAGTACAACTTCAGCGAAGCTCACCATTTCCATACGCATGGTTTCAAAGTTAAATTCCGCACCCACTGGGTTTTGCATCCAGCCGTTTGCTACCAAGATCCAAAGCGCAGAGAAGTTAGAGCCTAGTGCTACTAACCAAGTTACCGCTAAGTGTTGACGCTTTGACAGTCTGTCCCAACCGAAGAAGAAAAGGCCAACAAAAGTAGACTCTAGGAAGAATGCAACAAGCGCTTCGATAGCTAGCGGAGCACCAAAGATGTCGCCAACATAGTGAGAATAGTAAGACCAGTTAGTACCAAACTGGAACTCCATGGTTAAGCCTGTCGCTACACCAAGAGCAAAGTTAATACCAAACAATTTACCCCAGAACTTGGTCATGTCCTTGTAAATTTGCTTGCCAGTCATTACATAAACAGACTCCATGATGGCAAGTAGAAATGCCATACCTAAAGTCAGTGGAACAAATAGGAAGTGATACATCGCTGTAAATGCAAACTGCAATCGCGACAGATCAACAACATCAATCATGGTAACTCCTTTGTGTCGGCTGAATGACACTTGTGTGATTATTCACCTCAAAAATCTATGTTAAAACAATTTGTAGAATTGTTATTACAACTTGAAATTTGTAGCAAAAACGTACCGTTATAGTTAGATTATTGTTAAGCATAAGCTAATATAGCTGGCGCTAATATTACTGGTAAAATCAGTATGTTTCAAAAGGTTTATGGGAGAACCCTGCGTTGATTTGTATCAAATTTATTCGTGCAAAATAGGGTTAATTTTGTACAATTATGATTAAAATCACACCAATTCGGCTTGTCTTAATAACACTGCATGATAGCTGTGACAAAACCTCAGCACACCATCAACATTCAAGTCACAACTACCCATAAAGTATTAACAAGAAATATGACAACTTATTTCAATTTTTGTTAGCCAAATCAAACCTGAAATCAAAGTTTTCATTTTTGAACAGCCCTATTTGAGTTTTATAGCGACTCGCGCAAAGAGTTGTTATTCAGTAAAATGCAAAAAACCCCAGTGCTTATGCAACTGGGATCTTTAAAAATGAATAAATTAGCGATTGGAGGGTTTATCTATTCCAAAGTGTAAATACGCTCTGTCAGTGGTGATTCGACCTCTTGGCGTTCTTTGTAGATAACCTTGCTGTATCAAATAAGGCTCTAACACATCTTCAATGGTGTCTCTCTCTTCACCAATCGCGGCTGCCATGTTATCGATACCCACTGGACCGCCACCAAACTTCTCCATAATTGCGAGTAGAAGCTTTCTATCCATGTAGTCGAAACCTTTAGCATCGACATCCAACATGTTAAGCGCTTTATCGGCAACCTCTGGACAGATATGGCCATCCCCTTTCACTTCCGCATAGTCGCGAACGCGGCGCAGTAAACGGTTAGCAATACGAGGTGTACCACGAGCACGACGAGCAACTTCCAATGCGCCTTCAGACTCCATAGATAAACCTAAGCAATCGGCACTACGCTGAACGATGTTTTGCAGGTCTTCAACTTTGTAGTACTCAAGACGCTGAGTAATACCAAAACGGTCACGCAGCGGAGACGTCAGAGAACCAGCACGAGTCGTCGCGCCAATCAAAGTGAAAGGTGGAAGATCTATCTTGATTGAGCGCGCCGCAGGGCCTTCACCAATCATGATGTCCAGTTGGTAATCTTCCATCGCTGGATACAACACCTCTTCAACCACAGGGCTTAAACGGTGGATCTCATCGATGAACAGCACATCATTTTCTTCAAGGTTGGTCAGCAATGCCGCCAAATCACCTGCTTTCTCTAATACAGGCCCTGAAGTGGTACGAATGTTAACGTCCATTTCATTGGCAACGATATTCGCCAAGGTGGTTTTACCCAAGCCAGGAGGACCAAATATCAATAGATGATCGAGCGCCTCGTTACGTAGTTGAGCTGCTTTGATGAAGATTTCCATCTGACCACGAACGTGATCCTGACCTTGATAGTCGGCTAATGCTTTCGGTCTTATCGCGCGGTCAATAACATCTTCATCTTTAAAGACCGGATTATCAGGAGCAATGAGGCGATCAGCTTCAATCATAGAGGGTTCCAATTTAAGAGTGTTAACTCTGTTATCTTTAAGTCTTGCTTAGTCGCTCACCAATAGTGGAGCACATGAATACTAAGCATATTCTAACGAGATAGTACTCGCTATAGATAAACGTGATGCAATACTGAGCTTATATCGCGATTTAGGTTTTAATTAAACCATCGACTTCAAGGCATCACGAATCAGTTGTTCGCTTGTCATGCCTTCTTTAGCCACTTGAGAAACAACCTTAGAAGCTTGAGTGGGCTTGTAGCCTAATGCAAGTAGTGCACTTACCGCTTCTTCTTCAGCGTCATGAACCGTTGGCATAGAGTCAATCGGTGCTGCATCCGTTGCAGGCGTAAACAAGTCTCCTGCGCCCCATCCTTTCAGGCGGTCTTTCATTTCAACAACAAGACGTTCTGCGGTTTTCTTACCGACACCCGGTAGTTTCACTAGTGTAGAAATATCTTCACGTTCAACACTCTGAACAAACTGACTCGCCGTCATACCTGAAAGGATACCAAGGCCAAGCTTAGGACCAACACCATTCGCTTTAATGACTTCACGGAACAGCGCGCGTTCTTTAACTGTGTTGAAGCCGTAAAGCAGTTGTGCATCTTCACGAACAACAAAGTGAGTGTAGATAATTGCCTCTTCGCCAACGTTTGGTAATTCATAAAAACAGCTCATTGGCATTTGAACTTCATAGCCAACGCCACTCACTTCAATTAATAACTCTGGTGGCTGTTTTTCTATTAATGTACCGCGTAGACGTCCGATCACAATTCACTCTCTTGGTGGAATATAATTTGAGGGACAGAATATAAAAGAACTGGATGCTTATCCAGTTCTTTGTGTTTATTCGGGTGATTTATTTACGCTTGTTTGGCTTGTGAAACCACGTTATTTAGGCTTTCGACCAGCTCTTTGACAGAGGTAACATGTCCTGTGAGTTCAGAACCATAATTGGCCACTAACCCTGAAACAGATTTAGTTTCCGCGACACTTTGCGCCACTTCTGAACTCGCGAGATCGAGCTCTTTCAAGGAATTCATCTGCATCGCCATAATGTTGGTCAGCTGATTGAAGTCAGTCGAGATAGTTTGAACCTCGGAGATGATGCCGTTCATCTCATTCGCAGTCGTCTCAATAATCGCTCGTCCATGCTCCACTTCGTCTTTACTGCGGTCCAACAGGGTTCGAATTTCTATTGCGGAATGACTGCTTTTCGCCGATAACTCTCTCACTTGGTCGGCAACTACCGCAAATCCTCTTCCCTGTTCTCCTGCGCGAGCCGCTTCTATGGCCGCATTTAATGCCAACAAATTAGTTTGTTCAGCAACCGACGTAATCAGATCCGCGACCTTCATGATCTCTTGGTTGCTTTGAATAATTTGGCTGATTGCACTGGTCGAGGCCTCAAGTGACTCAGAACTTTTTTGAGCTTTGGTGCCAACGGCTTCGCTGCGCTCTTTTAGTTCACCCACAAATGAATTAGATTCCTCGATGCCTTGTGTCATCTGATGCAGTTGTTGGCTCATCTGTTCTGCCGCACTCGCTTGGGATTCACAATTTATGTTCAACACCTCGACTTGACCATGTAAGTCTTGTGACTGTTGTTCTAGATGAACAGAGACACCCTGTAAGCTGTCTGAATTCGAATTGGCTTGGTCTAGCACAACCGATAAGCGCGCTTCACTTTGAGTTGCTTGATTGGCAACCTGCTGGCTTTCTGAAATCGCTTCTTCCGCTATTTCGATTGCGATCTCTTTTTGCTTCGCGGTAAACGCTTGAGCAATGCAAATAACCACCAACGGCATGATCACACCAGACCAGGTTTCAACCACCACCGCTTCAGGAGTAAGTACTAACTGCGGAAATTCAAAGCCATTAAGGTGAGCCGACGTCATCACCAATGAAACCCCGATCACTAACCCACTCCATACCAAGGCGACAATGCGTGTTCCGGACAAGAAAAAAGCGACCACTAACAAAGGCACCCAATAAGCCTGTGTTGACGCCACCACACCACCGCTTTGATAGATAATATTGAGGGCGTGTACCGCCATCCCCACAAAGCCAAAATTGAGAGCAAGACTGGGCTTACTGGTAACACGCAACAGCAGTGCAGAGATCAGTTCGAACACGATAAGGAACACAGATGTGGCGATCAGAAGTTGCTCTTCGTGCTTGGTCCATTTGATTAAGCTGTAGACACCCACAAAGAAGGCGATAAAGGTAAAGAGTAATAAGATATCGGCTTGTCTGACTTCGTTGTTACTCCACCCATTACTTTTGGGTAAAAACAGCGCGCGCCACAGCTTGATAGGGTTCATCAGTGATCATCCTTGATTAACTTGTTAGACCTCCGACCAATGTTAATAACATGTTAAATGATACGCAATGTTATTATCTGGGTTCTGTTCGAAAGATCTCATTTCATCAAGGATTTAGCAGCGTAGTGTTTTGATATGAGCCAAACAGGGCGTGAGGCTCATCGATGGAATAGGTCTAAAGGCTGTATGTTAGGAGCTTACAAGAGAATGAGAATTAACGGTAACGCCCTTTTCTTGCACCCGTTGCTTTACCCGCAAGCGCTATCAAAGTTTTATTGGTGTTGGCGTGAGTGATCGCTACGCCTAGAGCATCGGCAGCATCGGCCTGTGGTTTAGCGGGTAACTTAAGCATGCTCATCACCATGTTCTGAACCATAGACTTGTCCGCACCACCATTACCCGTCACTGCTTGCTTAATTAAACGAGCCGCGTATTCATGAACAGGCAAATCCGCATTTACAGCCGCTACGATCGCGCTGCCCCTAGCTTGCCCAAGCTTAAGCGCTGAGTCTGCATTCTTAGCCATGAAGACCTGCTCTATCGCAAACACATCCGGTTGGAACTGAGTAATAATTTCGCTCACACCTGCATAGATCTGCTTGAGTCGACCCGGCAACTCTTTTTCTGAGGTGCGAATGCAACCACTCCCTAAGTAATATAGGTGGCGGCCATTTTGATGAATAACACCGTAACCGGTAATGCGTGAGCCAGGGTCAATCCCTAAGATAATAGACATAACTTCAAATACTGATTATTTATACATGCTTTATGAGCTTAGTATATCGAACGCAAAAAAAAATGCCCGTCAAATTAACGGGCATTTTATTGTTCTACTACAAAATTTAGCTCTATCGAAAACTCAAAGCTTCAGTAGAAAGTTAGGCTAATCGCTTGATTAGTCTTCTTTCTTCGCTAGTTTAACTGCGATTGCTAGCTCTTCCAGTGATGCTGGGTTCGCTAGGCTTGGCGCGTCTGTTAGTAGACATGCTGCAGCTGTTGTTTTCGGAAATGCGATAACGTCACGGATGTTCTCAGTACCACAAAGCAGCATTGCTAGACGGTCAAGACCGAATGCTAGACCAGCGTGCGGTGGCGTGCCGTACTTAAGCGCTTCAAGTAGGAAGCCGAACTTCTCTTGTTGCTCTTGTGCTTCGATACCTAGGATACCAAATACCGCTGTTTGCATTTCTGCGTTGTGGATACGTACAGAACCGCCGCCTACTTCGTAGCCGTTGATTACCATGTCGTATGCATCAGAATTTGCTGCTGCTGGGTTCGCTTTTAGCTCTTCCGCGTTCACACCTAGTGGTGATGTGAATGGGTGGTGCATTGCGTGTAGGTTACCTTCGCCGTCTTCTTCAAACATTGGGAAGTCAACAACCCACAGTGGAGCCCATGCAGATGTGTCTGTTAGCTCTAGATCCGTACCTAGTTTAAGACGAAGTGCGCCCATTGCTTCAGCAACGATGCCCGCTTTGTCTGCGCCGAACAGAATGATATCGCCAGATTCAGCTTGAGTACGATCTAGAATACCGTTGATTACGTCTTCGCTTAGGAATTTAGCAACTGGAGATTGAATACCTTCCATGCCTGCAGCACGGTCGTTAACCTTCATCCAAGCTAGGCCTTTCGCGCCGTAGATGTTTACGTGTTCAGCGTAGCCGTCGATTTGCTTACGAGTTAGCTTAGCACCACCTGGAACACGGATAACTGCTACGCGACCTTTTTCGTCGTTAGCTGGGCCAGAGAATACCTTGAATTCAACATCTTTAACCAAGTCAGCAACGTCCACTAGCTCTATTGGGTTACGTAGATCTGGCTTATCAGAACCGAAACGACGAATCGCTTCAGAGAAAGGCATTACTGGGAATTGACCTAGTTCAACATCTAGAAGTTCTTTCCACATATCGTGAACAAGCTTCTCAGTCACGTTACGTACTTCTTGAGAAGTCATGAAAGATGTTTCGATATCGATTTGAGTAAATTCAGGCTGACGGTCAGCACGTAAATCTTCATCACGGAAACATTTAACGATTTGGTAGTAACGGTCAAAACCAGACATCATCAGCAGTTGCTTGAAAAGCTGAGGAGATTGAGGAAGTGCGTAGAAGCTACCTTTGTGAACACGGCTTGGTACTAGGTAGTCACGAGCACCTTCTGGTGTCGCTTTCGTTAGTACTGGCGTTTCGATGTCTAGGAATAAGTTCTCATCTAGGAAACGACGAACGAAGCTAGAAGCACGTGCACGAAGCTTAATACGGTCGCTCATTTCTGGACGACGAAGATCGATGTAACGGTACTTAAGACGCTGCTCTTCAGAGTTCGTTTGGTTGAAGTCTAGTGGAAGCGCTTCTGAACGGTTAATGATCTCTAGACCCGTCGCGTAAAGTTCTACTTCACCAGTAGCCATGTCTTTATTTACTTGGCTGTCCGGACGAACTCGTACTTCACCAGTAAACTTGATACAGAATTCATTACGCAGTTGGTTAGCGATCGGGAAGATATCTTTCATATCTGGATCGACAACAACCTGAACGATGCCTTCACGATCACGCATATCAATAAAGATAAGACCGCCTAAATCACGGCGACGGTTTACCCAGCCGCACAATTCTACAGTTTGTCCCGCCAGGGACTTGTTCAGGTTACCACAGTAATGGGTACGCATAATGAATTTCCCAATCTCTTAATTATTTACTAATTTCCAAGCTGTCAGTGGTCATTCCACACAACAGAGCAAAGGAACATTTATACGCGGAAACTCGCTTAAAATCGACCTTCCACATTCGAATTTATTGTGTTTTATCTGGCTTTGCTGCTTTTTAGCCCATCAAGTGCGCAAAGATTCATCAAAACCGAAAAAATTGCGATAATTATATCTCGAAAGTACCTTAATCAGCAAAACTCTCGTAAAGTAGATTTTCGTTTCAACCCAAAAACTTTTTGTAATGACTGATGGCGTGATGGATAACGGTGTAATAGATGGATAATCGTGTAATAACAACAGAAACTTTACCTCTAAGACTTGGATTAACTATGTGGTCTCATTCTGAGTGGCAAAGTCAGTTCTACGGTAAAGGCACCAAGCCTGCCGAACGCTTGGAAAAATACACCCAAGTTTTCCATACCGTTGAGGGCAACACCACCTTTTACGCTACGCCAAGTATGTCTACCGTTCACAATTGGAAAGCCGCCAGTCACGATGATTTCAAGTTCACCTTCAAATTGCCCAAATTCATCACCCACCAGCAACAACTGAGACACTGCCAAGCCGAACTCAAAGAGTTCTTGATGACGATGTCGCCACTGCATGATCGTATTGGTCAATGGACGATTCAGCTGCCGCACAGTTTTGAGCCCAGCATGCTGCCTGCCCTACAAAAGTTTTGCACCTTATTCCCAAAAGATATGCAGCTTGGCGTCGAAGTTCGACACTTAGGTTTCTTTGATAAGGGCGATGCGGAAAAACGCTTCAACCAATGGCTGGTTGAGGAAGGCATCAATCGCATCATTATGGACAGCCGCCCCGTTTTCTCTGCGCCACCCACCACAGAAGCGGTGATCGATGCGCATCAGAAAAAACCGCGTGTTCCTGTTCATGCAATTGCTACCGCCAATAACCCGATGATTCGATTTATTGGTCACCCAGACCAAGAACCTAATATTGAGTTTTTTAAGCCTTGGTTTGCCAAAATCCCAAACTGGCTTAATGAAGGCAAGCAGCCCTATTTAATGATCCACACCCCAGACAATAACCACGCACCTGAACTTGCGATTGCTATTTATAAGAGGCTACAAAAGCAAGTCTCTGAAAATACATCATTATTACTGCCCGAACTGGCTCAGTTTCCAGCTCAAAAAGGCAATCACCAAATCTCGATGTTTTAACCTCTCACTTGTAAGTAGCTTCGAACCTTGAGCTAAATCTCAGTTTTCGTGACAGTGGCGTTTTTTTTACGTAAAATACGCCCCCTTTTATTTGGTACGAATTTTGTGCCAATTACGCTGACTGTCGAGAGAAAATGCTATGAGCAACACAGACAATATCTTTTCCGCTCCTATTGATAAAATTGGAGACTTCACCTTTGATGCAAGGGTTGCTGAAGTATTTCCGGATATGATTCAACGTTCGGTGCCTGGCTATAGCAATATCATCTCTGCAATCGGCATGCTGGCTGAGCGCTTTGTAAAGCCACACTCAAATATTTACGACCTTGGCTGCTCGCTTGGTGCTGCGACACTTTCTATGCGTCGTCACATTCAGCAAGAAGGCTGCACGATTTTCGCGATCGATAATTCAGAAGCCATGGTTGAGCGCTGCAAATTGCACGTAAATGCTTACCGCAGTGACACACCGGTAGAAGTGATTGAAGCCGACATCCGTGAAGTGGAAATCAAAGACGCTTCTGTTGTGGTGCTTAACTTTACGCTGCAATTTCTTTCTCCAGACGATCGATACGCTCTGCTTGAGAAAATTCATGCTGGCTTGCGCCCAGGCGGGATCTTAATCCTGTCAGAAAAATACGTATTCGAAGATGAAAGCTCAAATGAACTGCTTATCGACCTGCACCATGATTTCAAACGTGCTAACGGGTACAGCGAGCTAGAAGTAAGTCAGAAACGTAGCGCAATTGAAAACGTGATGCGCCCGGATTCGATCCCTGTTCACAGAGAGCGATTTGATAAGATTGGCTTCTCAAGCAGCGAAGTCTGGTTCCAATGTTTCAACTTTGGTTCAATGTTCGCGATAAAGTAAACATTTTAGATTACGTAACCGTCGCGACACCGTTAGCACGTACTAAAATGTCATCCTCAAGAGCGAGGAACAAACGAATTGGGGATCTCTTATCAAACACGATAAACGAGATTCCCTAGCATGTTTGTCCACACTCTTAATGGAGTGACAAATTTAATTTCTACACCACCAACTCAGTGAAAACCTATGTTTAATTTTGCCAATTTTTATCAACTTATTGCCCAAGATACTCGCCTTCAGCCGTGGCTAAATGTCCTGCCACAGCAACTGACCGATTGGCAAAATGCAGAGCACGGTGACTTTGACCGCTGGCTACGTGCACTAAACAAGATTCCACAAGACGTGCCAGATCAAGTTGACCTGAAAAATTCAGTGACGATTGGTAGTTCTACGCCATACCACACAGGCGAACTGAAAAAGCTAGAAAGCTTATTGAAGACTTTCCACCCGTGGAGAAAAGGTCCTTACACGGTTCACGACATTCATATCGATACAGAGTGGCGCAGTGACTGGAAATGGGATCGTGTGCTTCCACATATCTCACCACTTAAAAACCGTTCTGTGCTCGATGTAGGTTGTGGCAATGGTTACCACATGTGGCGCATGCTTGGCCAAGGCGCTCGTCTTACAGTAGGTATCGACCCTTCTCACCTTTTCTTGGTTCAGTTTGAAGCGATCCGTAAGTTGATGGGCGATGACCAACGTGCGCACCTTTTACCTCTAGGTATTGAACAACTACCAAAACTGGAAGCGTACGACACTGTATTCAGCATGGGCGTGCTATACCACCGTCGCTCTCCGCTTGATCACTTGATTCAACTGAAAGACCAATTGGTGTCTGGCGGTGAATTAGTGCTTGAAACCTTAGTGATTGAAGGCGATGAAAATGCAGTTCTGGTTCCTGTTGACCGTTACGCGCAGATGAGAAACGTGTACTTCTTCCCCTCTGCTCGAGCTCTGAAACGCTGGCTTGAACAGGTCGGCTTTGAAGACGTGCGCATCGTGGATGAGAATGTCACGACAATCGGCGAGCAACGCACGACAGAATGGATGACACACAACTCTCTACCAGATTACTTAGACCCGAATGATCCAAGTAAAACGGTTGAAGGTCACCCAGCACCAAGACGTGCCATTCTTGTGGCGACCAAGCCATAAATGTGATGCCCGAAAGCCATTATTTAGCCGATAACAGAGTAATGGCTTTTTGGTGGCTACAGCGCCACCTTTTGCTTCGCTGTGAGCTTTCACAAAAATGCGCGCAAATTGAACAAAAATTGACTTATGCTTAATAAGTGAGCTATTTAAAATTACAATAATTGGCGTAGCGCTCACATTGCGATTCAATATGACCAGACTCTTACAATAGGATGCTTCACGCATCCTTTTTTGTGGGCTAAACTTCTAAATAGTCTGAACTATTCTCTAATTTCCAAAGGTTTTTTTATGTTTAAGCGATTATCGCCTATTGTGGCGGTTGGTTTGCTCTCTGGTTGTACCCTTACTAACGGTGCTGCCTACCACCAAGAAACTCTCGATGCTATTGCCCGCTCAGAGACAAACATCGCAAATAAGGTTCAAAATCTTGAACTGCAAGTCAGTAATCAAAGTGATTACATTGAAAGCTTAGAAGACGAAATCATCACCCTTTCAAATCAGTTAGATGTTCATCTAACAAGCATGGAACACAAAGTCATTGAAGAGCTAGAGGAAGAAGAACCCGTGGCAGTTGCAGCGGCTCCTATCGCTCCTACCTCACAACCGACTATCCTTGGCGGAATCGAAAAAGTGTCTATCGACTCAATCAAACAAAGCTTTGATGCGCGAGTGGATACCGGCGCAACAACCTCTTCTTTGAATGCCGTCGATATTAAAGAATTCGAACGAAATGGTAAGAACTGGGTTAAATTTCACCTAGACGACAAAGCCCAAGCTAAAGAAGACCAGAAATGGATTGAAGCGCCTGTTGTACGTTATGTGAAAATCCGCCAATCAACGAATGATCAGACAGAACGTCGAGCTGTGATTGAATTATGGGTTAAAGTTGGAAAAATCCATGAAAAAGCGCAATTTACATTGGCGGATCGCTCTCAAATGAGTCACCCTGTATTACTAGGGCGCGAATTTATCAAAGACATAGCGCTAGTAGATGTAAGTAAAAAGTACGTACAAACGGAAGTTAAATAACAATAGTAGGGTAAGCTATGACGTCAAGAATTCCATTTTATATCTCTATATTCCTGCTTATCGTGGCAGGCATAACACTGAGTATGTTCAGACATACGACCTACGGTGTACCTTGGACTCCAGGGGAAACCAGGCAGGTTTGGGACGTTGAAGCTCGTATTGAGTTCAACGCAGTAGGCAAAGAAGCAAAAGTTTCCTTAGCGGCTCCTCATACTCAGTCTAACTACACACTTATCGGCGAATCGGCTTCATCACCAGGTTACGGTATTTCTTACTTAAATACTGAGTCAGGTCGTCGTGCAGAGTGGTCTATTCGTTACGCAGATGGCCCTCAAACCATCTACTACAAGACACAATTCCTAGTCGACAACCAAGCTAAAGTGAACGACACACCACCAGAAGGTGAAGTGGTTCAACCAAGCTTCGACGGCCCGGAAGAAGCGGCGTCTCTAGCTCTTATTGACAGAGCAACAAAGCGTTCTGCAGACAATCTAACGTTCACTCGTGAGCTCATCAAAACACTTAATGATCCAGACAGTCAAAACTCTGCGCTGATTCTGAACAACATGACCAAAGTGGAAGCGACACACAAGCTACTTTCAGCAGCGAAAATACACAACAAAGTGGTTGGTGTTATCGAGCTAGAAGATGGCCGTCGTCGTCAATCAATTCAGAACATGATTCAGATTTGGGATAACGATGAGTGGATTCTGTTCTCTCCTGAATCCAGCGAACAGCAAGTTCAACCAAACCTACTTATCTGGGACGAGTCAAACGTTTCTCTACTGGATGTAGTTGGCGGTCAAAACAGTAAAGTTCACTTCTCTATGATTGCTCAAGAGGTTTCACCAACTGAAGCAACCAACAGTAAAGTCTCGGCTGACCAGCTGTTAAACCTATCGATTCATAGCCTACCGCTAGAAGAGCAAGCGATGTTTAAAACCATCATGCTGATTCCTATCGGTGCACTTATTGTTGTGTTCTTGCGTGTCATCATCGGTTTGAAAACGTCTGGTACCTTCATGCCAGTTCTGATTGCGGTGGCCTTTGTTCAAACACAACTGGTAACGGGTATTGTTGGCTTCCTACTGATCGTCGGTACGGGTCTTATTATTCGAAGTTACTTATCCAAACTCAACTTGCTCTTGGTAGCCAGGATATCCGCCGTAATCATTACGGTAATCATGATTATCTCTGTGTTTACTGTAGTGGCGTTTAAAGTGGGTCTGACTGAAGGTCTATCTATTACGTTCTTCCCTATGATTATCCTATCTTGGACTATCGAACGTATGTCTATCCTATGGGAAGAAGAAGGCGCGAAAGAAGTAATGCTGCAAGGTGGTGGTTCTCTATTCACTGCGGTTCTTGTTTACTTAGGCATGACTAACCCGTTCATTCAGCACTTAACGTTTAACTTTATTGGTTTACAACTTGTTATTCTAGCGACCATCTTGCTACTAGGTAACTACACAGGCTACCGTCTAACTGAGCTTCGTCGCTTTAAACCGCTAGCGGAGGACTAAGTTATGTTTGATCAGTTTACTTCACCGTTTAGGTTGAAAGACAAAGGCATAATGGGAATGAACAAGCGTAACCATAGTTATATTGGTCGCTACAATGATCGTTCCAAGTATCCACTGGTTGATGACAAGCTTAAGACTAAGATCATTGCTGAACAAGCAGGTGCAACCGTACCAAAGTTGATTGGCGTGATTGGTCATCAAGCTGAAGTAAAAACAATCCACAAGATGGTTAAAGAGTGGCCAGGTTTTGTAATCAAGCCAGCTCAAGGTAGTGGCGGTAAAGGCATTCTTGTTGTGACCTCTCATAAGGACGGCGTTTATACCAAACCATCCGGTTCAACCATTAATGAAGAAGATGTAGAGCGCCACATCAGTAACGCGCTAGCTGGCCTTTTCTCACTCGGTGGTAAGAATGATGTCGCTGTAGTTGAAAACCTGATTAAGTTCGATGAGTGTTTTGACGGCTTCAGTTACGAGGGTGTGCCAGATGTTCGAATCATTGTATTCAAGGGCTACCCTGTAATGGCAATGATGCGTCTATCCACTTCCGCATCTGATGGTAAGGCGAACTTGCACCAAGGTGCTGTGGGTGTCGGTATTTGTATCGCAACCGGCAAGGCCGTTCGTGCGGTTCAGTTTGACCACCCAGTCACTCACCACCCAGATACGGGTAAAGAGTTGGCGCTACTTCAAGTGCCGCATTGGGAAAAACTGCTAACACTGGCATCAAGCGCTTGGGAAATGACGGGGCTTGGCTACATGGGTACCGACATGGTTCTAGACCAAGAAGAAGGCCCAATGGTACTTGAGCTTAACGCACGTCCAGGTTTGGCTATCCAAATCGCGAACGGTGCTGGTCTGCTTCCTCGATTGCACCATATTGAGAACCTTGGTACACCGGCTGAATACCCGAAACCTGCAGAGCGCGTGGCATACGCAGCTAAGCAATTCGGTGTTCACGGTAACGAGATTGTTCCGAACTGAGCTATTTGCTAACTAGGTCACTTGATACCTAATAGAGCTCAATAAATAAGCCGCATAACTCTGAGAGTTACGCGGCTTTTTAGTATCTGCCATTTGTTAACGAATTGGGCTAAGCCTCTGTCGCTTCAATTTCAGGCTCACGAATCGGATCAATGCGCACTGCCGCAACCTTAAACTCAGGGATCTTGGCATGCGGATCGGTCGCCGTTGTCGTCAAACGGTTCACAGGAGACTCCACGAAATGGAAGGGAATAAACACCACACCTTTCTGCATTCGCTTGGTTACAAAAGCCGCGATTTCAATTTCACCACGACGTGTTGAGACTTTAAGCATCTGACCATTCGAGATCCCTAACGCTTCAGCATCATGAACACTGACCATCGCACGTGGCCCAGCTAAGTTATCCAGCCCTTTAGTTTTACGCGTCATGGTTCCGGTGTGGAACTGTTCTAGAATACGGCCTGTCGTTAATACTAACGGGTATTCCGCATCCGGTAGCTCAGCAGCGTATCTAAACGGAATCGCCTCCATTTGACCACGCCCACGCGTAAATTGGGTCTGGTGCATGATACGTGTGCCATCAGGGTTGTTCTTATTACTTGGCCATTGCACGCCGTTCACCGTAATGTTCTCCCAACGTAAACCACCATACTGTGGCGTGACACGCGCTATCTCATTGGTGATATCAGCAACCGAGTCATATTCCCAATTGCCGCCCATCGCATTAGCCAACATTTGGATAATCACCCAATCTTCTTTCGCTTCACCTGGAGGCAATACCGCCGGGTTAATACGCTGAACACGACGCTCGGTATTAGTAAAATGACCAGACTTCTCAGCAAACGAGCAAGACGGTAGCACCACATCGGCATATTGAGCGGTTTCGGTTAAGAAAATATCTTGAACCACGAGGAAATCTAACGCTTCAAGACCTTCAATCACATGCGCTTGGTTCGGGTCACTCAGCACTGGGTTCTCGCCCATTACGTACAGACCACGAACATCTCGATGACACGCTCCATCAATAATTTCGGTCAACGTTAAGCCCGTTTCAGCCGGTAGGTCAGAAACACCCCACTCCATCGCGAATTTTTGACGAACCATTGGGTTGTACACTTTCTGATAACCCGGAAGGTTATTTGGCAATGCGCCCATGTCACACGCACCCTGAACATTGGATTGACCACGTAATGGGTTGATACCGCCGCCTTCAATTCCGATATTGCCACACAAGAGCTGTAGGTTAGCGATTGATCGAACGTTATCGTGACCAGTGGTATGTTGCGTAATGCCCATCGAGTAGTACACCGCTGTACGCTCTGCAGTACCAATCAATCGCGCCATTGCGAAGATGTCTTCCGCTTTAACGCCAGTTACCAGCTCCACTTTGTCTAGTGAATAACTTGGTGACATTACCTCTTGAAGCAAGGTATCAAAGCCATCCACACGGTCTTCGATATACTCTTGGTCGTACCAACCGTGTTTGATGATTTGCTGCATCACACCATTGATCAACATTACATCAGTACCCGGTCGGTGCGCTAAATAAAGTTCAGCATGGTCAGCAATATCGATTCGTTTTGGATCGGCAACGATCAATCTCGCTCCACCATGTCTCACAGCTTGCTTGATATGCGAGCCAATAATTGGGTGTGCTGACGTGGTGTCGGAGCCAATAATAAAGATCACATCTGAGTGCTTGATGCTTGGAATATCATTGGTCATCGCCCCGCTACCTAGCGAAGCCTCTAAACCAGTAACAGTAGATGCGTGACAAAGGCGCGCACAGTGATCGACGTTATTGGTACCGAGTTCACGACGTATGAATTTTTGGAAGGCATAGTTATCTTCATTGGTGGTTTTCGCCGACGAGAACCCCGCTAAAGCGTTACTGCCAAAGCCTTGCTTAATCGCAGTAAACTTCTCGGCAATAAGCTTAACTGCCTCATCCCAACTTGCAGGTTGCAACCAGCCATCTTTACGAATTAATGGTGTGGTTAAACGCGCATCGCTGCCCACAAAATCGAAGCCAAATCGTCCCTTAACACACAACATGCCTTCATTAACCGGAGAGTCTCCGCCTTCGATATAGCGGATTTTGTTTTTCTGCTCATCGATATGCATGGTTAGCTTGCAGCCGACACCGCAATAGGTGCAGATGGTATCGACTTTCTTGAGTACGTCTGTGTCTCCCTGCTTTCTGTCGCGAGCATCCACCATTGCACCGGTTGGACACGCCTGAATACACGATCCACATTGAACGCAGTTTGAGTCGCCCATTAAGGTCTTGTCCGCCCCAAAGTTAGGGCGACATTCGGGTCTTGATGCAGGTTTGCCATCGGATTGGTTCATGAAGCTCAGAACGCCATGAACATTCTGTTCGCGACAGGCTTGGATACACTGGCCACAACTGATACAGCGGTTGGCGTCAAAGATAATGAACTCAGAACTGTCATCGACCGAAAATTTTTGTCTTGTTAACCCGACCTTCGCTTCTTCAGCACGAATCGCCTGCCAACTCTCATTCGAAGCCACATCGATTTTGTACTCTGGATGCGTTTGCGTTGCTTTGTATTCGGTCGAGTAGTCTCGTAGGTCGCAATCGGTATTGGCTTGGCAACCACACTCTAGACATCTTGCTGCTTCCGCTATTGCATCAGCACTATCAAACCCTGTTTCTACTTCATCAAAGCTTTGTTCACGCTGCTCGGGCGTTAGTTCTGGCATGATCTTACGAGCCATACGTTGTATCGACTGGTATTGCTCAGGATCCACCGCTTTGAGCTGTTTGTGTTTTCTTGAGTTAAACGGTTTGGCCGGAATATTTTCCATATCACCGTGGAAGAAGCGATCGATCGCTTGTGCAGCAATACGCCCATCCCCCACCGCTTCGACTGCGGTTGCAGGGCCGCGTCGGAAATCACCAATACTGAAAATATTTCCGGTTCCGGTATGCATGGTTTGTGGATCAGCATCTGCGGTATTCCAACGAGTAAGAGGAATATCAATCGCTTCATTGTCCATAAAGCTCAGATCAGGCTTTTGCGACACGGCAGCAATAACCGTATCAAACGCTTCAACAAAGAACTCGCCAGTTGGTTTAGGGCTGCGGCGGCCTGAAGCATCAGCAGGACCCAAAGCCATTCGTTCTAATCGTATTTCTGATACATGACCATTTTCATCGGCTATGTTTTCTGCAGGGTTGGTTAAGAAGTGGAACTTCACACCCTCATGTTCAGCTTCTTCGATTTCGTAATCTTCTGCTGGCATCTCATCTCGAGTACGACGATAAATCAGCGTAGTATCCGCGCCATCACGAACTGCGGTTCGAGCGCAGTCAATCGCTGTATTACCGCCACCGATCACGGCAACCTTTTTACCAGTGACGTACTGCTGATCGGTCACGTAATCTTTCAGATAATCGACACCCAAATAACAACCTCCGAGTTCGCTACCCGGGTAATTCATCTCGACCGCTTGCGATGCACCAACGGCTAAACAAACCGCATCAAAATCGTTACTTAAATCAGACAGTGTAAAATCAACACCGAGTTTTTTACCGCACTCAACCACCATTCCGTTGCGACACATCAACTCGATTTCTTTATCTAGAATCGACTTAGGTAAGCGATATTCAGGGATACCGTAACGCAGCCAACCACCCGCTTGCGGCATCGACTCATAGACACTGACATCATAGCCTTCGTTAGATAGGTAATAACCCGCCGTAAGCCCACCGGGGCCACTACCGACAATTGCAATACTCTTGCCTTTATTCGGTTTCTTAGCTGGCATGTAGCTCTCTTGAGCCGCTAAATCCGCGTCGGCAGCGTGTCGTTTGAGTTGGCGAATCGCGATAGATTCATCAACCAAGTTACGACGACATTCGGTTTCACAGAAAGCAGGACACACACGACCAATTGAAAGCGGCATTGGTAATGTCTTTTTGATCACCTCAATCGCTTTGATGTGATCATTTTGAGCAATATGGTGCAGGTAAGATTGGATGTCGACCCCAGCAGGACAGGCTGTTTGGCATGGCGCTTCACAGTCAGCGTAGTGATCGGTCATAATGCGATTCAACGCTTCTTGTCGATGATTCGTTAACTGTTTTGACTGAGTGGTAATATTCAGCCCATTAGACACTTCAAGCTGACAAGAGCGAGTAACACCAACGCCATCAACTTCCACAACACACAAATCACACGGCACTTTATCCGCTGTTTTATTCAAACCACATAAAGATGGGATTTCCAAACCACATGTTTTTGCCGCTTCAAGAACGGTTTGTCCTTGCTCGACGATTCGATATTTCCCATCAATAACGATTTGAATCATACCTAAGTCCTACCTTTACCTTTCGCACACGCGAGTTATCAACAATTAAAATTTAAGTAATACAATATTATTAATATTATTAAATCTATGTCATTACCATACATTATTTGTGGTTTTGTGCGTGTGACCTCAAACAAGTTCCATTGATAATAACCATAATGTATGAGTGGTCTTATCAGTATCGATAAAAGAATTAGGCGAGAGGAGTTCAGTTGAGGAAATTAGATTCAAGATACAAAAAAGCCCCTATTGATTAGGGGCTTTGTACAAATATCATTGAGTCGCTTTCGAGCTTATAACTCAGTTATCAAGCTTATTGCTCGGCTATCAAAGTTATTGCTCAGTTTCTTCGATAAGCTCTTGCACCGGAGATGCTGGTTTGTTTTGAGCAAAACCGCGCAGGCCAACAACATGTACGTGTTCGTGGTCTTTGAAGACCTTACGAACCAGTTTGTAGGTTGTACCTTTCTCTGGGCTAATGTTTTCAGGTGCTGCAATCAGAAGTTGCATACCCAAACGGTCACACAGTTCAAACAGCGTAGAGATCGACTTAGAATCCAAACGTGCTGCTTCATCAAGGAACAACAAACGACATGGAACGATGTCTTTACTGCGAAGTCGACGAGATTCCTCTTCCCAGCTCTGAATAACCATCAATAGGATTGACTGACCCGTACCGATCGCCTCACCCGTAGACAATGCGCCCGATTCAGCTTGTAACCAACCATCTGAACCACGGTTAACTTCAACACTCAGCTCTAGGTAGTTACGGTAATCCAGTAGCTCTTCACCAAGAACCTGTGGAGAACGTTGACCCATATCGATATGCGGGTTCACTCGTTGGAACAACTTCGCCATCGCTTCTGAGAAGGTAAAGCGCGTTGATTCAAACAAGTCTTTGTGTTGCTCTTGTTGAGTTGCTAGCCCTGATAGCAAGATCTCGTGGCTTTCACGGATCTTAACGTTCAGACGTACGCCTTTAACCTGACCAAAGTAAATGTTAGACAAACCTTGGTTCAGCATTCGAATACGGTTCTGCTCGCGCTGAATCGTTTTCTTGATGATGCTTGCTACGGACTCAGAGCTGATTGCCAGGCGATTTTCACGCTGCGTCAACTCTTCTGTTAGTCGAGCTAGCTCCACTTCCATCTCTTCGATTGCTTCAACCGGATCATCCGTGTGAATAATATCTTGGCGAATACGCTCACGAAGGTGTTGGTAAACCGCAATGTAGAACAGAACTTTACGCTCTGGATGCGCGTTGTCTTCAGATAAACGCAGCGAATCACGCAGGTCGTCATTGTCGGCTACCGCCAGACGTAGCGCACCCAGTGATTTATCCGACATAGAGCGAAGCTCGCCTGCCGTTAGATAAGCCAGTTCACGTTTATGCAGACGACGTTCAACATCATTCTCACGCGCTAAACGAAGTACTGAACACCAACCCGCTTTCGCTGCAACAACGAAAGTACGAAGCTCGGTGTACTCTTTTTGAACTTTCTTAAGACGCTTAGCCAGTGCTTTCATCTCAAGTTCAGTTGACGTAATCGTACGCTCGTATTCACTCTTACGGCTGCGAGATGTGTGCAGACGCTCTTGAAGCTCGTCACGACGACGTACAGCACGCTCTTCAGCGCCTTCGTCAGCGTTTACGCCGAACTCTTGTAGCTCTTGTTTGAACTCTTGAACCGTTTCTTGCTTCGCTTGATGTGAGCTCTTCAGTGCCGCTAATACTTGGTTGTATTGGTTCATCTGTTCGCGAGCTTGCTTCAAGCCATCGCGGCCTTTGGTTCTTGCTTGTTCAGCTTGAACCAACTTCGCTTTCAGTTGCTCGCTCAGTTCACTGCTCTTGTTAAGCAAATCAACAGAATCCGCGTAAGCAAAGTAATGACGACGCTCAATCAGATCAGACAGTGCGAACACTTTGCCTTTTAGCGTTTGTAGCGCGTTGTCTGCTTGACGGTACTCTGCTTCCAAAGCTTCGAATTGCTCTGGGTCAGCGTCTAGTGCAGATACGAACTGTTCTAGAGAAGTAAGCGCCTTGCCGTGCGTCTTCAAGTAAGATTTCGCTTCACTTAAACGCTCTAGTTGCGCTTCTAATTCAGCTAAACGCTCAGCCAATGTTTCGTCTTCTAAAATACGAACCATTGGTGCTAATTTATCTAGCGCACCAAGTGCCTGCTTGCTTTGTAGAAGCTGACTGCGTTGCTGCTGCTCTTTAGAGTTAAGCTCAGCCAGAGAACGAACAATTTGATTACGCTTATCACGAATCGCAGCAAGTGCTTGCTCTGGGTCTGCGTTAAACGCAACGTGCAGGTGCTTCGCAACAAAGCTGTTGAATGCTTGGTATAGGCGATTCAGTTTTTGAGAGTCAAACGCTGCCTTCGCGTGGTTTTCAACCACAACGTCACGCTCTTCGCGCAATTTCTCTAGACGTTGTTCACGAGCCGCACGGCCAAACAGTGGGATCTCAGGGAAACGAGAGTAACGCATTTGGCGATCGTTCAGCTGAACACACACTGCGCCTTCAAGCTCATCGGCATTGAATGAACTGTCATCAAACGCGTCGACATCGCCTTCTAGGATGTAAAGGTCTTCTGGACAATCATCAAGATCCACCAGCTTCTCTTTAATACCATCAAGATCAGAAACCACAATTGCGTGACGAGCCGGGCCGTACATCGCACTGAAGTACGGCGCATCACCAATAGTGATATCATCGTAGATCTCAGAAAGCAGCACGCCACCAAGCGTATCCGCTAGGCCTTTGAGGCGAGGATCGTTAGAACCACCTGGAGACGCTAAACGCTCAATTTCGTGCTCAAGTTCAGCTCGGCGCGTAGCCAACTGATCTTTTGCTACCGCTTGAGATTTCTCATCTTCAAGCACTTGTTGCATTTGAGTCATCACCGCTTGGCTATCTTCTAGCTCAGCGTCGGTTTGATCTCTTAATGCTTCAAGCGCATCGTTTGCCGTGATCCATGCTGGAGCAATAGACTCAAGTTTTTGAATCTCTTGATCGTGGTTTTGTTGTACACGACGTTGCTCACTCTTCGCTTCACGCAGCTCTTCTTGAGCGTACTCAAGAGACTCGATCTGCATAGCATGACGTTCACGTTCTTCATCGAAAACCGCTTCATCAGTCAGTGAGATGTTGTGCTGTTTTTGGTATTCAGTCGCAAGCTCTTTTGCTTGACGCTGCTGAGCCACATCACGAGCCATGTCGCGGTGCTGAGCGCGCCACTGCTGTTCGTTCTCAACAACGTGTTTTGCGTTACGACCTTTTTCTAAAGCTTGCTTAGCGCTGCTAGACGCTTCTTTGCGCTCCACGTCACCAACGATGCTCTCAACTAAAGACAGTGCTTTGTCGAACTGTGCTGAAGCTGCAGAAGACATATCTAGCTTGTGCTTAGTAGCCAGTAGCGCTTGAGTGCTTGATTCTTCTTGTGCTTTTAGCTCAGAAACAAGAGTTAATGCACTTTCTGCCGTAATCGATTCATCACCAAGCAACTGCTTAGTTTTCTCTAATGCTTGAACCGCTTGCTGGTACTGAAGTGCACGAGTCTGCTGAACATCCAACGCTTGTTGGTAATCAGCAAGCTGAGTTTTCAGGCTATCCACTTCTTCTTCAGTGATGGTTGCCTGCTCTTCAGCAAGAAGTACTCGCTCTTGAGCTTCTTCCACTACCATCATCTGCTCTTCTAGACGCTCATTAAGCTCTTCTAGATCTTCGCTATAGCGAGCAATCTTCTCTTGCTGGCGAAGTGCAGTTTGAACCAATTGAAGATGATCCGAAGCCGCTTGATAATCTTGCTCTAGTGCCGACTCTTGATCGACCAACAGCTCTAATTCTTCTTGAACACGGTTCAACAAGTTGTTTTGATCATGCAAGGTTTCACGCGAACCAAACAGTTCACCACGGAACTTCATGGTTTGATCAAGCTTGTTACGACGGTCGTTGGCATGGCGCATGTAATCTGCTGCCACGTAGTTCGTCGATTCAGTGATCAAGTGTTTGAACAGGTCACGGTCCGACTGAGTTGTCTTGATCGCTTCTAGCGTCATGCGGTTCTCACGCAGTGCTGATTCCATGTCTTGGAATGCTTTCTTCACACCACCGTTTTGCGGTAGAAGATAATCGCGCAGAGAACGCGTAATCGCACTAGAAATACCGCCGTAAAGCGATGCTTCGATCAAACGGTAGAACTTAGAGCGGTCGCTGCTGTTACGCAGTTTCTTAGGTACCACACCGTATTCAAACATTTGCGAGTGGTAATCAACAATCGAAGAGAAGGCTTTAAAATGAGCGCCTTCGTATTGCGCTACCGCCGCTTTCACATCATTCAACTGACATACGCGAGCGTGGCTGTCTGAAACATTCTGAATCAACACATCCGTTGGTTTCACATGGCTTGGAAGGCCTTGGATTACGAACGGTTTGATGTCTACTTTCTTGTCACGACCGGCAACTTGCTGCAGTTTTACTGCAAACAATAGGCGTTGATTACGAGAGTTCACAACATCTAGTGCAGCATAACATGCGCCAGGTTGAAGCTTACCGTAAAGGCCTTTATCACGAGATGACTGTGAGCTACCCGCTTCCGTTGTGTTACGGAAATGCAGAAGGCTTTGGTCAGGGATCAGTGCTGTGATGAATGCCGCCATTGTGGTCGACTTACCCGCACCGTTACCGCCAGAAAGCGTTGTAACCAATCCATCAATATCAAAAGTACGCGCAAAGAAGCCGTTCCAGTTGACCATGGTTAATGATTGATACTTACCTCTTTCAATCATGATTCACCTTCTACTTTTGTTTGTTCGCCAGCATTTGACTCAAGGTCAAAGTCAGCTTGATCGTTAAAAATGTCTTGTTGACCGTTTTCGTCTACGTCTGCATCTACTTCTGATGTGGCTTCCGCTTGTTCTTCATTCAACAAGCTACCTTGGTTAGGCTCTTGGGTATGCACCACAGCTTCACCATCACGGATAAGACGTAACTGCGCTTCTTTCATATCATCGCCAACACGAACGTCAGCGCCAAAACGGAATACCGCTTCGCTGATACGGAACTTGCCGGTTTCACCAATCGCAATCAACATACCGATACGGCGTAAGCGACGTAGAGAAGTACGTACTTTTTCGAACAGCTTTTCTTTATCTAGGTCAGAACCAGACGCACGGTTGGTTGCTAGCTTCATGAGTTTTTTCTCATCCGCTAACGACATCAACTCATCAAACAGTTCTTGGTTGGTGAAGATACCTTCATGAGCAAGACGTTCTGGGCTTAGGTATAAGAAACACAACACCTTTCCAACCAACATGTCGAGCTCAGACAACACACTACGACCAATCAGAGACGTAGAACGCGGACGCAGGTAATAGAAACCTTCCGGCGCTTTTACCAATTCCGTATTGTAGCGTTGATAGAAATGCTGAAGCTCAACTTCAAAATCAGAAAGCAACGCGTGGTTGTCTAGATCTTCTGTTGAAACATGCTTACCTGAACGCAGCATGCTATCTAGCGCAGGGAACAACGGGTTCGCTATCGCTTTTACCAGTTTCTCTGGCATGTAATCATCAGTACTTGTTAATGACATTTGCTTGTACCTTTGCACCGAAATCGTTGATTGCCTGCCAATCCGGCTGAATAGCCTGATAGTCAGACTCTGAGTAACCTAAGCGCACGGCTTGGTCGACAACAATTCTGGCTAAATCAAAATGGTGTGTGCGAGGGTGTGCTGCGAGGTAATCGCGTAGCACAAGGCCAAGGTCAATTGGCGCGCCTTGCTGTTTGTGAGCTTTTAACATCTCTGCAATTCGTTCTGAAAGCAGATCATTCACTTGCTCAAATTCTTCGTACTCAACGTCGATTGGCGCTTGTCCCATCACTTCATCATCACGAAGCACGAGCGCTTCATCACGAAGATCCGTCAGCTTCTCAGCATCGGCGTAGGTCAATAACCAAGGCGCATCAAAGTAGTCAGTGACTGACTGACGCAAGCGCTGGCTAAAGGCGCGGTTTTTATCCATATCAATCGCGGTACGGATGAACTTGTGAACATGGCGGTCGTAGCCGATCCATAAATCGATGGCTTGTTGGCCCCAACTGGTGATTCGGTCAAGCTTCATTTGCAAACCGAACAGGGTTTCGCCAACGAACTCGAGTTCATCGTCACCGTAAACAATTTCTTGAATATCGAGGATCTGTGTTTGCAGTTCATCCCCCGCCGCTTGCAAGGTGTCTTGCAATTCTTTTAGTGTGGACGAGGTTTCTGAAAGCAAGGTTTCACAGTTGTTAATCGCCTCTCGCCAATCCTTGTTTAAAAGGTCGGCAATTTGCTGTTTAACGGTTTGCTGCTGCTCATCCATAACACGTTGGTTAAGATCAATCTGATCGAAAATTTCACCAACAGAATACTTGAGCACGCCGTAAACATTCTTTCTCCAATGTCCTGGAGTTCCGCCTTTTTGTGCTGCTTCAATGGCTTTTGCCATCTCGTCCGCAACCATAGAAAGCTGGATAGACAGTTTTAACTTAGAGAACTGACGGTGGCGTAAGTAATAATCTGAAATACCAATCGCCAATGGTGATAAGCGATAAATACTCGCACCATCGGTGATTTCGCTGGTAAAGCGGCTAATCAACTTCTGTTTAACTAACTCGTTGATGGCATTGTTGGCACGAAACGCGGACGCTTCGCCAGTATCTTCAAACAGTCGAGTGACGATGGTAAATGCATCGTGCAGTTCACCCTCGCCCAACTCTTCATCGAACCTTTCATTGCTTAGTACTGCGATAGCAATCAAAAATGCTAAGCGCTCTGGTGGCAAGTTTAATGAAAAATCATGCTGCTTGACCCAGCCCACCAACTCATCAATTGGCTGCTCTTCGGCAGTTTGAGTCATTTCACTCATTGTGGTTCCTGTTACTGTTCTTCGTCATATCGAATGTATTAGATATGACGCCTATTTCTTTATGACGCGGGCTTCTTACGATTGCATAGCGCATGTTGTGGCTTCTTTTACCACATTCACCGCTGTTATTGCGCAGGTTTTTGAGCCCAAACGTGAATATAACGGCCTAGTGACAGATATGGCTCTTGGCGACATAGCTGTTTTTCCAGTTCCAATACATCTTCAAATTGGTAATCGCCCATGTACTCCATATTACCTATGTAGTCACTGAAAGAGCGAATGCCTGATTTACCACAGATTTCTAGACCAGCGTCTTCTATCCATTGATAAACCTCTTCCGGCTTCAAGCCTTTTTGTGGTTGCAGCTTAAACCGTTTTCGATGTGGCATCCCATTCAATACATGAGGAATGTTGCCACAAATCACATTTTTCAGGACTAATCCGTGGTGGTTGTAAAACATTATCGAGGCAACACCACCTGGCTTAACTTGTTCAAGCAATAAATCAAGCGCCTCTTTAGGATCGGCTAACCATTCCATTACGGCATGAAACATCACAAAATCGACTTTCTCATCGAGATGTTCTGCGACTTTTTGTACCGGTGAATGAATAAATCGATATTGCTCTAGCAAACCCGCTTCGCTGATACTTTCTTCGGCGAGCTTCAGCATTTCAGAAGAGAGATCACACAGAGAAACGTTATGCCCAAGCGACGCAATTTTTTGCGACATCTGCGCAAGGCCGCCTCCAGCATCAAGCACATGCAGCGGCGAAGCTGATTGCTCAAACTTGCTCAAAGCTTGTTCTAAATCTTCCCATGCGATGATCTGACGGATCTCTCCTTTGTCAGAGCCGTAAATATTTTTTGCAAATTTGTGGGCAATATCGTCGAAATTACGGTCTTCAGTCACGGCTACTTGAGTTATTATGTCCTATCGTGCCTGCTATTCTGTCACAGGAATTTCAGGAATAAAGAGGCGATGTCTCTTTTTACTACTAAGTGATGTTTTTTCGGACTATTCGGATATGTTTGAGCTGAAAAAAGTAGTGTCTTCGCTATTGATGCCACTGCCAGCAATGTTAATTCTCGCTTTTCTGGGTTTAGCCCTAGTGATGTTTACTACCAAAAGGAAGACTGGTTGCCTAATCACCCTCTCAGCCCTATGTGGTATTTTCCTAATCGCTTTCCAGCCAGTTTCTAGTCAACTTTTAATGCCAATGGAAAGGCAACACACCGCATTTTTACCTGTCGATGAAACCGTCGATTACGTGATGGTTCTTGGAAGTGGTCACGTCGTAGACGACCAAATTCCACCGACATCAGAACTTAGCCGCACCGGCCTGATGCGTTTAAGTGAAGGGATTCGTATTCTACGCCTCTACCCTGGTGCAAAACTCATTTTGTCTGGCTATGGCGCAGGCACTGAAGTAAGTAACGCAAGAATGATGGCTAAAGTGGCTTTAGCACTTGGCGTAGCAAAGCCCGACATCATTCTGCTTGAAACCGCAAAAGACACTTGGGAAGAAGCCCGCCAAGCCGCTGCGTTCGTTAAGAATAAAAGAATGGTGTTGGTGACTTCAGCGAGCCATATGACTCGCGCACTGAACGAATTCAATGCTGCTGGAATGAAACCACTGCCGGCACCAACTAACTACCTTGCACAAGAAGGTATAGTTGAGCCGTGGGAAAAGTACATGCCGAAAGCGCTATACCTTGAGCAGACTGAGCGTTACTGGCACGAAACCATGGGATTGGTTTGGCAAAGCCTGCGTGATTGGCTAGATACAAGCAATGACATTGTTGAAGAGCCTGTTATTCCAGAAGCTTCCAGCTTAATTGAAGATGACGGTGACGTTTCCGCGGCTCAGCCTCAATAAGCCCATTGAATCTTTAAACTCATCTTAAGCATACAGAGTCGCCAAGTATTTGTAGATTCTCTGGTTGTTAACAGTAAAAGCTGAGTAATAAAAAAGCCGAGACATCAATGATGTCTCGGCTTTTTACGTTTAAATGTCGTTGTTAATTAATCACTCCCGAAGGAAATCAATCACCAGCGAACATGTAACCTTCACCGTGAACCGTCACAAAGATTTGTGGGTTCTTAGGATCGAACTCCATTTTTGCACGCATACGACGAATCAGCACGTCGATAGTACGGTCATTAGGCGCGTCCACTCGGTGGCTAATCATATTCAAAATACGTTCGCGGCTTAATACTTGATTAGGGTAAGAAGACAAAGCCACTAGCAGTTCGTATTCTGCTTTGGTCAGTTTCACTGGTTCGCCGTTCTTGCTTAACGCACGACGAGGGATATCAAATGTCCACTCACCAAAACGAACCACAGACTCATCTGATGTTTCTTCTACAGCGCCCGCTGCTGTTTTACGAGCAGCAGAGATACGCCAAAGTAGGTTTTTAACTCGAACTAATAACTCGCGAAGTTCGAAGGGTTTAGTAACGTAATCGTCAGCGCCCATTTCAAGGCCTACGATCTTGTCGATGCTATCCGTGCGTCCAGTAACTAAAATAATTCCAATGTCTGATTGACTGCGTAATTCGCGAGTTAGCATCAATCCATCTTCGCCTGGTAAGTTGATGTCCAGCATAATGAGGTCAACGTTGTTTTCTTCTAACACGTTTCTCATTTGAGCGCCGCTTTCTGCTTCGCTCACTGTGTAACCCTCGTTCTGGAAGTATCCAACCAGTTTACTGCGGGTTACCACATCATCTTCTACGACTAATACGTGATAGCTCATCTACACCACTTTTCTTATTTAATAGTTTCAGTGACTATTCTATTCATAACTAGTAACAATTCTAGTGGTACAGAAGATAAAAGCCAGAAACATGGATTTTTTTTGATACAAGACAATCTTAAACCTTGCTATTTATCGTCCATCGCAATTCAATATAGGCATTACTACTAACGAGTAACTTTGCGTTTCGCAAATAACCTTGTTATTCAGCCTTGGTGTGCTTATGCCCAAGTGACTTCAAGATGCATATAAGCAACATCACAAGACTAAGTCAGGATCTAACAAATGAAAGATACGAAAGCGTTCAACGAGCAAAGAGCAGAAATATACTGGTGGCTATCAAGCTTATTTGCCAAAGAGCTCACTCAAGAAGAACTCGATCACTACCACTCTGTTGAAATTCGTTCTTTCCTAACTGGTTTAGGCGAAAATGAGACACTAAAGCCAGCGATTGATAAGTTAGTGGATGCGCTGAACCGCCTACAAACTCGTGAAGATGCTCAGCTAGAACTGTCTGCAGACTTTTGCGATCTTTTCTTAAAGACAGATAAGCACGGCGCTCTTCCTTACGCTTCTATGTATATCGGCGAAACTGGCCTTTTGAATGATAAGCCAGCAAAAGATATGGAAGAGATCATGGCTAAGCACAACTTAATCGTGAACCAAGATCTAAAAGAGCCAGCAGACCACATTGCTATTGAACTCGATTTCCTTGGTAACTTGATCATTCGTTCAAACGAAACAGATATTGAAGAAGAGCTAGAGAAATTATTTGCCGTTCAACAGCAGTTTATCGAACAACAACTGCTGACTTGGGTACCAAAGTTCAACGTAAAATGTCATGACGTTGATGAATTCGGTTTCTACGCTAGTGTCTCATCTTTGCTACTCGCATTCTGTCAATTAGACACTCAATATTTAGCTGGTGAATAGCTTCTTGGATGACTAGGTAAATAAATTCAGTAGAATGTGACAATTCACCCGGATTTCTGGGTGAATTTTATTGCGAGTAATTTCTAGTCAGTCTAAAATTGTGACCGCAAACGATAAAATATGAAACATTCACGAAATGCTATGCTTATTAAAGTTCAGAGCATTTCGGTGTTAAGACAAGCCGCTCAATAGCGGTTTTTTGTTTTTTAGCACTTTAGTACCCAAAGAGCCCTACAAATTTAAGCTCTTAGTTAGGTAGCTTAACGGCTACTTTATTCCGTACTTTGGGAAAGTAGCTTCTAATAGGATAAAACCATGGCCACTATAAAAGATGTCGCTCGCTTAGCCGGCGTATCAACAACAACCGTTTCTCACGTAATCAACAAAACTCGCTTTGTTGCAGAAGCAACTCAAGAAAAAGTAAACAAAGCCGTAGATGAACTGAACTATGCACCAAGTGCTGTTGCTCGTAGTTTGAAGTGTAATACAACACGCACCATCGGCATGCTAGTGACTCAATCAACTAACCTATTCTTCTCTGAAGTTATCGATGGTGTTGAGAGCTACTGCTACCGTCAAGGTTACACTTTGATCCTGTGTAATACGGGCGGTATCTATGAGAAGCAACGTGACTACATTCGAATGCTTGCAGAGAAACGTGTAGATGGCATCTTAGTTATGTGTTCAGACCTAACTGAAGAACTAAGAGAGATGTTAGACCGTCACGCTGACATCCCTAAAGTTATCATGGACTGGGGCCCTGAGAGCTCTCAGGCTGATAAGATCATCGATAACTCAGAAGAAGGTGGCTACCTAGCGACCAAATACCTTATTGAACGCGGTCACTCTAAGATTGCATGTTTAAGTGGCCACTTAGACAAAGCAGCATGTGTTGAACGTATTGCCGGTTACAAGCGCGCACTCAACGAAGCAAAGATTTCTGCTGATGAAAATATGATCATCGAAGGCAACTTTGAGTGTGATACGGCTGTTCTTGCTGCAGAACAAATCGTTGAGATGGAAGATCGTCCAACAGCGGTATTCTGCTTTAACGATACAATGGCACTCGGCTTAATGAGCCGCCTGCAAGAAAAAGGCATTCGCATTCCAGAAGATATCTCAGTGATCGGTTACGACAACATCGAACTGGCTGAATACTTCTCTCCGCCGCTAACGACCGTTCACCAACCAAAACGTCGTGTTGGTAAGAATGCATTCGAAATTCTATTAGAGCGCATCAAAGACAAAGACCACGAAAAACGCGTCTTCGAAATGCACCCTGAAATTGTTGAACGAAGTACAGTTAAAACGTTAAATTAGTTGATAATTCGAGTTTAATTTCATCAAGCGCACCTTTAGGTGCGCTTTTTTTATCAGCAACTATAATGAACCCTTATGCATAAATGAAAGATCATTAATTGAAGCAATGTCACATTTTGAAATATCAACTGTGAGCTTCATTCAACAAAAACTTTATTCTATTCAATCAGTCACGCACAGGGCAAACCACTCGAAAGAGTGAGACGCAAAGCTTCCGGCCTAAACCACTCGTTGGTATGGTAGCGGGGTTACCGATGGCAAAATGCAGTAACTACTAATAATTTAGTAATTTACGGCTTATTGACAATTTAATTGCAACATTTTGCTAATCTCTCGGACCTGCTTATTTGGTGGCGTAGTTCAAATACACCGAGATAAATAACATGGATAAACCGATACTAAAGGACTCGATGAAGTTATTTGAGTCCCTAGGAAAAATAAAATCACGCTCAATGTTTGGTGGCTTCGGTCTTTTTGCTGATGACACTATGTTTGCTCTGGTTGTAAATGACCAGTTGCACATACGCGCAGACAAAGGCACAACGAAACAATTCGAACAACAAGGGTTTCAACCGTACGTCTACAAAAAACGTGGTTTCCCTGTCGTTACTAAATATTTCGCTTTACCTGAAGGCCTCTGGCAAGACCAAGAGAAAATCTTGCAGCTTGCAACCACGTCTCTAGGTTTTGCTAAAGAAGAAAAAGCTGAGCAGTCTTCTGCTAAGCCGACCCGACTCAAAGATCTGCCTAATCTTCGACTCGCTACCGAGCGTATGTTGAAAAAGGCAGGGATCGATTCTGTAGAACGTTTATATGAATCTGGCTCTGTAAACGCATTTAACGCCATCAAAGAATCGCATGCGTCTTCTGTCAGTATTGAACTACTTTGGGCGCTAGAAGGCGCGATTAATGGTACACATTGGTCTGTTATACCGCAGCAGCGTCGCGAAGAGCTTATCAATCGCGTCAATTAACATTGTCAGTGCAATCTATATACATAACTAAGCCGCATTTACTGCGGCTTTTTTTATATCTGGTGAAAGTTAATCTATGCTTTGCCTGTCTATCTATACTATCGGTATGCATTGAAAATTTAGAGGAAGTATCAATGAGTAAGAAAATGATATTGGGTATTGTGTTGGTCGTAACCATCGTCTTGTTAGGCATCAATTTCGGCCAGTACTTAACGCTTGAAAATGCTAAGGCCCAACAAGCTGTGTTAAATGACTACATTGACAGCAACTTTATTGCGGCTGCCGCTATCTATTTTGTCGCGTATGTCATGATTACGGCTTTCTCCATTCCTGGTGCCGCTGTTGTAACCTTATTAGGGGCCGCGCTATTTGGCTTCTGGAACAGCTTGCTACTGGTATCTTTCGCAAGTGCGATCGGTGCGACCTTAGCTTTCTTAAGTAGCCGTTACCTGTTGCGTGACTGGATTCAAACCAAGTTTGGTGACAAATTGGCGACGATTAACAAGGGGGTTGAAAAAGACGGCGCATTTTACCTGTTTTCTCTGCGTCTGATTCCTGTATTCCCATTTTTCCTTATCAACCTATTGATGGGTCTAACACCGATGTCAGTGAGTCGTTACTACATTACGAGTCAAATCGGGATGTTACCGGGGACGGCGGTTTTCTTGAATGCTGGTACTCAGCTCGCAGAAATTGATTCACTTTCGGGCATCGTCTCCCCTTCAGTACTATTGTCATTTGCATTATTGGGGATATTCCCAATAGTGGCTAAATGGTTGATGGGTAAGTTTCGCTCAGCACCCGTAGCTGAATAATGTATATAGCAGAATAGTTTATAATATCTAAACAACACAGATAGCCGAATAAGGTTCTATTTCAATGAAAATCTTCAGTGCATCGAATCCGACAGAAGCTCATATCATCTGTGGATTGTTAGAAAGCGAGAATATTGCCTGTGAAGTCCGTGGTGAGGGGTTGTTCGGATTAAAGGGGGAAATCCCATTCACTGAAGAAACTGACCCTTACGTATGGTTATATGAGCCAGAATTGGCCAGTAAAGCTCGCATGCTCGTCAATGACTACCAAAAGCAGCAAGATTCGATCATCTATGAAGAGTGGCGTTGTGGTGAGTGTCATGAAGTCAACGAAGCGCAATTCGGCTCTTGCTGGCAGTGCGGTGCTGCCTCACCTGAATAGCAGGGTTTCAGTGACCTGATAGAACGATTCGGTCAGATACCTCCTCCAATTAAAAACGGGAAGCTAAAGTTAGCTTCCCGTTTTTATTTCAATTCGATTAACTCATCATCTTTGATTTCACGCCTAGAAAATCACTGAATTTGTTTTTGAATAAACGCAATCGAACGCTGATTAAACTCTTCAGGGTTTTCCACGTTACACACGTGTCCACAATTCGGGATTTCTACTAGCTCACTCGATTCATGCGCTGCAACCATTTCTTTTACAGGCTTAATAAACATGTAGTCACGTTCACCCATCAAATAAAGAGTCGGTATTGGTAGCTCTCTATCTTTAAAATATTTCATCAAGGGGTTTACATCAGCCGTTAAGATAAACCAGCGTTTAAATTCTTTCTGGCACAGTTTTTTGGCTTCGCGGATAAAAAGGTGACGAGACTCTTTTTGGCTTTTTTGTGGCATCACAACATAAGCAAAAAGGCTGTATAACCACATGTAAGGAATGATGTGCTTGCTGAGGTTACCCAACTTGATTAACACTTGAGAGCGAGTGTTTAGCTTGGTGACAGCGCCACCCAGTACCATTGAACGTACACGGCCAGCCGCCAGTTCGGCAACGTTACGCACAATAATCGTGCCCAAAGACATGCCAACGAAATGTGCAGAACGGATCTTAAGATGGTCTAACACTTTAAGAATATCAAGCGTCACCGATTTGAACGTATAACGATTCGAAATCAGCCCTTTAAGTATATTGTCTGATTTACCGTGCCCTCTCAGATCAATGAGAAGTAAGTTGAAATGCTGTTTATACGCTTTGATCTGCTTGAACCAGATGGAGGAACTGCCTCCTGCGCCATGCACAAATACAACCCACTCATCGCTCGTAGGGTGAGTAAATGTTTTATGAAATAGTAAACTCTCAGACATACCTATCGCTTTAATTATTGGAATGGAGCTATGCCTCATCACGAGGCGATGACTAAGGATACCACGCTATTAAGAACTTTAAGTGATAATAGTGTCAAACCTATCATTAGTCATGTGAATACCTACCTCACCTTTTCTACCTGACAAAAATGAGTTTGCAAGCTTTGTCTTCGTAAACGTGATGTGCTCTGACCAGGAAACAAAAAGGCACTCAACAATTAGAGCGCCTTCATTTATTACGAGCTGTTGTTGCCCGCCCGCTAATTTTAAAGCTAAGTCAACAAGTTAAAATGCTGAATGATACATAGCTAGGTATTCTTTAGCCGCATCTTCCCAACTAAAATCTTGCTGCATCGCATAAAGCTGAGCACGCTTAATTTCAGATGGGTTTTGTGCATAAAGCAGTAATGAACGATGTAACACAGCCAATAACGCCTGCGGTGTTGGCTCTTCAAAAGCAAACCCAGTCGCGACTTCAGGATCTTCATCGTAATCATTCACGCTGTCTTTTAAACCTCCCACAGAACGAACAATCGGCAAAGTACCGTAAGCCATGCTGTAGATTTGGTTTAAGCCACACGGTTCAAATTCCGAAGGCATCAAGAAGAAATCAGAGCCTGCTTCAACCAAGTGCGCAAGTTCATTATTGTACGCTTCTACGAACGAGAACTTATCTGAGTGAAGCGCTGATAGCTCTTTCAATTGACTCGCCAAAACCGGATCGCCAGTACCGACAATCACGATCTGAAGATCATTTTTCAAAAACTGTTCGATGATAGGCAGTAAGTAATGAACACCTTTTTGATTCGTCAAGCGACAAACCATGCCATAAACCGCGCAATCGGCAACGGGTAAACCTACATCTTGTTGCAGTTTTTGCTTACAAGCTGATTTTCCGCGAGCCATGCTGTGCTTGGTCGCTTTGTATTTACGAGGAAGGAAAGCATCAGTTTCCGGATTCCAAGCCCCATAATCACACCCATTCAAAATGCCGAACAGATCAGCAGATCTGTGTTGGAATTCTGCAGCCATACCGTGGCTACCTAATTCCGTTTTCAACTCTTCTGCATAGGTAGGACTTACTGCGTTCACTTTATCCGCACACATCACTCCAGCTCTTAGCATAGTGACATGAGTGTCACTCACTGAAGCTTCAGGCGCATGGTAACTGTGCATCTCTGGCAGGAATTGAAGTTCATCGTAGGCGAACACACCTTTGAAAACCGCATTGTGAATCGAAATAACACTGCGCGTATTTTCAAAGAAATCGTGTTGTTGATAACGCGATTTAAGCAAGAAAGGAACGAAACCAGTATGCCAGTCATTTGCATGAATGATATCCGGTTGGAAACCAAGCTTAGGAAGCATATCAAGACAGGCTGCACTAAAGAACGAGAAGCGCTCTCCGTTATCAGCATAAGCTTGATTGTTTTCTGCGTACATTTCCGGGCGGTCGAAATACTTGGCACATTCAATACCAAAAACTGGAACGCCTTCTACGCTCAGTTTTTTAACTTGATAAGCCGTATGAGGCCAATGATCGAGTTCAGTCGATAAAATAACTTCTGCTGAATCAATGTTTGGAATGTTTCTATATGCGGGGATAGTCACTCGAACGTCCTGTTCGAGTGTTTGCAACGCTTTCGGCAGTGCCTTGGCTACATCAGCCAAGCCACCACTTTTAATCAAGCCTTCAACTTCAGACGCTACAAAAAGTACCGAGAGAGTCTTAGTAACCAACTCGTGCTCCTTTAGAAATCACTACGACACCATCGTCAGATACGTGGTAATGCTTTTTGTCTTCTGTCAGATTTACACCAATCTGTGTACCCGGTGCGATATCTGCGTCTTTATCAATGATAACGCGGCGCAAGATACAACCCTCACCCACTTTTACATCACCGAGTAAGATGCTTTCGCTAATATCACACGCTGATGCGATATTGCTGCGGAAGCCCAGTACACTCTTTTCAATACGCGAACCACGTACATAACTACCGCTACACACAAGGCTATCAATGATCTGAATTCGACCATTTGCCGAATCAGTAAACGTAGCTGGTGGTAGTGGCGGGTAATAAGTGTGTAGAGGCCATTTACGGTTGTATAGCGAGAATGGCGCATCTTTCTTAAGAAGGTCCATGTGCGCTTGCCAGTACGCGTCAATCGTACCTACATCGCGCCAGTAAACTTCTTCTTTCTCACCAGTAATACGGTTGGTGCTGAAATCATAAACAAACACATCACCACGTGGGAACATGTTTGGAATAATGTCTTTGCCGAAATCGTGTGTCGAACCTTCTCTATCAGCATCTTCCGTTAGTTCGGCAAAAAGCTCTTTCGCTTCGAACACGTAGTTGCCCATTGAAACGAGCGCTGATTCTGGATCGCCCGGGATCGACTTCGGATTTGCAGGTTTCTCTTCAAAGCCAATCATACGGCCGTCAGCATCAACCTCAATAACACCGAATTCTGATGCTTCAGCAAGCGGCATGCGCAATGCTGATACTGTTAGAGCCGCTTTCTTCTCTTTATGGAAATCAAGCATCTGTTTGATGTCCATCTTATAGATATGGTCTGAACCAAAAATACATACTTGATCAGGTTCTTCCAACTCCATAAAGCCCATGTTTTGGTAGATAGCATCTGCTGTGCCTTCATACCAACGCTTTCCTTTACGCATTTGCGCAGGAATTGGGTCGATAAAACGGTCTGTTATGCCACTGATATTCCAGCCTTTTTTCATATGGTGGAACAGTGACTGTGACTTAAATTGTGTTAATACGTAGATCTTCATTAGATCAGCATTAACGAAGTTGTTCAAAGCGAAATCAATTAAGCGGTAACTACCACCGAAAGGAACCGAGGGTTTGCTGCGAGATTCAGTTAAAGGTCTTAAGCGAGAGCCTTCACCACCAGCAAGAATCATTCCCAATACACCAGCCATTTTATTCTCCATATATCTATAGCTTGTCGATGTTAGTACTCGTAGAGGTATCTTCCTCTGGGGGATGAGCACCAACACTTATTTCGGTATTTAGCGAATATCCATTCACATACAGTGACAATATCCTAAGCCAAACGTTGTTATGTGTGCACTATTCTTTGCACTTGGTTTTATATACGTTATCGACTTTTCGGCCGAATTCAATTTTTAATACGCCATTCTGTGGTACGTAAGCTGATTGCTTTCCCAAGACTTAAAGCAGCTCACATTACACCGTCCAGACGAAACATTACATTAACACCCGACACACATCAGGTATACAACTAAACGCTGATCTGTGAGTTACAATATTTTAATTAAGTTACATTCTCGTTAAAGTTGCATAAGAAAATCTGATTAATTGGCATTATTTATTTTGCGATGTGAATTTAATAAATTCTCGCAGACGAAACACCAGGTCAACAAGTTGCATATTTAGTCATATTGAGATCAAAAAAAAGCAGCCATTAGGCTGCTTTTTCATCAATAACGTTCAGTTATTTCTCTTTAGACTTTTTACGCTTATCCGTAACTTCCCACTTACCGTCGATGTACAACGCAGTCCAACCGGACGGTTTTCCATCTACTTCAGTACGCACGTAGTTTTCTTTGGTCTTACGACTAAAACGAACCACTGTCGGCTTACCATCAGGGTCAGCAACTGGCGCTGATGCTAGGTATTGGAACTTAGGTGAGATACGGTCTTTAAAACGAACCAGCTCTTCCACTAATGGTGCACGTGTTTCACGTGATTTAGGGAAGTTGCTCGCAGCCATAAATAGACCAGAAGCACCATCACGAAGAACAAAGTACGCGTCTGAATTTTCACACGGAAGTTCAGGGAAATGCACCGGGTCTTCTTTTGGTGGCGCAACTTCGCCATTTTTCAGAATCTTACGAGTGTTCTTACAATCTTCACTCGTACAGTCCATGTATTTACCAAAACGACCGTTCTTCAGAACCATGTCAGAACCACACTTGTCACACTCAACAAGTGGACCATCGTAGCCTTTCACTTTAAATTCGCCGTGCTCAACCACATAACCTTCACAGTTCGGGTTGTTACCACATACGTGCATCTTACGCTTATCATCGATTAGATAGGCATCCATTGCCGTTTCACAAATAGGACAACGCTTTTTAGCTCGAAGTGCTGCTGTTTCAACGTCTTCTTCAAGCACGTTGATAATGCCTTCTTCATCACCAAGGTTGATTGTTGTCTTACAACGCTCTTTTGGTGGAAGTGCATAGCCAGAACAACCAAGGAATACGCCTGTCGAAGCAGTACGAATACCCATTTTACGGCTACAAGTCGGACACTCAATATCGGTTTCCACGATATGATTTGGCTTCATGCCACCAGCGTCTTCGTCTAAGTCTGCTTTTTCCAAATCGCCAGTAAAGTCTTCGAAGAAGTTATCTAGCACGCCTTTCCAGCTTGCTTCGCCTTCTGCGATTTGGTCCAACTTCTGCTCCATACGAGCAGTGAAGTCGTAGTTCATTAGGTCATTGAAGCTGCCATCTAGACGGTCAGTAACAATTTCACCCATCTTCTCAGCATAGAAACGACGCTGTTCAACTTTTACATAACCGCGATCTTGAATCGTTGAGATGATTGATGCGTATGTTGAAGGACGACCAATACCACGCTTCTCAAGCTCTTTAACTAGCGCCGCTTCAGTGAAACGAGCCGGTGGCTTAGTGAAGTGCTGTTTAGGGTCTAGCGCAATCAGATCAAGCTTATCGCCGATCTGTACTGCTGGAAGGATCGTATCTTCGTTCTTGCCCATTGGACGCTGAACACGAGTCCAACCATCAAATTTAAGGATACGACCTTTCGCTTTCAACGTGTACTCATCTGCTTTAACGCTTACTGTCGTTGAATCGTATTGAGCTGGCGTCATTTGACACGCTACGAATTGATTCCAAATTAGCGAGTAAAGCTTGTGTGCGTCTGCGTCTACGCCGTTTAGATCTTCCGACTTAACATCTACACTTGAAGGACGAATCGCTTCGTGGGCCTCTTGAGCGCCCTCTTTGCTGCCGTATGCAAGTGCTTTAGGTGGAAGGTATTGCGCGCCGTACTCAGAACCAATGTATTCACGAGCGGCTTCTACAGCTTCTGAACTCAAGTTGGTTGAATCAGTACGCATATAAGTGATGTAACCCGCTTCATACAGGCGTTGAGCCAGCATCATGGTTTTCTTTACGCCATAACCAAGACGCGTACTCGCCGCTTGTTGCAGCGTCGACGTGATGTAAGGTGCAGACGGCTTACTCTTTGTTGGGCGGTCTTCACGTTTACATACTTCGTATTGCGCTTTTTCTAAAACGCTAACAGCAGCTTGTGTTTGCGCTTCATTTTCAGGTTTAAACGCAACACCGTCTTTCTGTGCAACTTGCAGTCTAAAGTCGGTTTTCTCTGCTGTTTTAGTATCAGCATGCACATCCCAGAACTCTTCAGGGATAAAGGCGTTGATCTCGCGCTCACGCTCTACCAGTAGTTTTACCGCTACTGATTGAACACGGCCAGCGGACAGGCCTCGTGCTACTTTTTTCCAAAGCAGAGGTGACACCATAAAGCCAACAACACGGTCCATAAAACGTCGTGCTTGTTGTGCGTTTACGCCATCAATATTTAGCTCACCTGGAGTTTCGAAAGCTTGTTGAATAGCATTCTTGGTGATTTCGTTAAAAACCACTCGCTTGTATCGCGTTTCATCGCCACCGATGATCTCACGAAGGTGCCATGCGATAGCTTCTCCTTCGCGGTCCAAATCGGTTGCGAGATAAACATGGTCTGCGTTCTCAGCCAGTTTTTGCAATTCAGCGACGACTTTCTCTTTACCAGGTAGGATTTGGTAGTTCGCTTCCCACTCTTTATATGGGTTGATACCCATCTTTTTGATAAGAGCTTTGCGATCTTTTTCTTTCTTGATACGAGCTTTGTCTTCTGGGCTCATACCCTTGGTTGAAACTGCAGCAGCCTTTTGACCAGTACTTTGACCTGCCGTTGGTAAATCACGTACGTGACCTACACTCGACTTAACGACAAAGTCTTTGCCAAGATATTTATTGATAGTTTTAGCCTTGGCTGGCGACTCCACTATAACGAGCGATTTACCCATATTGACTCTAACGTCCTTAATCACGATGCTTCAGCACCAACAATTTAGCTTGTGGGCTTTTACGCATGATATTCTAAATTCATTGCTTCTTTTTTTACTATTGTGCGAGATTACTAGAAGATCAACCGCTTTTTTCAAAATTGGATCTGATCGCTCGACAATTCGACGACTCATAGATAAAAGGGTCACAATATAAAGAAGCTATAAAGTACTCACTAAGAATACTTGCAAGAGCCTATTCATCAGGCATTACGTCTAAACGGGCTCATACTAAGCTTGTCCGCGAATCTAACGCGAGCCCCATTCAATTATTTTTGCCGTAAATCACAAAATAAATTGTGGATGTTTGAAAAGACTCTCTTAATCGGTTGTGAAATCATTGAATTTCTAGTTCGACACCATAAACTCAACGTTATATTCAGTTATCAGAGATAAACTCATGACAAAGAAAGTAATAGCAGAATTTGATTTACTGCTTATCGCAAACCAAATTATCCAATCACATGATGACTACATTGAAGGCATGCGCGCAAACAGCGTAGTAGAAAAAGACGATGTACTCGTCTTCAAAGGTGAATGCTTCTTAGACAGCAATGGAATGCCGACCGAGAATACAACCGCGGTATTTAACATGTTTAAATACTTAGCGCACCACCTTTCGAAAGAATTTACAATTCAGCAATAATTAAAAAGCTTGCCACTTAGGCAAGCTTTTTTGTTCCTAAACCTTTACATACTAAGCATTTTTATAGACTTAGCATTTTCAGCTTGTCGAAGTAATCAGGGAATGTCTTTGACGTACAACCTGGATCATTAATCGTCACAGGCGTATCGCTCAAGGCAACCAGCGAGAAACACATCGCCATACGGTGATCATCGTAAGTATCAATCGCCGCATGAGTCAGTTCAGCCACAGGGTTAACAATAATGTAATCTTCACCCTCTTCCACTTCAGCGCCGACTTTGCGTAGCTCTGTTGCCATTGCAGCCAAGCGGTCTGTCTCTTTCACACGCCAGTTGTAGACATTACGGATTGCCGTTGTGCCTTTCGCAAACAATGCGGTTGTCGCGATAGTCATCGCAGCATCTGGGATATGGTTATAGTCCATATCAATGCCTTTCAGCTCGCCACAACGAGAAATAACGTAGTCGTCACCCCATTCGATTTCCGCACCCATTTTCTCAAGCGCATCAGCGAATTGGATATCACCTTGGATACTGTTTTTACCAATACCAGTGACCTTAATCTCACCACCTTTGATAGCAGCGGCTGCAAGGAAATATGACGCAGATGATGCATCACCTTCAACCAAGAAATCACCCGGTGCCGAGTAAGATTGCCCGGTAGGAATCACAAACTCTTGGTAATCATTATTGATCACGTCCACACCAAATTGCTTCATGATGTGCAGCGTAATATCGATGTAAGGTTTAGAAACCAATTCACCGTCAATTTTAATGGTCACTTCACCTTCAGCTAAGGGCGCAGCCATCAAAAATGCCGTCAAGAATTGACTAGAGATAGAACCGTCGATAGAAACTGTACCGCTCTTCAGACCTGTACCTGTGATCTTCAATGGTGGGTAGTTTTCGTTCTCTAAGTATTCAACATCGGCACCGGCTTCTCGCAGTGCTGTTACCAAGTGGCCAATTGGGCGCTCTTTCATACGAGGCTCACCAGTAAGAACGTATTCACCGCGACCTAAACATAGTGCAGCCGCCAACGGACGCATCGCCGTACCCGCATTACCTAAGAAAAGCTCTAGGGCTTTGTCACTTGAAAATGCACCACCAACACCTGTCACTTCACAAACGGTTTTGTCTGCAGACAACTGATAATCAACACCTAACTGAGTTAATGCATTCAACATATGACGAATATCATCACTGTCTAGCAAGTTTGTTAGGCGAGTGGTTCCCGTAGAAAGTGCAGCCAAAAGAAGTGCACGGTTGGAAACGCTTTTTGAACCAGGTAGGTTAACTTCCCCGTTCACTTTTTGAATTGGTTGTAACGTAAGGCTTTCCATTAAATCTTATAGTCCTTGTACCACCCGAAGTCACTGGCGCGTATTTATTTTCGGGTGATGAATAATTCTTCGTACTTGCAGACTAACGAACTTTCCCAACGAACTCCAGAGCTAATCCGGCCCAAACCGGTGATTAATTAGCCAATCAATCGTATTTATATACTAGTACACGAGATCAACTCGAACACCATCTGAAAAATAGAGAATTCGTACATCATCGCCTCGGTTGAACAGCATCGAGTTATCGACATCTTGGATAATGTTGACCAACTTGTCGTCTTTGGTTTTGACCAATAACTCGACCAGTTTGTACTCTACTTTATATTGTGTGTTACCTCGGTTACGAGCAATACCCGCACCTGCTACTGCACCTACAGCTGTCGCCACTTCTTTACCAGTGCCGCCGCCAAACTGGTTACCAATCAAGCCACCAATCGCCGCACCTAACAAGGTTTCCCAACCATTCGCTTTCGACTCAACGATCTCTTGCTGAGTGATGTATCTGACCGTATCAATCTCACCATAAACCACCTCGTTTACTGGTCGAGCTTGGTTTCTGTTGTAAGCTGCATTTGCCAACATGGGCAAAACAAGTAAAATCCAAAGCAACTTCTTCATGGTAAAACTCCTAAAGACCTCTTGGTCAGTGATTAATCTGTAATGCGGTACTTATGACTATATACCTAACCGAACTTGATACTACTAGTATAGAGTTTCCTTCGCCTTTCGACGCGCTTGATGACCCCAACGGTCTGCTCGCCTTCGGTGGTGATTTATCACCAATGCGAATTTTAAACGCTTATAGCCAAGGTATATTTCCATGGTATGGCCCAGGTGAGCCTATACTTTGGTGGAGCCCTGCACCGCGAGCGGTATTTAATCCTAAGACATTCGAACCGTCAAAAAGTCTTAAAAAGTTTCAAAGAAAGCACAATTACCGAGTCAGCATCAACCAAGCGACGGACAGAGTAATTGGTTATTGCTCTTCACTAAGACCCGAAGAAGAAACCTGGCTAAACAGCGACATGCAGTCAGCCTACCGCAAACTCGCTTCATTAGGTTTCTGCCACTCGGTTGAGGTTTGGCAAGATGATGAACTGATCGGTGGACTTTACGGCTTACAAAGAGGCCAAGTCTTTTGCGGTGAATCGATGTTCAGCCTAAAGACCAATGCCTCTAAAATTGCGCTGTGGTACTTTTGTAAACACTTTACCCGATTCGGCGGACAACTGATTGATTGCCAAGTCATGAACCCTCACTTGGAATCCTTGGGCGCTATCGAGGTTGATAGGGATGAATTCCTAGGCTCTCTGCAATTACTCAAAGAGTTCTCCGTTGACGATGCATGCTTTAAAACCCAATGGCTAAAGGAAATGCCTTAATGAATCCAGATTTACAACAAATCAGAATTGGATTAACAGACAATCACGCTTGCAGCTACTTACCTCACTTCGAAGAGAGAGTGGCGGTCACGCTTGACGAACACATGCACACCTCAGATAACTATGAAGTTCTGCTTGCGAATGGATTTCGCCGCAGTGGTTCAACCATTTATAAGCCACATTGCGATAATTGCTCAGCATGCCAAGCGATTCGGCTTTCAATTCCTGAGGTTAAGCTTTCCAAAAGCCAACGACGGATCCTTAACAAAGGAAAATCACTACGTTGGGAACTGAAAGATGAGATGGATGACAACTGGTTTGACTTATACAGTCGCTATATCACCGCTCGTCACCGTTCGGGAACCATGTACCCACCCAAGAAAGAAGAGTTTCTACAATTCTCTAAAAATGAGTGGCTTACTACAAAGTTCATGCACATCTATGATGAGAACAAGTTGGTTGGTATCGCCGTAACCGACATCATGGCTCACTGTACGAGCGCGTTTTATACCTTCTTCGCTCCTGATATAGACATTTCGATGGGAACACTTGGCGTTCTATTTCAGATCCAACATGCCCAGAAAGAACAAAAACAATGGTTATATTTGGGTTATCAAATCGATGAATGCCCTGCGATGAACTATAAAGTACGATTTCAACGTCATCAAAGGCTAGTAAATCAGCGGTGGCAAGGGTAGAATACGCGACAACTTTACATATTTTGATTTTAACGGCACAATCAAGCCGTTGAAAACCGCCAAATTTCGAAAGAGGATTAGATGGCTAAAGAAGACGTAATCGAGATGCAAGGCACTGTCCTTGATACTCTACCAAACACAATGTTCCGTGTTGAGCTTGAAAACGGTCACGTAGTGACAGCACACATCTCTGGTAAAATGCGTAAGAACTACATCCGTATTCTTACTGGTGATAAAGTAACTGTTGAGATGACTCCATACGACCTTTCTAAAGGCCGCATCGTCTTCCGTGCTCGTTAATTTTTAATTAGCGAATACAATAAGAAGCGGAGCTTAAGGCTCCGTTTTTTATTGCCTGAGCTTTTTACTACACAAGCACATCAATCTCGCATCTCGCATCTCGCATCTCGCATCTCGCATCTCGCATCTCGCATCTCGCATCTCGCATCTCGCATCTCGCAAGCATAAAAAAACGCACAACCTAAGTCATGCGTTTTATATTTAAGCCTTTGATTTATCAATCACTTCGTTAGTGCATGACCTCTTCTTTAGCACCAACATAGATGAAATCCAATTCATCTTTTTTCAGGGATACTTTAACCGTACCGCCATCAACCAAGCTACCGAACAGTAACTCGTTAGCAAGTGGTTTCTTAAGCTTCTCTTGAATAACACGTCCCATTGGACGAGCACCCATGGTCTTGTCATAGCCTTTATCAGCTAACCAGTGACGAGCATCCTCAGAAACCTCTAAAGACACGCCACGAGCGTCCAGTTGAACCTGAAGCTCGACAATGAACTTATCAACTACTTGGCTAATCACACTTGGGTCAAGGCTGTTGAACCAAATGATATTATCAAGACGGTTACGGAACTCAGGAGTAAATACCTTCTTGATTTCGCCCATCGCATCTGGCGCATGATCTTGTTGGATCAGGCCGATCGATTTCTTCTCGGTTTCAGCCACACCTGCGTTGGTCGTCATCACTAGAATCACATTGCGGAAGTCCGCTTTGCGACCATTGTTGTCAGTTAGCGTGCCGTTATCCATTACCTGCAGTAGCAAGTTAAAGATATCTGGGTGAGCTTTCTCGATTTCATCCAGTAACACAACAGAGTGCGGGTTCTTGATTACGGCATCCGTTAGCAAACCACCTTGGTCGTAACCAACATAACCAGGAGGCGCACCAATCAAGCGGCTCACTGAGTGTCGCTCACCGTACTCAGACATATCAAAGCGCAGAAGCTCAATACCCATCAACTTAGACAGCTGAACAGTCACCTCTGTTTTACCGACACCAGTAGGACCAGCAAACAAGAATGAACCAACAGGTTTATTGTCTGCACCCAATCCAGCACGGGTCAGCTTAATCGCTTCACTCAATACATCGATTGCAGGGTCTTGTCCGAATACCAACATTTTCATGCGCTCATCCAGTTTCTGGAGTGTATCTTTGTCTGAAGACGATACTGACTTTTCAGGAATACGCGCCATTTTCGCAACCATTGACTCAATATCAGCCACGCTTACCGTTTTCTTACGACGGCTTGCAGGTGCCAAACGACTACGAGCGCCCGCTTCATCGATTACGTCAATGGCCTTATCAGGAAGGTGGCGTTCATTAATGTATTTAGCTGACAGTTCCACAGCGGCACGCAACGCTTTGTTGGTGTAGCGCACTTCGTGGTGAGCTTCGTATTTTGGCTTCAAGCCAATCAGGATCTTGGTCGTATCGTCTAGCGATGGTTCAATAATATCTATTTTCTGGAAGCGACGAGCTAAAGCACGCTCCTTCTCAAAAATACTGCTGTACTCTTGGTACGTTGTTGAACCGATGCAACGTAATTTGCCACTGCTTAGTAGTGGTTTAATTAAGTTTGCCGCATCAACCTGACCACCCGATGCAGCCCCGGCACCGATAATGGTGTGGATCTCATCGATGAACAGAATCGCGTCTTCTTCTTTCTCCAGTTGCTTAAGAATCGCTTTAAAACGTTTCTCAAAGTCACCACGATATTTGGTTCCGGCTAACAGTGAACCGATATCTAGAGAATAAATTACGCTGCTCTGAATGATTTCAGGCACTTGTCCTTCAACGATGCGCCATGCAAGACCTTCCGCGATGGCAGTTTTACCTACCCCCGCTTCACCCACTAACAGAGGGTTGTTCTTACGACGACGACACAGAACTTGGATAGTGCGTTCTAGTTCTTTGTCACGACCGATTAGTGGGTCAATATTGCCCTGCTTTGCGACTTCGTTAAGGTTAGTAGCAAAATTTTCTAAACGGTCTTCAGAGTTAGCTTCTTCAGCATTTTCTGCACCACCAAATGAATCGGATGATGAAGGACTGTCGCCTTCGTTGCTCGCTTTGGTAATACCGTGTGAGATGAAGTTAACAATATCTAAGCGACTAATGTCGTTTTTCTTAAGAAGATATGCCGCGTGAGATTCTTGCTCACTAAAAATAGCCACAAGTACGTTAGCACCTGTTACTTCGCTGCGACCTGAAGATTGAACATGAAAAACAGCGCGTTGAAGTACTCGTTGGAAGCTCAACGTAGGCTGAGTTTCGCGAGTTTCGTCGCTTTCGGGGATAAGTGGGGTCGTTTGATCGATAAAAATATCGAGCTCATTGCGAAGAGCATCGAGATCAGCCTGACAAGCTTGGAGCGCTTCCTTGGCCGCATCATTTTCTAATAATGCTAGTAGGAGGTGTTCGACAGTCATGAATTCATGTCGCTTGTCTCGCGCACGAGCAAATGCGCCATTTAAACTCGTCTCTAATTCTTTATTTAGCATAAGTACCTCCTAAGGGAACAACAGTGTTGTTCGAGCAATTTATACTTGCTCCATTGTACATAGTAGCGGATGCTCATTTTCCTTTGAGTACATCGTGACCTGCGCTACCTTTGTTTCCGCTATTTCAGCGCTGTATGTGCCGCATATAGCTTTACCTTCATAATGAACCTTGAGCATCACTTCCGTTGCTTTTTCGATATCTAGTGAGAAGAATCGCTCTAGGATCTCGATTACAAAGTCCATGGGCGTGTAGTCATCGTTATTCAACACAACGTTATACATCGCCGGTGGCTTTACTTTTGTTGCTTCTTTCTCCAGTAAATCTGAGCCTGGAGATGCCCATTCAAAGTTTCTGCTCATATCGCTTTGCTAAGGGTTATTTTTCGGAAGTCGTGAGTGTTTACCTAACTCAAATTTACCACATTCACGCTTTACCGTGTACTAAGAAACTGCACCTAGAAACAGTACCAAAAAATATTCCTCTATACTGAGCCTAATCCACCATTTCCATCGCTGCAAATAAAAGATCTCGATTAACAAGATTAACATATGTGATTGATTAAAAAGACGCCATAACTATTGATACTAACGATAATATTACCGCTAAGTTACTATTTGGTTAATAGTTTACGGTTAATCTCGAATGTGATTTGTTATTAAAATTGATCAATTTTATACCAATTTACTATTGACTGTGCTCAATCATTAGCTACATTGGAGCTAAAAGGTTTTTTAATACACTTTTGCAACATGAATTAAAATCAGTAACACGCTTCAAAAATTAACAATAAGGAATAATTACGCAGGGTAGCGTTAATTTCCGTAAGCAATGTACGAGATTCAAGCTATTAGCTGAAATTCTTTAGCTGGTAGGAATGATATCAATCGCACTTACAACAATTGATATAACAACGTTAGTAACAAAATGCATGAGGGATGTATAGCATGGCTACAGGTACAGTAAAATGGTTTAACAATGCCAAAGGGTTTGGCTTTATTTGTCCAGAAGGCGAAGACGGCGATATTTTCGCGCACTACTCCACAATACAAATGGAAGGTTATCGAACCTTAAAGGCTGGTCAGCAGGTCGACTATGAAGTAGAAAGTGGACCTAAAGGCTCGCATGCTAGCTCCGTTGTTCCTGTAGAAGGCAGCGCCGCAAAATAGGCGAATGCAAACTCATGTTAACCTCCATCAGTCGTCATTAACGGCTGACAGGTAAACAGAATATTGAAACCGCTCATTTAATACCTGTAACACAGGATTACGTGAGCGGTTTTTTTCGTTTTGGGGGCTCTAAAGTTGCTCACTGGACAATGAGCTCGAAGAGCTACTCCCCTTAAGCTAGGTCTTAAGAAGTATTAGACAGAAAAAAGACGCTTTAACATTATCGTTAAAGCGTCTTTCGTTTTGACTTTATCTATAACTTAGCTATCAGCCTAAGCAACTCGTTAGCAAATCACGCTCATGAGTGACTAACGATGAGTCCAATCACTATGCATCAATAAACGCGTTTAGCGTTGAGCTTGGGCGCATTAGTGTTGAAACCAATGCATCGTCAAGTAGGTAGTAACCACCTAAGTCGCCAGCCACACCTTGAGCGTTGTTCAGCTCTGCAACGATCGCTTCTTCACTTTCAGCCAGTTGACTTGCCACACCTGCAAACTCAGCAGCAAGATCAGCGTCAGCCGTTTGCTCAGCAAGCGCCTTAGCCCAGTATGCCGCTAGATAGTAGTGGCTACCACGGTTATCAAGCTCACCTACTCGACGTGAAGGAGACTTGTTGTTATCAAGGAACTCACCCGTCGCTTTATCAAGCGCATCAGCTAGAACTTGTGCTTTAGCGTTACCTGTTACTACGCTCAGGTGCTCTAGAGATGCCGCTAGTGCCAAGAATTCACCTAGAGAATCCCAACGCAGGTGGTTTTCTTTCTCTACTTGTTGAACATGTTTAGGAGCAGAGCCGCCAGCACCTGTTTCAAACAGACCACCACCGTTCATTAGTGGAACAATCGATAGCATCTTAGCTGATGTACCAAGCTCTAAAATCGGGAACAAGTCAGTTAGGTAATCACGTAATACGTTACCAGTAACCGAAATAGTATCTAGGCCTTCTTTGATACGAACCAGTGAGTATTGAGTCGCTTCAAGTGGAGCAAGGATCTTAATTTCAAGACCATCGGTATCGTATTCAGGAAGGTATGCTTCAACTTTCTTGATAAGCTGAGCATCATGTGCGCGTGACGCATCTAGCCAAAATACCGCTGGAACACCCGATGCACGAGCACGCGTTACCGCAAGCTTAACCCAGTCTTGGATTGGTGCATCTTTAACCTGACACATACGGAAGATATCGCCTTCCTCTACGTCTTGCTCAAGAAGCACAGCGCCTGAAGCGTCAACAACTTGAACCTGACCAGCAGCTTCAAGGATGAAAGTCTTATCATGAGAACCGTACTCTTCCGCTTTTTGAGCCATCAAGCCAACGTTTGGTACGCTACCCATCGTTGTTGGATCGAACGCGCCGTTCTCTTTACAGAAATCAATAACCGCTTGGTAAATGCTCGCGTAGCTACGATCTGGGATCATTGCTTTGGTATCTTTTTGCTTACCTTCTGGATCCCACATTTGACCAGAAGAACGCAGCATTGCAGGCATAGATGCATCCACAATGATATCGCTTGGTACGTGTAGGTTAGTAATGCCACGGTCCGAATCAACCATCGCTAGTGGTGGCTGAGTCTCGTATACCGCTTGCAGGTCAGCTTCGATTGCTTCTTTCTGCTCTTGAGGAAGCGCATCAATCTTCGCGTAGACATCACCGATGCCGTTATTTACATCAACGCCTAGCTCTTCAAACAGCTGACCGTGTTTAGCAAATACGTCTTTGTAGTAAACCTTAACCGCGTGACCAAAGATCACTGGGTCAGATACTTTCATCATCGTCGCTTTCAAGTGAAGAGAAAGCAGTACACCTTGCTCTTTAGCCGATGCGATTTCTTTTTCGAAGAATGCAACCAAAGCGGCCTTATTCATCACTGACGCATCAATGATCTCTTTATCTTGCAGTGCAAAAGCTGGCTTCAATGTTTTCTTCGCACCATCTTTGCCAACGAATTCAATGCTAACTTCTGTAGCACCTTCAATGGTTACTGACTTTTCGCTACCGAAGAAGTCTTTGTCGTCCATACTTGAAACGTGCGACTTAGAATCTGCAGACCAAGCACCCATTGAGTGTGGGTTCTTCTTCGCGTAGTTTTTAACAGAAAGTGGAGCGCGGCGATCCGAGTTACCTTCACGCAATACTGGATTTACTGCACTGCCTTTGATTTTGTCGTAAGTCGCTTTTACTGCTTTCTCTTCGTCAGTGTTTGCTTCTTCTGGGTAATTAGGAAGTGCGTAACCTTTTGACTGTAGCTCTTTGATTGTTGCTTGAAGCTGAGGTACAGATGCAGAGATGTTTGGAAGCTTGATAATGTTTGCTTCTGGTGTCTTAGCCAATTCACCTAGTTCTGCTAATGCATCACCAATACGTTGCTCTTCGTTCAAATAGTCAGGGAAGTTGGCAATAATACGCCCTGCAAGTGAAATGTCGCGAGTATCAACGTTAATACCAGAAGAAGCTGTAAAAGATTGAATGATAGGCAGCAGAGAGTATGTTGCTAGCGCCGGAGCTTCGTCTGTAATGGTATAGATGATCGTTGGTTTTTCAGTAGGCATGAAATTTCCCTATAGTTCTTACAAGCTCATTTAAAGTAGTGAGCGTGTTATAAATTGACCAGTAAGCCACTCTAAGAGTGAAAACTGCTTACTCGATAGTCTTACTCTATCTTATTTTTCATACAATCTTGATGACAGCATGAACCAAATCCGTGAGTGCGTTGTTATAATAAAACACGAAGGTATAATTAAACAAATCAGGCTTAAGAGTCCATCAACTTGTTCTATTTTGTGTCTTTTAGGCGCGCAAATGATAGCTCAATTCCGTTTCAGTGAAAACTTTTCAGCACACTTCGTTTACATTTTTGCAAGGTAGTTAACATGTCTACTCGCTCACGCAGCGCATCTCGTTCAGACAAACCGGCTCGTTCTGGTGCAACATTAAAACAAAGCGGTAATAGACAAAGCCGAAGCAGTGATAAGAATAACACTGGCAATTCGCACAACAAATCTCACTCAAGCAAGCACCGATATAAAGGCAAGCCTACCAATGCAAAACCTAAGGTTGCGCTCGAAGATCGCAAAGTAATTCTGTTCAACAAGCCTTTCGATACTCTAAGCCAATTTACAGATGGCGAAGGGAGAAAAACGCTAGCGGACTTTATTCCAGTGAAAGACGTTTATGCTGCAGGTCGCCTTGACCGCGACAGCGAAGGGTTAATGGTCTTGACCAACGATGGTATTTTTCAAGCTAAGCTAACTCAACCAAACTCAAAATCCCCAAAGACTTACTGGGTACAGGTTGAAGGCGCACCTTCTGAGGAAGATTTAGATAAATTGAGAAAAGGTGTCGAACTAAAAGACGGCATGACACTGCCCGCTCAGGTTGAGGTGATGTCTGAACCTGTTGTGTGGGATAGAACCCCTCCAGTACGCTTCAGAGCCGCGATACCGACAACATGGTTGGCTATTACAATCATTGAAGGACGTAACCGTCAGGTAAGACGAATGACAGCCAATATCGGCTTCCCTACCCTGCGTCTTATCCGTTACTCAATGGGTAATATGAATGTGGGGCAGCTGCAGCCTGGTGAGTGGAAAGAGATTTAACTCATAGCAATATATTAAAGCGAGATTTACGTCTCGCTTTTTTGTACGTGAAGATTGATTACTCTTGGTCAATCATCCATTTACGGAATACTTTACGGTCTTCTTTTGAAGTGCTCAGATACAAAGCTTTAAGTTGTTTCAAAGACTCCGATTTATCTACAACCTGAGCTGATGTGTTAGCCGTTAAACCTTCAGCGTTTACTAGCGTGTTTTCTTCTAAACTTGTAGCATTAACCTTAACTGCAGGACGAACTTGGTTTTCTACAACTAAATAACTCATGGTTACAGCAGCAGCACCACCAACTTTATTATATTCTGTAGCTTCTTCAGAATAACTTCTATTTAGTTGAACTCCGTCACTAGCTAAAATGTCTTCATTTTTGATTAAGGCTTGTCCTTGCTTGTTTTTAATTTCCCAATTCAAGTTTCCAATGTTTTCTTGAGCAGAACGCAAGTTTTTAAACTCAGGCATAGATAAGGTAAGTTCTTCGTTTTTTGCCTCAAATTTAGCGATAATAACAGAACTGTAGACTTTCCTTTGATTATCTCTTTCATCAAATACTGGTTCATATTGAAAAACGATTTGGTTTTCACCGTCAGGTAAAAGCACTGTCTTATCTGCAGAAAACAACCCTTGTTCAAAGTCAGGAACACTCATGTTTACTGAAAGTAAATTTACATTTTCAGGGACATCCAATATTACTTCGGCATCAACTACTGTAGAAGCAACTAACAGCCCCAAAAAAGAATATTTGAAACTTTGCATTATTGTATCCATCCTTATAAAAAATAGGCAAAAAAAAGCCCAACTCTATGTTGGGCTTTTTCTAACAATATATCAAATTACCAGTAAACACGAGCACCGATACCGAAATTGTTTTCGCCCTCAACAGTCTGAGGCGCTACAACCATATCACTACCTTGAGCGTTGAAACCTAGAGTACTACCGTCTGCATAACCATACTCAGCATAGACACGTGCCCAGCTAGCGTACTTGTATTCAGCACCAACGTAAACAACGTTGCTATCTTCTAATAAATCGTGATCTTGAGACACGAACTCATAACCACCATATACTGTTGTTTTATCAGCAACGCCATACGTAGCAGCTACTGAGAAACCTGTTTGGTCTGCTTTATCAATAGCAGATTCAACAGAAGATGCCGCAACAGTTGCACCAACTGTTAGAACATCTTTAGAGTACTCAACAGTACCTTCGTAGTATGTGTTTTCAAGGCCTGTAAAACCAGAACCAGCTACATCATCAGTTGTTTGACCACCACCAACGTGGATATTTACGTCACCAACAGAAAAACCAACGTAAAGTTCAGCTAGCTCTTGATTAGAATCATCTTCTGCTAATCCGTATCCTGCTTTTACCCAGAAGTTGTCAGAATCGTAAGAGTACTTTACTTGTGAGTCATGAAGAGCACCGTTCAAAGCAGAGTAAAGCAGTGCAGAACCACCAAAGAAGTATGAGTAATCAGCGCCGTATACATCATCTGATGTAGTCCATTGCTTACCAAATTTGATTGTTCCCGCTTGATCGCTGCTAAAGCCAAAAATGTGGTTACGTACATACATGTCGCCACTGTCTTTCAATGCAAATTCTACTTTACCAAGAACTTTAAGATCATCAGATACATTATATTGAGCGTCAACACCAGCACGCGAAGAACCTGAACCTAATTTGGCATCTTGCCCGTCTAGGAACTTAAGCTCTGTACGTAGTTGACCGTAAAAGTCTACTGCGCCGTCTTCTGATTTATAAATTTCCGCTGCGTTTACTGAGCCTGCTGCTGCAACAACTGCAAGTGCTAATAGAGTCTTTTTCATAATAAATCCACTGCCTTTTCTAAGAATGGGAGATCCTTGCCCGGTTCCCTTTTATTTTTATGACTGGTCATTACCACTCTTTGTTGGTTAATCACCGTCACTAAATTTCGAGGTCTAGATTGCAAAAGATTATCCTGCGTGTCAAATAAACTAAAAACAAACCTAAAAAAAACACAAAACTTTCAAAATCAATCGCTTACATTTTTTTTCATTGTTTTACGAGCAGCTTATCCTTAGTTTTATCAGGAAATATAATAATCCAAAAAAAGAACAAAACAGCATTTAACACCACAATTAACTCATGCAAACGTCAATTTTCAGAACTTAACACCTACAAGCCAGTCTTTTTTAATATTTATATTTCGCAACATAAATAAAATAGTTAAGTTCCTGATGGTTCAGTTTTTTTTTGTGAACAAGATCTACCTTTGATTCAAAAGCAAGCTATTTCACCGTAAATGTACCGACTAGTGATATGTGCTACTATCCTCGCTCCGTTACGTAGGTCACAGTATGCTAACTACTAAAATTCAAAAATCTATTCGCACCAGTTATCAAAACCTCCAAGATCAGTTGGACAACTTTGTACCTAGACGTGCTCAAAATTACCTTGTTGCAGAAATAGCGAAGACACTTTGTGGTCAATACCACAAACGTAATCGCATGATCGTTGCAGAAGCCGGGACAGGGATCGGGAAATCACTGGCTTATTTAATGGCTACTATTCCTGTCGCTGTGCTCAATAATCGAAAAATAGTCATATCGACGGCGACGGTTGCGCTACAAGAACAGCTCGTCAATAAAGATCTCCCTCTATATAGAAGACTGACTGATCGAGAGTTTTCTTTCATATTAGCGAAGGGTAGACAGCGTTATTGTTGCTCCGAAAAGCTAGCCGCTGCCTGCGGGGTTGATGGCGGACAAATAGCCATGTTCGAATCTAAGCCAAAGAAGAAAGATATCGAGCAACTTCAAACCATGTATCGAAGCCTAACCCAAGGTAAATGGGATGGTGACCGCGATTCGTGGCCAAAACCCATCGACAACATGATTTGGCAGATGATTGTTAGTGATAAGCACAGCTGTAATAACAGTATGCCTACTCATAGAGACTGCCCTTTCCAAAAAGCGCGCTCAGAGCTAGATAAAGCAGACGTGATTATCGCCAATCACAGTTTAGTGATGGCAGATGCTGACTTAGGCGGCGGTGTGATACTGCCTGAGCCAGAAAATAGCATCTATATATTCGATGAAGCTCACCATTTACCGCATGTAGCCAGAGATCACTCTTCTGCGGCGGCAAGTCTAAAGGGTGCCGCTTCATGGTTAGAGCGTTTAAACCAATCCATCACTAAGCTTTCAGGCCTCGCTGACGAGAAACGTGTCCACCGGTTTCGAAATGAACTGCAAGACTCAGTGCAACAGCTGATCCCTACCCTGACTCAAATGAGTAAACAGTTTGACGCTAACCACTTTGAAGACGGCTTGTATCGCTTCGAACATGGCGACTTACCAGAGTGGCTTGAGAATGAATCTAAAGATCTCAAGCAGCTCACGCAAAAGGCGAGCCAAGCCGTTGCGAAGATTGCAGACCTAATTGCAGAACGAGTTAAAGACGGCGAGCTTTCAGCAAAACTTGCAGAGCCTGCGTTGGCAGAAATTGGCTTCTATATACAAAGAACAGAAAACCTTGCTCAAGTTTGGCGCTTAATGGCTGAACCGAAGAGAGAAAAAGGTGCTCCTTTGGCTCGTTGGCTCGAACTGAATAAAGAAAGCGAAGGCGATTTCGTTGTGAATGTTTCGCCACTAGAGGTAGGTTGGCAACTGGATCAACAAATCTGGAGCCGCTGTGTGGGTGCCGTATTAGTATCTGCGACCATGAGGGCGCTCAACTCTTTCAGCTTTTTCTGTCATCAAGCAGGTATCAGCCAAAAAGCAGAAGATGGCGTACAGTTTTTGGCTTTGGCATCACCGTTTGATTACCAGAATCAGGCTGAGCTTATCGTTCCAGCAATGAAGTACGAACCACAAGCACCTCAGTTTACCGAATATCTTATTGAAATTTTGCCTAAGGTAATAGAAGACAAAAAAGCCAATCTCGTTCTATTCTCTTCTTACTGGCAAATGAACAAAGTTGCAGAGGCTTTAGCAACAGATTTCGTTAAAAAATCGTGGGCATTGCAGGTTCAAGGTGATACTTCACGAACTGAAATCCTAAAAAAACATAAAAAGCTAATAGACCAAGGTAAAACCAGCGTTCTTTTTGGAACTGGCAGCTTTTCTGAAGGTCTTGATCTACCGGGTGAGCTTCTTGAAAACCTCGTTATTACCAAGATTCCTTTTGGTGTTCCTACCTCTCCCGTAGAGCAAGCACATTCAGAATATATTGAATCACGCGGTGGTAACCCTTTTATGCAGATTACTGTTCCAGATGCGAGTAAAAAGCTTATTCAATCTGTGGGTAGACTACTGCGTAAGGAAAGAGATTCTGGTAAAGTCACGATCCTTGATAGACGCATAGTAACGAAGCGATACGGAAAGTCCCTACTCGATTCACTACCGCCTTTTAAAAGAACAATAAAATACTAATATCCCCTGCCCTTGAGGTAGTTATGGGCCTTCATCGCTAGGCCCTTGCATTCACAACCCAACATGACTAATCCATAGATTTTTCATGTGGCTGCCCTATCAGCCGATAACGAGAACACTAGCTATTTATGGAAATGATTGAGCCAACCATGTTGGTCATACTTGCTCTGGTTGCATTTGCAGCAGGCTTTATTGATGCTGTCGCAGGTGGCGGAGGGATGTTAACCGTTCCAGCTTTACTGTCACTTGGTTTACCGCCACACATCGCATTGGGTACTAACAAGCTTGCAGCAACCTTCGCTTCATCTACAGCTGCATTCACTTACTACCGTAAAAAGCTGTTCAAGCCTGAGTGTTGGGTCAATGCATTCATATCTACTTTAATAGGTGCGACCATCGGCACACTCACTGTTGATGCCATTAGCACCGAGTGGTTAGAGAAGGTATTGCCGTTAGTCATTCTTGCCGCAGCGGTCTATACCATTTTTCATAAGACTCCAGATGTGAGCCATAATGTGTCTCCTAAGCCATGCCCTGTGCTTAAGAGAAAACAAAAGTACCAAGGATTCATTCTTGGCTTTTATGATGGGGTTGCTGGCCCAGGAACTGGCGCGTTTTGGACGGTAAGCTCTATGGCGCTTTATCGCTTAAACATCTTACTTGCCTCTGGTCTATCCAAAGCCATGAACTTTACCAGTAACTTTACCTCTTTGGTGACCTTCGCGATTCTTGGTCATATTGATTGGGTTCTAGGTTTAACCATGGGCCTTTGTTTGATGGCCGGTGCATTTGTTGGCGCTCACTCTGCTATTCGGTTCGGTGCAACATTTATAAGACCTGTGTTTGTTACAGTTGTAAGCGTACTTGCAATTAAACTGGCATACGAAGCTTGGTTTGTGAACTTATAGGCAGTAGCCAACGGGAAGTGAAATGAATCAATTTTCAAAGCTAAAAAGTGTTATTGATACCTTGATTGGCCATTGCTCGCAGGTTGACAAATCTCGAGGGGCTTATCATCAAGCCTTGTTTGACCGAGCCTTATTTAAATGCGGCGCCTCTGTTTTGCTTCCCTATGCACTTGAAACTCAGGCAACGTACCGCACCATTGTACGTGAACAAACCTCAAATCAACTGACCGCGTCCAGAGCCAACTACCTGACAGAAAAGCTGACCAATCAGATTGCAGCAATCCAAAGAGAGTTAGCCAACCACGATTTACGCTTGGACCGAAAAAGCAAGTCAGGGAAAACCCTGAACGACCTATACAACGAACTCGCCCAGCACCAAGACTGGCAAAAGCGATTGGTCGATTTAGTACGAGTACGAAAGTTAACGTTTGATTCTGCGCCTCGCCACAGTAAGAAAAAAGCGGAAGAGGCTTGGCAGTTAGCAAAAGAGCGATTAGAACGCTGTGAAGACTCAATGAAAAATATTGAGAGACTGATTAACTTAGAGAACCCTAAGCGAAATGAACACTGATAACACACCATCACCACTGGATAACGCACCAGAAGAAGTTAAGTTAGCTGTCGACCTGATCTATCTGCTCGAAAGCAACGAAATCGATCCAAAAGTCGCGTTAGAAGCAATCAAAATTGTCCAGCAAGATTTACAAGCCAAACTAGCATCTAGCATCTAGCATCTAGCATCTAGCATCTAGCATAAAAATATACAGGATTCACATGTACCAACTCAGCTTTTCTATGCCCGAGTTTCTTGAAAACTACTGGCATAAAAAACCAACCATCTTAAAGGGTGGCTTCCAAAACTTCGTCGACCCAATTTCGCCGGAAGAACTTGCTGGTTTATCGATGGAAGAAGAAGTGGATTCTCGCTTTGTCTCTAACCTCGACAATCAGTGGACTGCAGAACACGGCCCATTCTCTGAAGAAAAGTTTGGCGAATTAACCGAAACTCATTGGCAACTGATCGTTCAAGCAGCGAACCACTGGCACCAAGGCGCAAATCAGCTGACTGAGGCGTTCCAAGCGTTACCAAACTGGTTATTCGACGATCTCATGATCTGCTACTCAGCACCTGAAGGCGGCGTAGGCCCACATATTGATCAATACGATGTCTTCATCATTCAAGGTCAAGGCAAACGTCAATGGAAGGTTGGCGCTAAAGATGTTGGCCAATACAAAGAGACTGTTCAAGCGTCTGCACTTCGTCAAATTGAAGGTTTTGACCCAATCATTGATGAAACTTTAGAGCCGGGCGATATCCTTTATATCCCACCAGGTTTCCCACATGAAGGGAGCACGTTAGAGCCGTCAATGAGCTACTCTATTGGCTACCGCTCGCCTAAAGAACAAGAACTGATCAGCAACTTTGCCGATTTTGTGCTTGCTCATGATATGGGTGACGTACACCTGCACGATCCAGAATTCAAAATGCAAGAAGGCTACGGAAAAATTCGTTCATCGGATTTAAGTAATCTCACAGGCATGTTGAAATCTGCACTAGAGCAACCTGAAACCATCAGTGAATTCATGGGTTGTCTGCTAAGCCAATCACGCCACCAGCTTGATATCGTTGCTCCAGAGCCACTATGGACTCAAGAAGAGATCGCTCAACACTTAGAGTCTGAAGGTGAGATTCACCGAGTATCAGGCTTAAAGGCGCTCTACCACGAAAATGAAAGCAACACTGCTTACATCAATGGCGAAGTGGTTAAGGTGGATGAAGCGGATTCTTCGTTACTCAACATACTTTGCGATGAGACCATGATTACCTCGGCTACTGCCCTATCTCCTTCGGGCATAACTGTCGTGACTGAATTGGTCAACAAAGGCTACTGGTTTATCGAAGAGTAAGCAGCGTCAACCGCTGGTTATTGCATAGCCTCTAAATAAACAATTAAAAAAGGGACAAATGAAATCTTCATTTGTCCCTTTTTCTATTCAAGAACTGGTTAAGGCTTAATGCTTATACCTTGAACTGATTGACCAACTTCTGTTGTTGTTGAGACAGTTGGTCAATTTCATTGCCGACTTGCTCAGAAGCCGCGGCTTGCTCCAAGATCTTCGCACTCAAATCGCGAATATTAACCACGCTTTGATTTACTTCACCGGAAACCGATTGTTGCTCTTCGGCTGCTCGAACGATCTGACTGTTCATATCACTGATCGCCTCAATAGAAGTAAAGATCGACCCCAGATCTTCAACTGCTTTCTGAACGTGTAGTGCTGTATCGTTAGCTAGGATATTGCCTTCTTGTATTGCTTCAACGACATCTTGAGTTCCAGCATGAACCTTGTCGATCACCGCTCTGATCTCACCAACCGATGACTGGGTGCGACTTGCGAGGTTTCTTACCTCATCCGCAACAACAGCAAAACCTCGACCTTGTTCGCCAGCACGAGCCGCTTCAATCGCCGCGTTCAATGCCAGTAAGTTAGTTTGCTCAGAGATCCCTTCAATCACACTTAAGATCTCGGTGATGTTTCCGTTATTTTTTGCCAATTCTTCAACAATAGGAACAGCACTCGACATACGCTCAACCAGCTTTCTCATTTCACCGGCTGAAAGTTCGATGACTTGTTGCCCTTGTTGAGCAGAACGATTCGCTTCACAAGCAGCATCAACGGCCACTTCTGCGTTTTGTACCACTAAGCCCGCAGTTTGAGTCATCTCTTCTGCCGCTGTCGCCACAAGATCCACTTCTTTAAATTGAGATTCACTGCTTTCTCGAGTGCTTGATGCCGATGCTTTAGCCTGGCTTGTCGTGCTCGCCACTTGCTCAGTGGTGTGAATCACTTCTTTGATCGTGTGTTGTAGCTTGTCTAAGAATAAGTTGAACCCTTTGGATAGCTGACCAATTTCGTCTTGAGATTTCACTTCCAAACGTTGGGTCAAATCACCTTCACCAGAAGCAATATCATTAAGTCGCTCAACCACTTGTCGAATAGGCTTCACAATTGAAAGGGAAGCAAATGCGATAATGGCTAAGCCAAAGATAATAAACACTGTACCGGCGATCACTTCTGTTTTGATGCCTTCACTTAGCTTAGTGCTAATGATGGAATCCAATTTATTTGCGTCAGCGACGACACTGTCTCTTGGGATCTCAAACAACACCCCCCAAGTTTGGTTAGCTGCAACAACAGGTGCAAAGGCAAGTAACCACTCACCGTTCTCGCTCCATTGCGTTGTCACTTCACCACCAAAGATAAAGTCGGTCATTAAATCACTGTTTGTATTGCCACTTTGGAAAGTTGAACCGACTGCAATGCTTGAATCATCAGAAGCGATGACCGAACCATCTAGACTAACCACGTAAGCTTTACCCGCACCGTTAAACAAGCTCTGGTCAGATTGAGTAATCACACTGGTTAAACCATCAAGTCTTAGATCAATACCAAGAAAACCAATAGCAACGTCGTCAACCAAAATAGGGACTGAAATAGAGGACGTAAGTAGTGCTACACCACCGCTGTTCAGGACTCTCGGCGTACTAATACACGTTTGCCCTGAAGACAAAGGACAGTAAAAACGTTCGCTATTGCTGTCATCATTCAAGATAGATTCTGAAAGAACGTTCGCTAGAACATTTTCACCGTTATCTGCCACCTTCCAGTAAGGAGCAAAACGACCTTTTTCGTTAGAACCAACATAATCAGCATCGACATAATTCGCATCTTCACTATCGAGCAAGTCAGGCTTGAAAACTAGATACGCTCCTTGAATAGAGTCGAAGTTTAAAACCGAGCGACGAACCATTTCATCCAAGGCGGTACGAAGCTCTTCACTTGGTGTAAAGTTTTCGTCTGCATTGTTTTTTAGAAACTGAGCACTGGCCGCAAGCATCTCTGCGCGGTAAATAGCTTCGTCTACATAACGTTGAGTTTCTTGAGCGTTTAGCTGAGAAACAGACGCCAGCAACTGCTGAGTTTTATTGATAACTGATTCTGAACTTTGAGATTTGATGACTTGTTGATTGCTCGTCGCGTTGTAGATCGAGAAACCAATAAGAGACAGTGACGTAATGATTAAACAACAACCTGCTAAGAGGGTTATTTTCCACTGTACCGATAGAGAGCGCATTTAATATCCTTATTTAAGCCAAAAGACTTCCATAACCATAACTATCACATCGACAACGAATTGCTGTACACAATGTAAATGAGTTAGACGAATAGCTTAGCGGATAATTACAGCACAAATTGCTTACATATAAAACGAAAGTTTATACAAATGTTAATAGAGCGTGTTTTCTTCCTTTTTTCTGTGATTTCAAATGATGTACTCATATAATCATTAGCTGTGTTGCTTAGGTTTTAGCGCTTTGGACATAGCCAGAACATCGATATTTAAAGGAAGCCCACTCCACCCTCTCCCTCTTTAAAATGCAGTAACTTCGGATTAGTTTTTGTAATCCAAGTTATAGATTTTTATCTTGCTCAACTTCACACTTTTTGATTGCTAAGCCCGCAATCAAGATCTAATATCTCGCGCCTAGATTCCCTGAACACTTTATTCATTTGGCTCTCCTTTAATGGAGCGCTAAGGCTTTTTACGTCTTAATTTTTGGAGAGATACGCAAATGTCCGCCTCGTTTCCATTAGCGAAACTTACCTTTTTAATCGCTATTCTGACTGCCGTAGGTCAAATGACTCAAACGATGTACGTGCCTTCTATCGGTCATATGGCAGGTGAGTTCTTAGTTTCGGCATCTTCACTGCAGGCAGTGATGGCGTGTTACTTGATCCCTTATGGTCTGTCGCAATTTGTTTACGGCCCACTTTCAGATCGCCTAGGTCGTAAACCGATCATCGTGATTGGTTTGATCATCTACATCATCGGTACTTTGGTAGCATTGTTCGCTCACGAATATGAATGGTTCTTAGCGGGCAGCTTTATCCAAGGTTTGGGCATCGGTTGTGGTGGTGCGATGTCTCGTACATTGACTCGCGACTGTTTTGAAGGCGCAGAGCTGCACCGTGCAAACAGCTTGATTAGCATGTGTGTGATTTTCTCACCATTGATGGCTCCTGTACTGGGTGGTTACCTAACAGAAGTTTTCGGCTGGCGTTCTAGCTACTTATTCCTTGCGCTGTTTGGTATTGCTGTTGTGATCACTATGATGACGAGCATGATGGAAACACTGCCGAAAGAACGACGCAAGCATGAATCGGTTGCCAACAGCTACAAGTTCGTTCTGTCTGATAAACGTTTCCAAGGTTTCTTATTGGTATTAGTCGCAACCTTTGCTGGTGTAGCCGTATTTGAAGCAGCGGCAGGTGTGTTGCTTGGTGGCGTACTTGGCTTACCGGCAACCACAGTAAGCTTGCTGTTTGTCTTGCCTATTCCAGGTTACTTAGTCGGTGCAGGCTTATCTAGTTACATCGCACAACGTCGCTCTGAGCGCCGTGCATTGAATGTTGGTCTGGTTGCGATATTGGTAGGCTCAACAGTGGTATTGATACCGGGTCTGTTTGGTCAAACAACAGCATTAACTTTGATTGGCGGTGCCACAATTTACTTCTTGGGCGCTGGCATATTATTCCCAGCAGCAACAACAGGGGCACTTTCGCCATTCCCGTACCACGCTGGTACTGGAGGTGCGATTTTAGGTGGTATGCAAAACCTAGGTGCTGGCATCGCAACACTATTGGCATCGTTCTTCCCAGCTCAAGACCAACTGCCACTCGGTTGCCTGATGATTGCTATGTCATTCATCGCTATGCTTGGTTTACGTTGGGTTAATCGTAAACCTGACCACTCAAACGAAATGCCATTGGCTATTTAACGTAAAACTCGAATCTTGCTAAACAAAGGAAAGGGACATACTGAAAAGTGTGTCCCTTTTTGTTGCACATTTATTCCTTCCACTCTCACGTATCAGTAATTTCATTTAACATTGCTTTGATTTTTTGAAAACAATAACAGACACTTACGATGAAGGTGCATATCCAGAATCCAATTATAAATAGTATCACTGGAAGATACCCAACCAACAAAGGATGCTGGCATCAAAAAGAGTAAGGTGCACACTAAGGATATATAGATGCGTATCGCTTTAACCACATTAGTCGTATCAATAGCGCTTGTCGCCGGATGCAGCAATCAAGGAATCTCAACCATGAACCACTACTCTCAATCACAGCTCGTCGCTCAGCAAACCCAAGCACCCGTTGCTAAGAAAGTCCCTCACGCAATGACGATTCATGGTGACACCCGAATCGATGATTACTACTGGATGCGCGACGATGCACGCCAAGATCCAGAGATTTTGCAACAACTTGAGCAAGAGAATCAGTACGCAGATACAGTGTTGAAACATACAGAAGCAGCACAAAAACAATTATTTGAAGAGATCAAAGGCCGAATCGCAAAAGACGACAATTCGGTACCGGTTCGCAAAGGCAGTTACTACTACTCGAATAAGGTCACAGGTGACAACGAATACCCAGTTCACCTGCGTGAAAAAAACTTTTTAGGCACAGACAAGCAAGTCATCTTAGATGTTAACGAGCTAGCAAAAGAACATGAATTCTTCAGTATTGGTGGCTTAACGATCAGCCCAGACGAAAACTTGTTGGCCTATGGCGAAGATACGCTAAGCCGCCGCATTTACACCATCAAGATCAAAGACCTCACAACAGGTGAATACCTAAAAGATGAAATTGAAGGCGCTTCGAGTGCAATCGCATGGCAAAACGACAACCAAGCCTTCTACTACATCAAAAAAGATCCACAAACATTGCTGGGTTATCAAGTTTACCGCCACGTATTAGGCACAGATCAAGCAAGCGATGAGTTAATCTACGAAGAGACCGATAGCGCTTACTACACCTCTTTGAGCAAAAGCAAAGATGGTGAACAGGTCTACATTTGGCACTCGAGCACAGAAACCAGCGGTGTTTCAGTCATCGATGCCAACAACCCAAAGGCTACAGCTGAGGCTTTCTACCCAAAAGAGACCGGCATAGAGTACAGCATCGCTAAGCTAGGTGATTGGTATTACATCTACACCAACTACCAAGCGGTCAACTTCCGTTTAATGAAAGTCACCGCCGAAGAGATGCATGATCGCTCAAAATGGGTCGATGTCATCCCAGCAGACGATAATACTCAGCTTGTAGATTTCGAGTTGTTTGATGACCATCTTGTTTACGAACAACGCGCGGATGGCTTGTCTACAGTGAAAGTTCGCCAACTCTCAACAGGCAACGAGTTCCCACTTGAATTTAACGACACCGCATTTGCCGCTTACCTAACGCGTAACTATGAATTAGATAACGCAAAAGTTCGTATCTATTACAGCAGCTTAACCACGCCAGGTACTTACTATGATTTCGACCTAAGTACAGGTGAATCCGAACTCATGAAGCAAACACCCGTATTAGGTGGTTTCGAAGCGGATAACTACCAATCAGAGCGAATCATGATTACGGCTCGCGATGGTAAGCAAGTTCCTGTCTCTTTGGTTTATCGTAAAGACTTATTTAAGAAAGACGGCACTAACCCAATCTACCAATACGGCTATGGGTCTTACGGCTCTACGATTGAACCTACCTTCAGCTCAACTCGCCTAAGCCTACTGGATAGAGGTTTTGTTTATGCCATCGCACATGTCCGCGGTTCAGAAATGCTTGGTCGCCCTTGGTATGAAGATGGCAAAAAACTGACCAAACAAAACACGTTCAACGACTTTATTGATGTAACCAAAGAGCTTGTTGAAGAAGGCTACGGCGCGAAAGATAAAGTGTTCGCCGTTGGGGGGTCTGCTGGCGGTCTATTGATGGGAGCAATCATCAACCAAGCACCAGAACTGTACCGTGGTATTGGTGCACATGTTCCGTTTGTAGACATTGTGACAACCATGCTCGATGAATCGATCCCTCTAACCACCAATGAGTATGACGAATGGGGTAACCCGAACGATAAAGCCTACTACGATTACATGCTGGGGTACTCACCGTACGACAACATTAAGGTACAAAACTACCCGAACATGTTGGTAACGACAGGCCTGCATGACTCACAGGTGCAGTACTTTGAGCCAATGAAATGGGTTGCGAAGCTGCGTGAAATGAAAACAGACAACAACGTATTGCTGTTCAAAACCGATATGGAAGCCGGTCACGGTGGCGCTTCTGGCCGATTTAAACGATTAAAAGAAGACGCACTTGAATACGCGTTCTTTTTGGATTTACTTAAGACTCAATAGATTCTACGTAACTGTAAGTATTCACATCATTTAATGTCGCCATTTTGTCTCTACAAAGTGGCGACAGAAATTATTAAGCATGGTTAAATACGATGAACCATGAAATCCACCAAATCAAAAACCTTTAAAAACAAGCAGTGACAAAGGTTTACGAGAGGTATAAAAACAAATGAAAGTAATTAGCTTCAACATCAACGGTCTTAGAGCCCGCCTTCACCAACTGCAAGCTATTATCGACAAACACCAACCCGACGTGATTGGTCTGCAAGAGATAAAAGTGCACGATGAAGCCTTCCCAATTGCTGATGTTGAAGCAATGGGCTATAAGGTTTACTTCCACGGTCAAAAAGCCCACTACGGTGTGGCAATGTTGTGTAAGCAAGAGCCTATTTCTGTGCAGAAGGGTTTCCCAACAGATAATGAAGACCATCAAAAACGCATGATCATGGCGACGTTTGAAGATGAAAATGGTGAAAAGGTTACCGTGCTAAATGGCTACTTCCCTCAAGGGGATAACATCAAGCATGAAACAAAATACCCGTACAAACGCCAGTTCTATAAAGACTTAATGACTTACTTAAACGATTATCACAACAAAGATGAGCAAGTGATTGTGATGGGCGACATTAATATCAGCCCTATCGACGCAGACATCGGCATTGGTGAACCTAATGCGAAACGTTGGTTAAAAACTGGTAAATGTTCTTTCCAACCAGAAGAGCGCGAATGGTTGAAAACATTGATGGATTGGGGCTTTGTGGATAGCTTCCGCTTACTGCACCCTGAAGTAAACGACCAATACTCGTGGTTTGACTACCGCTCGAAAGGTTTCGTGGACAACCGCGGCCTGCGTATTGATGTAGTCCTAGCGACTCAAAAGCTTGCCGATAAGTGTACTGAAGCTGGCATCGATTACGAGCTACGCGGCATTGAAAAACCGTCAGATCACGCTCCGATTTGGTCGACGTTTAAATAAAATCCAAATTAAATTTCAAATCAAAAATGCACAAGCTTTTGTTTAGCTTGTGCATTTTTTTTACTTAGCTCAAATCCACTCAAAAAGCTTGAGATAGTTCACATTCTCGCCACTGCCCATCTATACTATTTGGACAACCAATGGAGAGAGTTTTGTATGGACGCAAAGCCTTGGGCCGGTATAAATCCAATTAATCTGCGTAGTTTACTTCCGATGATGGTGGTCAGCGGAGCGATCAGCGTATTGATGTTAGTCGTTCCCTTATTCAGCCTTCAAGTGTTTGATCGAGTCCTCTCAAGTCAAAGTTTAGATACGCTTCTATTCTTGGCTTTCATTGCTGTGTTCCTACTTACAGCCCAAGCGTTCCTTGACGCGTCTAGAGCCAAGTATGCACAAAAGAAAGCGATCAAATTTGAATTTATCGCGTCTCAGCAGCTATTTGAACAAACCTCCTTCTCATCGAAATCAAAAGAAAAACATCTGTTCAACGATATAAGTGAGGTAAAGAGCCTACTCTCTTCTCCAGCCTACTTTGTCATGTTTGATCTGCCATTCACTCCCCTTTTTCTTATTATTATGTTTGCGATTCATCCATATATAGGATTAGTCGGTGTGGGTGCCGTTGTTTTTATTCTCATGACAACATTGCTTTCTCATTGGGTTAAATCTAAGCACTTTAAAACCACTTACTTAAGCCAGCTCGCAACACAAAGAAAAAACGACGAGTGCTTTCAAAAACACGCCACGATCTTTAGCCAACATCAACAACAAGGTTTAAGTCAGACCTACCAAGAAATATTGGCGGAGAAGAGCTGGTCTCGAAGCCATTTAGATCAAGCCACCTGTTCACTGAGTGCATTTTCTCGTTACATACGTATGGTCCTTCAACTCATCATCATGGCTGTCGGAGCAAGTCTAGTCATTCAAAATGCCATGTCTGCTGGTGGAATGATTGCGGGTTCAATCCTAATGGCGAGAGCACTCCAGCCAATTGAGATGCTCTCTAGTGGTATTCAAGCATGGAAAACTGGTTTGGATGCAAACAAACGCTTAGCTAAGGAATTTGCTTCTCATACTAAACATACCGAGCGAACCGAGTTGGAAACCATTAAAGGTGATCTGGTCATCGACAACGTCACATGGTTCGCGTCTGAAAAACTTAACAAGCCGACTCTTAATGGTTTGAAGCTAAGACTGGAATCAGGAAATCGAGTCGCATTGATAGGCCCTAGCGGGTCAGGTAAGTCTTCCATCTGCAAAATGATCACTAACGGCATATCGCCCTCAAAAGGTGGCATTTCTATCGATGGACTCAATGTTGAGTTGTGGAATCTGAATCAGTTCAAACACACCGTCGGTTATGTTCCTCAGCACATCGACTTTTTACATGGCACTGTCAAACAAAATATCGCCCGATTTGATTCCAACGTTACGGATAGCCAAATCGTCAGATCCGCTATTCAAGCCGGTGTGCATGATGCTGTTGTCGCCTTACCGAATGGATATGAAACGATTATCGGTTCCTTTGGTCATCAGTTATCTGGTGGACAAGCCCAGAAACTTGCCATCGCAAGAGCATTGGTTTTCTCACCTAAGCTACTCGTGCTTGATGAGCCTGATTCCCATCTCGACAAAGAAGGCGAAGAGTTTCTTGTTTCGCTATTACAATTGGCGAAAGAGAAATCCATTTCTGTCGTGATGGTAACGCATAACCCAAGCTTACTCAGACATGTCGATTGGGTTGTTGAATTGAAAAACGGCCAGATAACGCAAGCAGGCGAAGCGAGTAAAGTTGTCCGGTCGCTCTTCAATGTCGCTTCCTCGGAGGTGTCGAATGGCTAGTATTCATCATGACGATAAAGGTATTCACTTCGACGATGGTAGAAAACTGATCTTTTCTACATTCAAAATACAGGTGTTCATCTGGTTAGTTCTTGTGACTACTCTTGGTGGCTTTGCTGCTTGGGCATACCTAGCCCCGCTTTCTTCTGCTGCCATTGCGCCAGGCGTGATTATCGTAGAATCAAAGCGAAAACCCATTCAGCACTTAGAAGGCGGGATTGTAGAAATCGTCCATGTTTCTGACGGCGACCATGTTCAAAAAGACGAACTGCTCATCACGTTAAGTCACACACAAGCTCAAGCATCGCTTCTAAGGCTAAGAGCTCAGTGGCAAAGTGATTTAGCGCGGCTGAACCGCTTACAATCAGAGTTAGCGAGTCATCAAGAAATTCAATTTGATATGAGATTACTCTCCCTTATGAGTGACCCAAACGTATCAAGCTTACTTGATACGCAGAGTAAACTTTTCAGCAAAAGACAATCGTTAAAATCCGGTGAATCCGATGTGTTACAGCAAAAAGTCGAGCAATCAAAACTTGATCTGCAAGGCTTCCAACAACGATTCTTAGCCGGAAATCGAAGCCTGAAGTATTTAGAAGAACAGGTACAAATGCACCAAGATTTGCTTGTTTCCGGTAACACATCCAAATCTCGCTTATTGGATTTACAGCGAGAACGCTCTCAATTACAAGGTAACGTTGCTGACCTCAAAGCTAGAATCGGACACGCCAAGCGCACCATCGCCGAAGCGAAATTAGAGCTGATCAACGCGGATTATACTTACGCCAAAACGCTCGGCGAAGAGATACAAGATTTAGAACGAAAGCTGAATGAAACCAGAGAAGCTATGGTCAATGCTCAAGATATTCTTACCCGGGTTGAAATAAGAGCACCTCAAAGTGGTGTGGTGGTTGGACTTAATGTGGTCTCCGAAAATGCCATTGTTCCACCCGGTGAAACCTTAATGGAATTGGTTCCGCAAAATGACGAGTTGATTGTAGAAGCGTTAGTCAAGCCAGAAGACATTGAAGCCTTACGAATTGGGTTGGATACCCAAGTAAGACTGACCGCATACAGTTTCCGTAAAACACCACCGATTCGTGGAAAGTTAGTCCATATTTCGGCTGACCGCATTAGCGATCAAGCCACAGGATCTTCTGCTTACTTAGCGAGAGTATCGTTAGATAAGTCTGAGCTAGAAGCATTAGAAAACATCTCATTGTATCCGGGCATGCCCGCAGAAGTGATGATTTTACTTGAGCAACAAACACCGCTCGAGTATCTACTCAATCCACTCTCTGTGAGCGCCTATAAGGCAATGAGAGAAATTTAACCAAGCGCGAGAAGAAAAAGCCAAACTCATCGTGAGGTGAGGACGGAAAGCCGCAGATCTCAAGGATGAAGCGAGATGGCTGGGCTGCCTCTATGTATCGAATGATATATGAGGAAAAAACGATGGCAGAAGTAACCAATACAGCAGCAGGACTGAAAAGTAATGGTAGCAATGATACCAATACACTAGTAGATGGTCCTAACCTCCTTATCCCAGAATCTAGAGATGTCAACAATGACCTTTCTAACCTCAGCGGCGATAACCTCGAAGTACGAGCCGGTAAAGGCGACGACATTGTGCATGCCGGCAGCGGCGATGACTTTATCGCTGCTGGACGTGGATCGGACACAATTAAAGCAGGTGCCGGAAACGATGTGGTTGAAGCTTGGAATCATTCGCTCAATGCTGGTGATGAAGCCGGCGTCGTTAACCGCGATTTAAGCGCGGCACGCGATAAAGATTTAGAAGCGCTAGGAGAAGAGTGTGTTGACGACATAGTGGTTGCAGGTGCCGGTGATGATTACGTTGAAGGCGGTGCGAACAATGACATTATTTATGGTGACAGAGACGCTGGTGCAGAATTTGGCGAAAACCTAATCAGCGATGGTGATTTTGAAGCTTTTGACCTTGGCAATACATGGGGAACAGCGCCAAGCGCCGGTGCATGGAACGCCGAGGTTGGCAGTATCGAGATTCAAGAACAACTGCATGGCGGTGTCCCAGCTGATGGTTACGGGACTGATATCGCCAGTGGTCACTTCCTAGAATTAGACTCGCATGGCGCGAATTCAAATTCAACCGTCTCCCAAACATTTACGGTCGATGACGACGGTATATATCAACTCGATTTTTCCTACGCTTTCCGTAATAAAGGAGGCGATAGCACCACCGCTCCTTTCACAGTCCAAATAATGGCGGGCACCGAAGTTGTATTCGAGAAGTCTTTCCAAGACATTGACGGCGTAGATGATGATTGGGATCTGTTTAGCGAAGATGTCGATCTCTCTTCAGGAAATTACTCACTCAATTTTATTGCCGACGGTGCAGAAGATACCTTTGGGGCTCTGATTGACAATGTGTCATTGAAGCAAGTACTGCATAACGATGTGCTAATCGGTGATAACGGGCCAGACGCTGCAAATGAAGGCGCTGCTGGGAACGATTTGATTCGAGGCGGTAAAGGGAATGACGTAATTATCGGCGATAACTTTGAAGCGCTGTCGTTTAACGAAGGAACCGGCGAGTTTGAATTAGCAGATCCAACGACATCCGTCGACCTATCAGCAAATTCAACCGCCTACAACGCTGATGGTTCTGTCGGCACCGTTGATACAGGTAATGCAAGCTCTGGCGGTACAGGTTATGGGGTAGATGGCGCAGCAGAGGCTGGCGTGCTTGCTCAAATTGGCTTCAGCTACGACGGCGTTACCGGTGAAGGTGCATCAGAGATGTTTTCCGTCAGCTTAGACGAACATACAATGATTGCTAAAGTCGGCATTTCCAACCTCTACTTAAATGAAGGCGACAATGGCGTAGATGAGGCAGGCCATTGGGCAGCATATCGGGAAGGTATTCTGGTCGCTGAGGGCGATTTCATTGCGAGCGATTTAGCGGATGGCAATAACAACAGCGGTTATCTAAACATCGGTCCTGATGACACTGGCTTTAAAGCCTTTGATGAACTTCAGTTTACTGCCGTTGGTCCTGCATTTGACAAAAACGGAGACGCTAATGCCGATTCAAGTGACTACTACGTCACTTCTGTTACCACCGATGGCCTAACGGGTGACGGAACCGATATATTGCGCGGTGGTCGTGGGGACGATGTCATTCTTGGTGGTGACAACGCCAAAGGTGGCATACCTGAACTCGATCCTGAGACGGGTTACTACGATGTAAGTAGCTTCAGAGGGACTATTGACGTCACTATGGAAGGCACCGAAGCGGGCTTCGAAAATTCGTTTGGTTACTTCACAAAAGACAGTGAAGGCAATGTAAACGCTGAAGTCATTTGGGGGAATGTGAAAGATCACCTTCCAAACTCTGAAGCTGGCAACAGCTTTAGTCTCGATTTGGGGCACTGTGATGATTGCGTTGATACGCTCGGGTTCTTCATTATCCCAGATGGCGGGAATGACGGTTTCGTCTCAGGCGAAAGTATCGCAATTGACTTAAACACTCAACAAGCGACCAGCTCTAACAATAGTGACCACCCCTTCTTGCTGGGCGTACAAGATTTAGTCGGTAGTAACGGCAACCTTACCTTAGATGTTAGCGGCATTAACAACTTCAATCCGGGTACAGAACTCGGAAATCAGTTCTGGAATGACAACCCTGGCGGTGATGGTGACTTCGATGATGTGGTAACCACCGTTGAAATCGACGACCAACCAGAGCAATTGTTTGGTGGTAAAGGCGATGATTGGCTTGATGGCGGAGACGGAATCGACCATATCAAAGGCGGTAAAGGCGATGACATCATCATTGGTGGTGGTGGTGCAGACGAAATCCGTGCTGGTAAAGGCAACGATACAGTAGCCTTTGATGCAGAGGATACTCTAATTCATGGTGGTAAAGGGTTCGATGTACTGGTCGCCAATGACCCTGGTGGTGTCGATATCGACATGTCGAAGGGGTCAAACATCAATGGGTTTGAAGCAGTCATAGGGGGAGACTCAGCTAATGACAAACTGACTATTTCTCTAGGTAAAACCTTCAATCAAAACCATGACCTTGATGGTAATAGAGCAAAGAACGACGACCAAGTTGCTGAATTCTTTGCTTTAGGAATTGAAGATATCGACGCAAGTCATCTTCAAGGATTCCAATACCAAACCGCAACATCAGTGACGCTAGACCAAGATATGCAAGATAAACTTGGACTCGATGGAACTGAAACGATTACCGCTTATAGCTTCACCAAAGGAGGCAAAGAAGTCATCATCTACACTGATGCATCCTTTGATGGTGATTTCATTGGCGTTAGTGAAGTTTAATTGCTTTTTGAACTAGTAAATCAGAAACAAAGTAAAAGGACTTATTGCTTGTGTAATAAGTCCTTTTTGCTTCAAAGAGCTACTCAACTAATTCCTATACAAACCCTAAATAAGAACGGCGCTCAATGAGCGCCGTTTTGTTAACTGTGTGAATACCGTGCAATTAGCTAAGGGGTCTTAGATAAGCAAGGAAACGCTTCTCTGCGAATTTGAAAATCGCGATGATGATGAACGTTAGTGCCATGTAGAACAGACCTGCCGTTAGGAAAGACTCGAATGGGGCATAGTAACGAGAGTTAACCAAACGAGCTGCACCGGTTAGATCCATAATGGTTACGATACCAGCTACCGCAGAGCCGTGAAGCATGAAGATAACTTCGTTACTGTAAGCCGGTAATGCACGACGTAGAGCACTTGGTAAGATGATACGACGGTAAGTCTTAGGTGTGCTCATGCCGTAAGCTTTTGCTGCTTCCACTTCACCTTTCGGTAAGCCATTAATCGCACCGCGAATGATCTCAGCAGTATAAGCTGACGTGTTAAGAATGAATGCCACCAAAGCACAGAACCACGCGTTTTCCCATAATGTGTCTTTCACTGGGAAGAATTGGTCCATACCGTAGTAAATCAGGTACAGCTGAACCAGTAATGGCGTACCACGGAAGAAATAGATGAATGACCAAGCCGGAGCATTAATCAGCATATTTGGACTGTTACGAGCGATAGCTAGTGGTATGGCGACGAATAAGCCAATGATCAAAGCAACGCAAACCATCCAAGCCGTTGTCCATAAACCACCAAGGTAAATCGGCAGGCTTTCAATTATCAATGAAAAGTCCATAACTACCTCGCGTGGATACTGAATTTACGTTCAACCAGCTTAAGTAAGCCCGTTGAAACACTGGTGAAGAATAAGAAGATAATCGCCACAGTCATGTAGAAAGTGAATGGCATTTTGGTTGAACCCGCCGCCAGTGCACTAACACGTACCATGTCTTCTAGGCCAATAATCGAAACCAGCGCAGTGGTTTTAAGTAATACCAGCCAGTTGTTACCAAAACCCGGTAGCGCATGACGAATCATCTGCGGTAGCAGTATGCGGTGAAACGCCTTTACAGGGCTCATACCATAAGCTTTTGCCGCTTCCATCTCACCGCTGTCGACAGCCATGATCGCACCACGGAACGTTTCTGCCATATAGGCACCGAAAATAAAACCTATGGTTAAGACACCAGCAACAAATGGGCTGACATCAATATAATCAGGTAGGTAAGAGGTCCATTCGTGGTTAGGATCACTGGATGCAAACCACTCGTTGAGCCACTCGTTGATGGAATACAAACTGTTGTTTAAAAGGATTTGTCCACCAAAGAAAATCAGCATCATCAGTACGAGATCGGGAATGCCTCGAATGACGGTTGTGTAGAGGGTTGCAATAGCACGAGCCCAGCGATAAGGCGCGAGTTTTGCTAAGGCACCTAGCATACCAAGAACCATAGCTAAAATTAGCGACAGCAAGGCAACTTCGATTGTGAGCACCGCCCCTTTCAGGATCGACGCTTCATATCCTTGTAAATCAAACATAATGGATTCCAACAGAACTGCGAAAAAGTTGGTAAGACAGGGAGAGGAGAACCTCTCCCTTAAGAATTGACGCTAAAGATTACTGACCGTATACGTCGTAGTTGAAGTATTTAGCCGCGATATCTTGGTAGATGCCTTTTTCACGTAGTGAAAGGATTGCCGCATCTAATTGCTTAGTCAGATCTTTGTCTTGCTTACGTAGAGCAATACCAAAACCTTCGCCGAACCACTTAGGATCAGTTAGTGATGGGCCAACAAACTCGTAGTCTTCACCACCAGCTTTGTTCAGCACGCCTTCTTCTAGAGCAGATGCATCACCTAGTACAGCAGCAACACGACCGTTTGCTAGATCAAGGTAAGCTTCGTCGAATGAACCGTAACGAACGATCTCTACTGTATCGCCGTAGTTGTCTGTTAGGTATTTATCGTGAGTTGTTGCACGTTGAACTGCAATCTTTTGACCGCTTAGATCATCAAAGTTAAGGCCTGCACCTTTCTTAGCGATGAACTTGTTTGGGATAAGTGCGTATTTACCAGTGAAGTCGATTTTTTTCTTACGCTCTTCCGTGATAGACATTGCCGCGATGATCGCATCATATTTACGAGCAAGTAGAGAAGGAATGATACCATCCCAGTCTTGTGCAACGATCTTACACTGCACCTGCATTTCAGTACAAAGTGCGTTAGCCATATCGACATCGAAGCCTTTCAGTGACCCGTCAGCTTCTGTCCAGCTAAATGGAGGGTAAGCACCTTCAATACCAAAGCGTACTGTTTTCCATTCTTTTGCTTGAGCTACGCCCGTTGCAGCAGTTGCAGCAAGTGCCGCGACTAATAACCACTTTTTCATATCCCTACTCCTGTGATTTAGGTTTTTATGTTTTGCTAGTTTTAATATTGTGTTTGTTGTTGCTTATTAACTTACTTGTTGTGTTTTATTGTTCACACCGTCGCTGTTTACCGTTGGCAACGGCGTTTCAATTCTGATTAGTAAATCGATGAGATAAATTGTTGTAAACGTTCAGATTCAGGTTCCCTAAACAGTTTAGCTGGATCGCCCTGTTCTTCCACTAGACCTTGGTGCAGGAACATCACATGGTTTGATACGTCACGAGCAAAAGCCATTTCATGTGTTACCACAAGCATGGTTCTTCCTTCTTCTGCTAGATCTCGCATTACACCGAGTACTTCGCCTACTAACTCAGGGTCAAGTGCTGATGTTGGCTCATCAAACAGCATCACTTCCGGATCAACCGCTAACGCTCGAGCAATTGCCGCTCGTTGTTGTTGTCCACCGGATAAATGACCTGGGTAGTAATCTTTGCGCTCATACAAGCCTACTTTTTTAAGTAGTAATTCTGCATTTTCAATCGCTTGAGCTTTAGGTACACCTAATACGTGAACGGGTGCTTCGATAACATTTTCGAGAACGGTCAGGTGAGACCAAAGATTGAAGCCTTGAAAAACCATCGCTAAGCGTGAACGGATACGCTGTACTTGTTTTTCGTTGACAGGAACAGATACGCCTTGGCGGTTGTTTTTCATTTGAATTAATTCGCCATTAACCCAAATCTCGCCTGCAGTTGGTGTCTCTAAAAGGTTGATACATCTAAGGAAAGTACTTTTACCCGACCCTGAAGATCCGATAATCGATACAACATCGCCTTTGTGCGCAGAAAGTGAAATTCCCTTTAAAACTTCATTTTGACCAAACGTTTTGTGTAGATCCTTTATGTCCAGCGCTGGTACATCTTTCATGCGCTTTCTCTCCCAAGTTTGTGAAAATGCAAGGTACTCCGACCTTTTCATGCGATACAAACTAGCACCACACGAAACAACATGCAACAAATTATTAACCTAATAAATTGGAATAAATAGCGATTCACTCTGACTTATTATGCAGAAGGTAGCGTTTTCGCCTCAATTTAATGAATGAGTTCTATCAATAAGCTGTAATTACACCCCTTACATTGTTTAAATAAAGTTAACCAAAATGAGATTCACGTAGCTTGATGTCTCACAAGAAAAACAAGTTTTGTGAACTTAGATACGCCGAGATCTGCAAAATATAATCTGCACGCTCAACGCTACATACACACCGTAAGGCACAATTATTTTAAGGTTATTACATTGTAAGCATTTCACTCGGAACAGTTGGGAAGCAAGTAATAGTGAAATAACTCAGTAAGAATTGAGTATTGAACTCAAGCCATGACGACAAAGGCTCGAAGAAGATAGGTAAACGTCAATTTGTGAAAACTAATTACACGATTCATCAATGGGAAGTTAATGAATCGCTGCGTTTTGTAGCTTTCTTTCACATATACTCATAAAGTGATCAAGATCAATCACCCTAAAGGGTAAGCTTGTTAGACTCCTCAGCAAAGAATAAGGCATTAAAAATGCCAAACATTTCTTTTAACTTAGCTGCATAAAGCACATCAAAACCGTGCAACATGATGTTAATGAGTTATAACTAAGAAATAACGCAATTACGCAATTACGCGAACTTATAGAATTCAATTTTAGAATTACTAACATAAAATATGAGGAATCTATGTCAGACGTTGTGAACAATGCGAACTCTGAAGTAGAAGAGAAAAGCTATAAAGAGCTACACCGCCCTGCTTCTGAATTTGAGAACCGCTCAGATTATCTAGATCACGAACTTCAAATCATGAAGCCTCGCCGCTTTGGCCTAAACCTTCCTGGCCGTGACTTCCGCTTTGAACTAGAAGACCTTGTTCCTGCACTGGCTGGTACCATTGGTATCATCGCGATGTACTCTGCAGTAATGATGTCTTGGGCTGAAGGCCTAACTCAAGCTTGGGATCACGTAAACCTTGGTAAAGACTTTGCGATTGAAGTCGCTCGTGTAGAAATGCTTATCCCTGCACTGCTGTTCTGTATCCTTGCTTCTGGTTTCTTTAACCCTAAAGCTAACCTTGCCGGTAACCACGGCCCAATGATTCCTCTTATTGGTACCATCGCTCTTGCTGGTGCTCACCCTCTTGCATTGGCAATCCTTATCGGTGTCTTCGGTCTTATCCTAAGCTTCCTAAAAGGTGGGTCTAAACTTGTTAACCTTACCTCTGAAGGTACGGCGGGTGGCTTGCTCATCTTCTTGGGTCTAACCGGTACAATGAGCCAAATCAACTCAATTCAAGCTTGGGCTGTTGGTCTTCAGTCTGACACTGTCGCTGCTGGTAGCATGGGTTACATCGGTTTGATTGTTCTAGCCGTTACCATCGGTCTATATGCATTCCTTGCTAAAGTGAACAAGCGTTGGTTAGCAATCCCTGTTTGTGCTTTCACTGGTCTAGCTATTGCTCTAGTACTTGGTGCTGGTTTCGATATCAAATTCGTAACTGAAACAGGCATTCCAAACCTAAACCCAATCTACTGGTGGGGTTCTACTGAAGAAGGTTGGATGCTTGGTTTACCAAACGTTGAGCACTTCATCGCTTCTCTACCATTTGCAATCCTAGCAGTAGCAATGTGGTCACCTGACTTCCTAGGTCACCGTATCTTCCAAGAACTGAACTACCCTAAAAAGTCTGAAAAAGTACTGATGGACGTAGACGACACAATGACTATGTGTTCAGTTCGTCAAATGGTAGGTACAGCAGTTGGTGGTGGTAACATCACTTCATCTTGGGGTACTTACATGATCCCAGCAGCAATCGCGAAACGTCCAATCCCTGGCGGCGCAATCTTGCTTGGCTCTCTATGTATTATTGTTGCGATTCTTGGCTTCCCAATGGACGTAGCAGTATGGCCACCAGTGATGCGTGTTGCGCTACTTGTAGGTGTATCTCTACCTCTACTTGAAGCGGGTATGCAGATGGTTAAAGATTCAAAAGACTCTCAAGCAGCTGGTATCTGTATCTTCGGTTCAGCGGTTGTTAACCCAGTATTAGCATGGGCACTGACTATGCTTCTAGATAATAACGGTCTAATTGGTGATAAAGAGCGTGCGAAGCGTCTATCATTTGTAGATAAGATTGTTATCCCAGTTGGCGTTTTAGTTATCTGTCTAGTAGCAATGCTTGCAGTTGGTATGCTAGAAAGTCAATATGGCCTAAAAGCTTGGCTATAATGGTCCTTACTACACAAAAGTAGTATTAGGATTAAAAAAAAGTTTGGGTGGCAACCCCTGCCACTCAAATTTTTTCAACTTTTTTTGGCATTTATTGATTTAGTTTAAGGTTTACAGAAATTTTTTAGCGTAGTCTTGAATTCATAGAGTAAAGACAACATATAAAAGGTAGTGACAATATATATAACCATATGACGCTTATATGCTCATATATATTGTTATTAATAAGAGTGTACTACCCTTACGAGGGGCGCTGGCTCAACAGTGTTAATGTACGTATTTTTTCTACTAAAAAGGTAGGTATGTCATGGCAGAGCAATTTGCTAAAGCTTGGGAAGATTTTGCTGCAGGTGAGTGGCAAAGCGAAGTAAACGTTCGTGATTTCATTCAAAAGAACTACACGCCGTATGAAGGCGACGAGTCTTTCCTAGTTTCTGAGGGTACTGAAGCAACTAACAAGCTTTGGTCTTCGGTAATGGAAGGTATCAAACAGGAAAACGCAACTAAAGCACCTGTAGATTTCGATACTTCTGTTATCTCTACCATTACTGCTCACGATGCAGGTTACATTGAGAAAGATCTTGAGACTATCGTTGGTCTACAAACTGAGAAGCCACTAAAACGTGCAATCATCCCTAACGGTGGTGTGCGTATGGTTGAAGGTTCTTGTAAAGCATACGGTGAAACTCTTGACCCAATGGTTTCAAAAATCTACTCAGAATACCGCAAAACACACAATGCTGGCGTTTTCGATATCTACACTCCTGATATCCTAAAATGTCGTAAGTCTGGTGTTCTGACTGGTCTTCCTGATGCTTACGGCCGTGGTCGTATCATTGGTGACTACCGTCGTGTTGCACTTTACGGTATTGATTTCCTAATGAAAGACAAGCAAGCTCAATTTGCTTCTCTTCAAGAGCAATTCGAAAACGGTGAAAACCTAGCAGAAACAATGCAACTGCGTGAAGAGATCTCTGAGCAACATCGTGCTCTAGGTCAAATCAAGCAAATGGCTGAGAAATACGGTTTCGATATCTCTGAGCCAGCTCAAACAGCTCAAGAAGCTATCCAGTGGACTTACTTCGGCTACCTAGCTGCTGTTAAATCTCAAAACGGTGCTGCAATGTCTCTAGGTCGTACTTCGACTTTCCTAGACATCTACATCGAGCGTGATATCGCTGCTGGCAAGATCACTGAAGAACAAGCACAAGAAATGATCGACCACTTCGTAATGAAACTGCGTATGGTTCGTTTCCTACGTACTCCTGAGTACGATGAGCTGTTCTCTGGCGACCCAATCTGGGCAACAGAGTCTATGGGTGGTATGGGTATCGACGGTCGTACGCTAGTAACGCGTTCGAACTTCCGTTTCCTAAACTCTCTATACACTATGGGTCCTTCTCCAGAGCCAAACATCACTGTTCTTTGGTCTGAGCAACTACCTGACGGCTTCAAGCGTTTCTGTGCGAAGGTATCTATCGATACTTCTTCTATCCAGTACGAAAATGATGACCTAATGCGTCCTGACCTAGAGTCTGATGATTACGCTATCGCTTGTTGTGTATCTCCAATGATCGTTGGTAAGCAAATGCAGTTCTTCGGTGCTCGTGCTAACCTTGCGAAAACAATGCTTTACGCAATCAACGGCGGTGTGGACGAGAAACTTAAGATGCAAGTTGGTCCTGTTTCAGACAAGATCACTGACGAAGTTCTTAACTACGATGACGTAATGGGTCGCCTAGACACATTCATGGACTGGTTAGCTAAGCAATACGTGACTGCACTAAACAGCATTCACTACATGCACGACAAGTACAGCTACGAAGCGTCTCTAATGGCTCTTCATGACCGTGATGTTCGTCGTACTATGGCTTGTGGTATCGCTGGTCTATCTGTTGCAGCTGACTCACTGTCTGCAATCAAGTTCGCGACTGTTAAACCAATCCGCGACGAAGATGGCATTGCAACTGACTTCGAAATTGAAGGCGATTACCCTAAATACGGTAATAACGACTCTCGTGTAGATGATATTGCTTGTGAACTAGTTTCTACGTTCATGAACAAGATCCGTAAGCTTAAGACTTACCGTAACTCTATCCCTACACAGTCAGTTCTTACTATCACGTCTAACGTGGTTTACGGTAAGAAAACAGGTAACACTCCAGACGGTCGTCGTGCTGGCGCTCCTTTCGCTCCTGGTGCAAACCCAATGCACGGTCGTGATGAGAAAGGCGCTGTAGCTTCACTAACGTCTGTAGGTAAACTACCGTTTGCTGACGCACAAGATGGTATCTCTTACACGTTCTCTATCGTGCCAAACGCACTAGGTAAAGAACAAGACAGCCAACGTGCTAACCTTGCAGGCCTAATGGATGGTTACTTCCACCACGAAGCTGGCATTGAAGGTGGTCAACACCTTAACGTTAACGTTCTTAACCGCGAAACTCTTGAAGACGCAGTTAAGCACCCTGAGAAATACCCTCAGCTAACAATCCGTGTATCTGGTTACGCTGTTCGCTTTAACTCTCTAACTGCAGAGCAACAAGCTGACGTAATCGCACGTACATTTACTGAATCTCTATAAGCTCACGCTCAATAGACAGTAAATAATATTAGCCTCGCCAATGTGCGGGGCTTTTTTATATCTGAAATAAATCGCACTACACTCACCTATCCCGCGAAATGTTAGGTTGAGCAAAAAAGCACCCTGCCATTCACTTTTTTTCCACAAATTCTGTCAAATTACGGTAATATCGCGGTTCATAATTTAAGAGTAACTGCTCCATGAAATACCTGCGTTGTTTACCCCTGATTCTTCTCTCTTTCTCATCTTTAGCCTCTGAGCGTTCTACGTTAACTTTTGCTTTAGATAATGATGGTATTTTTGGTGTCGACCAAGACTATACCAACGGCTTATTTCTGGGTTACACATCATCAAGTATTACGCCATATAACTGGGTAAAACCATTGAGTCTTTCCTACTGGGGCGCAAGCTCTCTAGACAAGTGGGAAATCACCATTGGCCACAAGATGTATACGCCTTCTGACATTGAGTTAGAAACGCCATCGCCTAATGATCGCCCATACGCAGGTTACCTTCACACTGAATTCAATTACATCAGCTTAAACCCACAGCAAGCCCAGCGTTTTAATATCACGTTTGGTACTACGGGCGAACGTGCACTGTCTGAAGATGCTCAAAAGCTGGTTCACTCAATCACTAAGTCGGATGAGCCGATGGGTTGGGAATACCAAGTCGATGATGAATGGGCGGGAAGCGTTGGTTACCTAAGCCATTTCAACCTAATGCGTAATCAAGCTCTTGCGAATACTGACTACGAAATCTCTAACGTTTCTGAAATCAACGTCGGTAACTTTAGAAGTGACATTTCAACGGGCTTCATGTTTCGTTGGGGTACAGACTTAGGCGGTAACTTTGGTGCAGCTAACATCACCACAGAAAACCCATTCAAACCGGGCATGATCGGCGCATCAAACGCTGGTTGGTTTACCTATGCAGGCCTCGAAGGTCGCTACCGATTCAACGACCTGACTATCGAAGGCGATCGCTCAGGTGTTGATGAGTACGCTAATAAAAACAACGAAGATCCAGCGATCTACGATGTGACTTTAGAGAACATTCAAGCAACTGCTGTATTGGGTGTCGCTTGGTATAACCGATACGTTGGTGCCTCTTTCGCGCTAACCGCAAAAACACCGGATTACGAAGAAGCGAAAGAGTCAGTGTACACCACTGGCGGTATCACAATGTTTGCTTTCTTCTAGCCACCAGTAAGGGCTTTCGTCCTTTACTTTTCAAGTTTAATAAAGGCAATCATCTTCACAGGTGGTTGCCTTTATTTTTAAAGGTCTCGTTACCATTTGACCCTATTTTATGTACCGTTTTTGTAATAAAATAAACGGTATAAATTCCTCTACGAGAATAGCTCATGTCTACAACTGGTCGCATTCACTCATTCGAATCTTGTGGTACTGTCGATGGCCCTGGTATCCGCTTTATTGTGTTTCTTCAAGGCTGCTTAATGCGTTGTATGTACTGTCATAACCGTGATACATGGGATCTTCATGACGGAAAGGAAGTAACGGTCGAAGAGATCATCAACGAAGCAAAATCATACCGTCATTTCATGAAAGCATCGGGCGGTGGTATCACCTGTTCTGGTGGTGAAGCGATGCTACAACCTGAGTTTGTTCGTGACTTTTTCCGCGCAGCTCAAGCTGAAGGCATCCACACTTGTCTTGATACTAATGGCTACATTCGTAAGCACACTGAAGTGGTTGATGAAGTCCTAGAAGCCTCTGATCTAGTTATGTTGGATCTTAAGCACATGCGAGATGAGATTCACCACGATTTCATTGGTGTATCAAACAGACGTACTCTGGATTTCGCACGCTACTTACACAAAATCGGTAAGAAGACGTGGATTCGTTATGTGATTGTCCCTGGCTACACGGACACACCTGAAGATGCTCATCTGCTAGGCGAATTCATCAAAGACATGGATAACATCGAGAAAGTAGAACTGCTTCCATACCATAAGCTGGGTGCACATAAGTGGGAAGCACTTGGTTTTGACTACCCTCTTGAAGGTACAAACCCGCCAAGCAAAGAGAAAATGGACGAGATTGTTGCTGTTCTTAGCCAGTACCATTCAAACGTAAAATACTAATCTAGACTGACGTTCATAGTGATTTCAAGCGCCTCAATTTCGATTGGGGCGTTTTCTTTTCGAGCCAAACAATCCTTTCACTTTTCTTTACAACTTTTGTTTATCAATTCAAAAAATCATATTAAATCCGTGTTGAGATCATGTTTCCACTCGTAGGAATGCTGTTACTCTTACTGCAACAAAAGAATACAACATTTAGTTTTTTAGTGAGGCTCCTCCCATGGAAATGACCAATGCTCAGCGTCTAATTCTATCAAATCAATACTACCTAATGTCTCAAATGAACCCTGAGAACTCGGCGAAATACCAGCGTCTACAAACGATTGTAGAACGTGGTTACGAACTCCAAATGCGTGAACTTAACAAAGAGTTTGGTTGTTTGACTGAAGCAGAATGTCGCGAAATTATCGACATCATGGAGATGTACCATGCAATGCAAGAGTCGAACAAAATGCTTGCAGAACAAGAGCGTGCTGAAGTAGACCAACGTCGCCTGCAGTTCTTAGGTTTTGATATCGCTTCTGAAGCGCAGATCGTACACTACGTGCGTTTCCTTGTTGATTCTGAAGGTCTTTACCCTCAATTCGACAAAGCCGATCACCACTTCAATAGCCAGATGCCAATGCTAGAGAAGTACCGTCGCATGCTAACAACATGGCGCAACTGCCCTCGTCAGTACCACCTATGTGCGACAGAGCTATCTCAAATCTTTAGCGCTTAATTCGTTAATAGATCAGCGATAACTTTTAAAAAGTTTCAAGAAAAAGGGTTACTCATCATGAGTAACCCTTTTTTTAATGTTCGCACACAAAGAGAAAAACCAAAGCAACTAGAAAACGTAAGCAACACCAACGTTCGCGGCCATGTTGATACCACTTTCAAGTATTGGGCTATTCTCTATATCACCTTCAAGGTTGGTATAACGAACGCCACCAGTTACTCGAACATTTGGCGTAACATGCAGATAGCCACTATTTTGAACCCATTATTCTTCACTACATCTACCTATTTATTGAGCAATTTTTGATAACTTAGCGCATTATATGGTACTCCATTCCAAAAATCAATAGAGCCCAGTTATACATCTAATGCACATAAATCCATTGTGAGTATTGTTAAGCGACCTAAAATCTCAAAACAAACGGCCAGATCCCCTCGAATGTAAAATAATTTGATTCTACGCGCCTCAAGTTGCCTATTGCGCTCGCCACGTTTTTCACACGCAAAATTGTAAATAAATACATAATTGTTAAGCAAAATTGTGGAAGCGGGTCTAACCTTAAAATGTAGGGAGAGCCTATTTTTCAATCGCTCGTCAGTTTTGACTGGTTAACAAGGGGAATGTGACTATGAGTATCTTTGACCACTATCAATCACGTTATGAAGCAGCCAAGGAAGAAGAGCTGACATTGCAGGAGTTCTTAGGGCTGTGTAAAGACGATAAAAGTGCTTACGCTAATGCTGCCGAGCGCTTATTACTAGCCATTGGCGAACCAGAGGTTATTGACACTGCTCAAGACCCTCAACTGAGTCGTATTTTCTCGAACCGTGTCATCTCACGCTACAGCGAATTTAAAGATTTCTACGGTATGGAAGATGCGATTGAACAGATTGTTTCTTACTTAAAACATGCTGCGCAAGGTTTAGAAGAACGTAAACAAATCCTTTACCTACTTGGCCCTGTGGGCGGTGGTAAATCTTCTCTCGCTGAAAAACTCAAAGCCCTGATGCAGAAACTACCAATCTATGTATTGTCTGCTGACGGTGAACGAAGCCCAGTAAACGATCACCCATTCTGTCTATTCGACGTTAACGAAGACGGCGACTTATTGAAGAATGAATATGGCATTGAGAAACGCTATCTTCGCTCAATTATGTCTCCGTGGGCAGCGAAACGTCTGCACGATTTTGGCGGTGATATTTCCAAATTCAAAGTCATCAAACTGCGCCCTTCTATTCTCGATCAAGTTGCGATCGCGAAAACGGAGCCAGGTGATGAAAACAACCAAGATATCTCGTCTCTGGTTGGTAAAGTTGATATTCGTAAACTTGAACACTTCTCTCAAGATGATCCTGATGCCTACAGCTACTCTGGTGCGCTTTGTAAAGCCAACCAAGGTGTGATGGAATTCGTGGAGATGTTCAAAGCGCCAATCAAAGTATTACACCCTCTACTTACGGCAACACAAGAAGGTAACTTCAACGGTACCGAAGGGCTTTCTGCACTGCCATTTGACGGTATGATTCTCGCTCACTCGAACGAATCTGAGTGGCAGACCTTCCGTAACAACAAAAACAACGAAGCATTCCTCGACCGTGTGTACATTGTAAAAGTCCCTTACTGTCTGCGTGTGTCTGAAGAAGTTAAGATCTACAAGAAACTGCTTGAGCACAGTGAGCTATCCCAAGCGCCTTGCTCACCAAGCACACTCGATCTGCTATCGCAATTCAGCATTCTTTCGAGACTAAAAGAGCCTGAAAACTCTTCTCTGTTCTCAAAAATGCGCGTTTACGATGGCGAAACTCTAAAAGACACCGATCCAAAAGCGAAGAGCTACCAAGAGTACCGAGATTATGCTGGCGTTGACGAAGGCATGTCTGGGCTATCAACGCGTTTCGCCTTTAAGATCCTATCTCGTGTGTTTAACTTCGACCAAGCCGAAGTGGCCGCGAACCCAGTGCACCTGTTCTACGTTATTGAGCAGCAAATCGAACGTGAGCAGTTCCCTCAAGAGACCGCCGAGAAGTATCTAGAGTTCTTGAAAGGATACCTAGTGCCACGCTACGTAGAGTTCATCGGTAAAGAAATTCAAACCGCTTACCTAGAGTCTTACTCTGAGTACGGTCAGAATATCTTCGACCGCTATGTCACCTACGCAGACTTCTGGATTCAAGACCAAGAGTACCGCGATCCAGAAACAGGCCAGCTATTTGACCGTGCTTCTCTGAATGGTGAGCTAGAGAAAATCGAGAAAACCGCCGGTATCAGTAACCCTAAAGACTTCCGAAATGAGATTGTGAACTTTGTGCTTCGTGCCAAAGCCAACAATAACGGTCAAAACCCAGTGTGGACGAGCTACGAGAAACTGCGCACTGTGATTGAGAAGAAAATGTTCTCTAACACAGAAGAGCTACTTCCTGTTATTTCGTTCAATGCTAAGACCTCAACGGATGATCAGAAAAAACATGACGACTTCGTTGCTCGTATGATGGAAAAAGGCTACACCGAGAAACAAGTGAGACTGCTATCTGAGTGGTATCTAAGAGTTCGTAAATCCTCATAACTAAACGGTATTGAGCTGCTCAACTGAGCAGCTCGTATAAACCAATAACTTTTATACCTTAGTAAATCAATAACTCTTATACCCGAATAAAAAGTAGGATCGCGACATCAGCTGAGAGGGAGTTCTTATGGCACAATTTATCGATCGGAGGCTCAATGGCAAAAATAAGAGTGCTGTGAATAGACAGCGTTTCTTACGACGCCATAAAGAGCAAATCAAAGAATCTGTGGCCGATGCAGTTAACCGACGCTCAATCACCAATACAGAAACAGGTGAAGACGTCACTATTCCCCATAAAGACATCAAAGAGCCGAACTTTCACCAAGGTCAAGGCGGCGTAAGAGAGCGCGTTCACCCAGGTAATGATCAGTTCATCACTGGCGATAAAATCGAACGCCCTAAAGGTGGTGGTCAAGGTGGTGGCTCAGGCCAAGGCGACGCAAGCCCTGATGGCGAAGGCCAAGATGAATTTACCTTCCAAATTTCAAAAGATGAGTATCTTGATATTCTCTTTGAAGATTTAGCTCTACCTAATCTAGAGAAAAATCAGGTCAACAAAATCACCGAATGGAAAACTCACCGCTCTGGTTACCAAAGCGCGGGGATTCCATCCAACATCGCTATCGTTCGTTCACTACAGCAATCTCTGGCTCGTAGAACCGCGATGACAGCAGGTAAAAAGCGCGAGCTTAACCTACTGATGGAACAGCTTGACCAAGTTAAAATGACGGAGCCGGCACAACCTTTTGAGGAAGGTCGCCTCAAAGAAGAGATTGCCGAGTTACGTAAAAAGATTGAAAGCGTGCCGTTCATTGACACCTTCGACTTACGTTTTAAAAACTACGAGAAGCGCCCTATTCCATCTAGCCAAGCCGTGATGTTCTGTCTAATGGATGTATCGGGCTCTATGGATCAGGCCACAAAAGATATTGCGAAGCGCTTTTATGTTCTTCTGTATCTGTTCTTAAATCGCACCTACGAAAACGTCGATGTTGTGTTTATTCGTCACCATACTCAGGCTAAAGAGGTCGACGAACATGAGTTTTTCTACTCACAAGAAACGGGTGGCACCATTGTTTCAAGCGCACTGAAACTGATGAAGGAAATTGTCGCAGACCGCTACCCTGCTAATGAGTGGAACATCTATGCAGCACAAGCCTCTGATGGCGATAACTGGGCTGATGACTCTCCTCGCTGTAAAGAGTTACTGGTCAATACGCTTCTGCCAACTTGCCAATATTACTCTTACATCGAAATAACACGCCGCTCTCATCAAACACTTTGGCACGAATACGAAAAACTCGAGAGTAGCTTTGACAACTTCGCCATGAAAAACATTAAAACGGTGGATGATATTTTTCCTGTGTTTAGAGAACTGTTCCAGAAAGAGACAGCGTAAGGGAGTTTGCCATGACAGCGAAATCAAACGTTGCAGAGAAAAACAAAGCTGCAAAAAAGAAAAACGACAAGATGCTGCCTGATGGTCCAGATTGGACGTTCAACCTCTTGGAGAAATACCACGTAGAAATCAAACGTGTTGCGCAGCATTACCGTTTAGATACTTACCCAAACCAGATTGAAGTGATTACTTCAGAACAGATGATGGATGCCTACTCGAGCATTGGTATGCCTATCAATTACAACCACTGGTCTTTTGGTAAGAAATTCATTCAAACCGAGCAAAACTACAAGCATGGCCAAATGGGCTTGGCATACGAAATCGTAATCAACTCCAATCCTTGTATCGCTTACCTGATGGAAGAGAACACGGTCACAATGCAGGCGCTGGTAATGGCTCACGCTTGTTATGGCCACAACTCTTTCTTTAAAGGCAACTACCTGTTCCAAACATGGACCGATGCCAGTTCCATCATCGATTACTTGTTGTTTGCTAAGAAGTACATCAGTGGTTGTGAAGAGAAATATGGTGTTGCTGAAGTCGAGCAGCTCCTTGATTCTTGTCACGCACTGATGAATTACGGCGTAGACCGATACAAACGCCCTGAGAAGATTTCCATTGCAGAAGAGACAGCAAGACAAGAAGAACGCGAAGCTTATCTGCAATCTCAAGTGAATGAGCTATGGCGAACCGTTCCTCAAAATAAAAGTAAGGAAGAAGAGACCAAGATCCGCTTTCCTAGCGAGCCTCAAGAAAACATTCTCTACTTTATCGAGAAGAACGCACCACTGCTTGAACCTTGGCAACGAGAGTGTGTTCGCATCGTTCGCAAAGTGAGCCAATACTTCTACCCTCAAAAACAAACTCAAGTGATGAACGAAGGCTGGGCAACCTTCTGGCATTACACCATTCTTAACCACCTTTACGACGAAGGCTTGGTGAGTGATAAGTTCATCTTAGAATTCCTACACAGCCATACCAGTGTCGTCGCACAACCTGCCTACAACAGTCCTTATTTCAGCGGTATAAACCCTTATGCGCTTGGCTTTGCGATGTTTAGAGACATCCGACGCATCTGTGAAGAGCCAACCGATGAAGATAGAGAGTGGTTCCCTGAGTTAGCCGGAAGTGATTGGTTAGAAGCGGTGCACTTTGCGATGCACAACTTCAAAGATGAAAGTTTCATCAGCCAATACCTTTCTCCAAAAATCATTCGAGACTTTAAGCTGTTCTCTGTACTCGACGACGACCGTAAAAATACCATTGAGGTGAGTGCTATTCATGATGATCCGGGCTATCGCCTGATTCGTGAGAAGCTTGCGGCGCAATACAACCTAAGTAACCTTGAACCAAACATTCAGGTGTTTAATGTCGATGTTCGTGGTGACCGCTCAATGACACTGCAATATGTGCCTCACGACCGCATCCCGCTTGATAAAGGCTACGACGAAGTGATGAAGCATCTCTATCGCTTGTGGGGCTTTGATGTGATTTTGGAAGAGCTCAAAGACACGGGTCATCGAGAAATCCTGACGACTTGTCCGAAACGCAATGACTATGGAGCCAAGATTTAATACCCATCATAGTAAGTAGATTATGGGTATAAAACTCCGCTCCCCCTACAACATAGTGGTCACCCGCTCGGAAGTGGAGCAATAAAAAAGCGCATAAGTCTGATGACTTATGCGCTTTCTTTTTAAGGCTCGAACTAAATAAGCTTAAACAATCGGCTTTTGACCGCGTTCAATCAGCTTCATCAGCACGCTGTCTGCAGATTTACCTGCCACGCCAGCTAGCTTGTCTGACAGCTTTTTCTTCTGTACATAGTGAATCGCTAGAACCGTCTTGTCTTTGCATGCTTCAACAACTAAGTCATCAGAAGTACGGATCTCATCCACCAGCCCAAGTTCATGTGCTTGTGTACCAAACCAGTGCTCACCCGTTGCAACCTTATCAAGGTCTAGCGCTGGACGATGGTCACGAATGAAGTCTTTGAATAAGCCGTGTGTCTCTTCTAGCTCTTCTTTGAACTTCTCACGTGCTTTATCGCTGTTCTCACCAAACATAGTCAGTGTGCGCTTGTACTCACCCGCAGTTAGCTGTTCAAACTCAATGTCGTGCTTTTTAAGCAGTTTATTGAAGTTTGGTAGTTGAGCAATCACGCCAATAGAACCAACGATAGCAAAAGGTGCTGATACGATTTTGTCTGCGATACATGCCATCATGTAACCACCGCTTGCTGCTACTTTGTCTACCGAGATAATCAAAGGCAGGCCAGCCGCTTTGATACGATCAAGTTGAGAAGACGCCAGACCATAGCCATGAACCATGCCACCGCCAGATTCAAGTTTCAGCAATACTTCATCACCTTCACGAGCCACAGCCAGAACCGCCGTTACCTCTTCACGTAATGAAGCCACTTCTTTCGCATCAATGCTGCCGTTAAAATCAAGAACGAATAGATGTGGTTCACGCTTGCTATCAAGCTCACCCTCTTTCGCTGCTTTCTTCACTTCTTTACCGCGTGATTTTACTTTCTCTTTTTCCGCTTTCTTTTCTGCTTTATCACGGGCTTTGATGAAAGCATCATCGTGTAGATGGTGCTCTAATTGTTCAATCGTCTGTTTATGGTGTTCAGATAGGTTCGTGATTTCCAGCTCACCTTTAATCGCGCTTGATTTTCCACCCACAGATTTAGCAATGACTAAAATTGCAATGATGGCGATTACAACGGTCGCAATCTTGGCTAAAAACAAGCCGTAGTCCAACAAAAATTCCAATGTCATATCCCCTATTGTATGAATTAGTGTATTGTAACCATCTTGTCACGATTACCAAGAATTTCTCATCATTCCTGCGGTTATCTGTGTGATTAAACATCAATGGAATGACGAACATAATAAAAGAAAGAAGGATAAGCACAGTGGATTACCCAATCTCTACAGATGCCCTCAAAGATAAAGTAATTTTGGTTACAGGTGCCGGTGCTGGCATTGGTCGCCAAGCTGCACTAAGCTTCGCTCAACATGGCGCAACTGTCATTCTGTTAGGCCGCAATGTTAAAAACCTAGAATTCATTTACGATGAAATCGAAAGCGCTGGTTACCCGCAGCCTGCAATTATCCCATTGGATTTAAAAGGTGCGACAAAGCAGAACTACGTTGATATGGCTGAAACCATTCAATCACAGTTCGGTCGTTTAGACGGCCTACTTCATAATGCTGGCGTTCTTGGCACTCTGAGCCCGTTTGAGCAGATTGATGAAGAAACCTTTGATGATGTTATGCAGATCAATGTGAAGTCTGAGTTCTTGATGACTCAAGCTCTGCTACCTGCACTTAAAAAAGCAGAAGCAGGTCGTATCGTATTCACCTCTTCTACCGTTGGTCACTCTGGCCGTGCATTCTGGGGCACTTACGCGATTTCTAAGTTTGCTACCGAAGGGATGATGCAGATCTTAGCGGATGAGCTTGAAGACACAAACATCCGTGTTAATGCGATCAACCCAGGCGGTACTCAAACACGTATGCGTGCAAAAGCGTACCCAGGTGAAGATGCGAACAAGCTGAAAACGCCACTCGACATCATCCCACTGTACCTACACTTAATGAACCCAAGTGTGACAGACATTAATGGCCAATGTATCGATGCTCAACCTAAGTAACTGATATCATTGACCAATAGTAAAAAGTCGCTTCCATAGCGGCTTTTTTTGTATCTAAATCAATCAACTATTACTGCCGCTAATTTTCATCATTTCTCTTTGCATCTTTTTCATTGTTAAATATACTGTATAAATATACAGGTATTTAATTATGCATGAACTAATAAAAAACTTACAAGACCGCCAGCTAATCTGGAAAGGGTTACAATCAACAACGCAAGGAAGCACCACTTCAACAGGCTATCCTCAACTGGATAAACAGCTTGATGGCGGCTTCCCGACGCACGGCGTTATTGAAGTTGAATCACAACAAGGGATCGGCGAGCTTCGCCTACTGACGCCCTATTTATCTCAACAAAACTCGCAAAAACTGGCCATATTCATTAACCCGCCAGGGAAGATCTGTGCTGAGTTTTTTAACAGCCAAGGCATTGAATTAGAAAACATTCTCGTTATCCAGCCTCAACGCGATCTCGATGCGTTGTGGGCAGCTGAGCAGTGCCTCAAAAGCGGCGCTTGTCACTCTGTATTGCTATGGGGAGCCGATCTAGAAATACACCAAACAAAGCGCCTACAAGCAGCCAGTGAAACCGGTAAGTGCCTGCAGTTTCACTTTAAAGCCACCAGCCATAATCAATTATCCCTGCCCGTTTCCTTAAGCATGAAACTCTCTTCTCACGCGCAGGGATTAAAGGTTGAAGTGACTAAGAGAAAAGGCAGCTGGTCGTATGTCAGCTTTATTCTAGACATGACACACTACTGGCCGTTACTCACAGAGAAAGTCGTTTATGAAGACAATTCAGACCGCGCTTTGTCTGGTAACACTGTGCTGGCTTTTCCTATTGCGAAGCAAGGCTAACGTATGTTGTGGCTTTATCTGCACTTTCCATCTCTGCAGTTGGATACCTTGTTTAACTCTAATGAATTGGGTTCGAGCGAAGACTCACGCGAACAACCTATTATCATCGTGGATGAAAAAGATCACCATGTACTGCAAGCAAACCCAGCTGCGCTGCAATCGGGAATTTCGCTTGGTATGGGCTTAGGGTCTGCAGCAGCTTTGTGCCACAACTTACACGTCCACCCTTACAGTATTGAACTGGAGAAAAGTAAGCTTAAAGAGATCGCTCAATGGGCGTATCTGGTCACTTCCGACATGGCGTTATTGCCACCTAATGGTTTGTTGATTAAAGCCTCTAACATGCTGTCACTTTACGACGGGCTAGATAACTACTGGCATGAGCTCAAAAGCCACTTAGAAACGCTCAATATCCAGTTCAGCTTCGCTACGGGTTATTCGCCGCTTTCTGCGATCCTTTTGGGTAAGCAAGCGATCAACCAAGCAACAAACAATATTGAGCAGATGAAAACTTGGGTCAATCAACAAGCATTAATTTCCAGTGAGCTACCGACCAAGCAAGTGGAACGCCTGAACCGTGTCGGTATCAATACCGTTGAAGACTTATTAAAGCTGCCTTTGCAAGAGGTCGCACGCCGCTTTGATATCGACTTGGTGAATTATGTCGGTCGCCTTAACGGCCAGTTCAAGCACCCGATTGATTTCTATCATCCACCAGAGAATTTCCAGCAATATTTGGAGCTATTGTTTGATATTGAAAACATCCTATTTATCGAAAAGCCGTTGCTGAAATTACTGAATCAACTCGAATGTTTTTTGAAGCTACGCGATCGAGTGGCTTTCGAGTTAACTCTGACTTTACACCTAAGAGATAAAGACGATCACCCTGTCTCTTTTTATTCGGCACAAGGTGATTACCTTGCTGAAAAATGGGCGAACCTTACTCATCTCACCTTAGAGTCACTCAAGCTCACCGCACCGGTTCAAGGACTGACCCTCAGCTTGGTTCGTCATGGAGAACCCCAAATGGCCTACCGTGATCTTTTTGATGGCAATACAGGAACACTTGCTGCGTTAGATTTGCTCTCACTACTTCAAGCCAAGTTAGGACAAGCTTGTATTCAGACTCCCAAAATACAGCATGACCCAAGACCAGAAAAAGCCAATCAGTACTCGCTTCCAACACTGAGTAAGTCTGTGGCAAAGAAGCAAACACCCCCAGAGTTCGAGCAACAAACCACTGCTTTCAACATCAACCAACAGCGACTCCGGCCCAGTATTTTACTGCCAGAGCCCGAAGCCTTAACCGAAAGCGTCACCCTGTCTCAAGGTCCTGAGCGCATTGTTTCTGGCTGGTGGGATGGCGAGAAAATCATTCGAGACTACTTTATTGCTCACAGCGAAAACGGTCGGTGGCTATGGATCTTTAGAACGCCAGATAAACAGTGGTTTTTGCACGGCTTATTTAGCTAGTCAGTAAGACAGTAAGACAATTTAGTCGCTCACTCAGTACGACTTACTGGCAATTTAAATGTCCCTTTTCAATCATGTTCACTCGCAATGGTTAAGTAAGATTACGTTATGTCTCAGCAATACTCAGAGCTATTTTGCCAAAGTAATTACTCCTTTCTTGAGGGAGCCTCACACGCAGAAGAGCTTGTTTTACAGGCCGACTTCTTACGTTACAAAGCACTCGCTGTTACTGATGAGTGCTCAGTGGCGGGCATCGTTAAGGTTCACTCAGCAATCAAGCAACATAAACTGTCGCTCAAGCAAATTGTCGGGAGCATGTTTTGGTTAAATGAAGAGTGCCAAGTAGTGTTGTTATGTCCGAATAGAACAGCCTATGCAGAACTGTGCCGTATCATTACCAACGCGAGACGTCGTAGCAGCAAGGGACATTATCAACTCTCTGAGTGGGATATCATGTCGGCTAAGCATTGTTTTATTCTTTGGCTCCCTCAACAGAAAAATGAAGACGCACACTGGGGGCAATGGCTCTCCCAGCATCATTCAGGTCGGTTGTGGATCGGCTTACAACGACACCTAAAACAAACCGACCAGCAGTACATCGATTACTGTGTCGAGCTGTCACAACATCATCACCTGCCGATAACGGCTTGCGGAGGTGTATTGATGCACAATGCTAACCGCTTACCCTTGCAGCACTCACTCACTGCGATCAAGTACCAAAAACCCATTACTGAAGTGGGCAGTCACTTACTGGCCAATGCCGAGCGCTGTTTACGAAGCATCAATAAGCTCTCACGTATTTTCAAAGCGGAATGGCTAGAAGAGAGCAACCGAATCTCAGAACTGTGCGAATTTGAGTTAAACAGTTTGCGCTACGAATATCCCAGTGAACTGATTCCTCAAGGTGAGACACCCATGAGTTATCTGCGCATGTTGGTCGAGAGAGGGAAGCAAGCTCGCTTCCCACAAGGTGTGCCTAGCAATATTCAACAAATCATAGATAAAGAACTCAGATTGATTGGTGGGCTCAACTACCCTTTCTTCTTTCTCACCATTCATGACATCGTCATGTTTGCCAAAAGCCAAGGCATTCTTTACCAAGGTCGAGGTTCTGCGGCCAATTCCGTGGTCTGTTACTGCCTAGAAATCACCTCTGTCGATCCAAGACAGATCTCAGTGCTGTTTGAACGTTTCATCAGTAAAGAGCGCGATGAGCCGCCTGATATTGATGTCGATTTTGAGCATGAGCGCCGTGAAGAAGTCATCCAATACATCTACCAAAAATACGGTAGAGAACGGGCCGCGCTTGCTGCAACGGTCATTTCTTATCGCTTTAAAAGTGCGGTAAGAGATGTCGGTAAAGCATTAGGGCTACAAGAAACCCAGCTCGACTACTTCATCAAGAACACCAACCGTAGGGACAAAAGCCTAGGTTGGCAGGCTCAGTTAACTCAATTGGGGCTGCAACCTGATTCTTTGAAAGGGCAACAATTTATCCACTTGGTGAATGAGATCATCGGCTTTCCACGCCACTTATCTCAACACGTCGGTGGCTTTGTCATATCTTCAGGGCCTTTGTATGAATTGGTTCCCGTCGAGAATGCCGCGATGCACGAACGAACCATAATTCAATGGGATAAGGATGATCTAGAAACCTTGGGACTGCTTAAAGTCGATGTGCTTGCACTGGGTATGCTCTCTGCGATTCGTAAATGTTTTGACCAAATCAAACGCATTCATGGTCGCTCGCTAACGATCGCAGAGATCACCCGCCTCAAAGACGATCCTCAGGTTTACGGCATGATTCAACGGGCAGACACGGTCGGTATCTTCCAAATTGAGTCACGAGCGCAAATGAGCATGCTACCAAGGCTTAAACCGAGGACATATTACGACTTGGTGATTCAAATCGCTATCGTACGCCCAGGGCCTATTCAAGGTGATATGGTGCATCCGTTTCTAAAACGTCGAGATGGTATTGAGCCAATTAGTTATCCATCTAAAGATGTGGAATCGGTACTGTCACGCACCTTGGGTGTACCTATCTTTCAAGAGCAAGTGATTAAGCTCGCGATGGTCGCGGCAGGGTTTACGGGGGGAGAAGCAGATCAGCTCAGACGCGCGATGGCCGCTTGGAAAAAAAATGGCAACGTCTTTAAGTTTAAAAACAAGCTCATCGAGGGGATGCAAAAGCGTGGCTATGAGACAGAGTTTGCCGAACAGATCTTTAAACAGATATGCGGCTTTGGTGAGTACGGCTTTCCTGAAAGCCACTCGGCTTCGTTTGCAGTATTAGCGTATTGCTCAGCTTGGTTGAAATATTACTACCCAGAATGTTTCTACGCTTCTTTGCTGAATAGCCAGCCTATGGGTTTTTATAGCCCCTCACAGTTGGTACAAGACGCACAGCGACACAATGTGGTGGTTCTTCCGGTATGTGTGAACGCTTCTCAAAACGACCACACGGTTGCCCCTCATCAGAATGGTCTAGCGATTCGCTTAGGGCTGCGACAAATCAAAGGATTCAGCGAGCATGGAATTCAAAGCGTGCTCGCCAATCGTCCACCATCCGGTTATCGCCACCCTAGTCAGGTGAAACAGTTATCGATGAATAAGAAAGATATCGAGCTACTGGCATCGGCCAATGCGCTACATAACGTTTCTGGAGACCGCTTCCAGACTCGCTGGGCGATCATGGACTCGGCGTCGGATTTACCTCTGTTTAGCCAAGCCTATGACGATGCTGAGGCAGGACATGACGAACATGTACTGCACAAGCCCAATGAGATGCAAGATCTACTCGAAGACTTCACCAGTGTCGGAATTTCATTGAACAAGCACCCCATCACTTTGCTCGAAGAAGCAGGACGATTAGGTCGATTCACACACATGAAAGATTTAATACAGCAAAGACACAAATCTATGGTCACCGTTGTCGGATTAGTCACAGGTAAACAATCTCCCGGCACCGCGGCAGGTGTCACCTTTGTTACGCTGGAAGATAGCACTGGCAATATTAATGTCGTGGTATGGGGAGCAACCGCACGCGCTCAACAGCAAGCTTATCTCACAGCCAAGGCGTTAAAAGTACAAGGGATATTAGAAAAAGAAGGTGAAGTCGTGCATGTTATCGCGGGAAAACTTATCGATATTACCGATGAAATTGTTGGCTTGAAAACCAAATCTCGGGATTTTCATTAGCGAAGTACCAACTGTTCTCAATCGATCATTGGCTAAAGAAAAGAGAGAAAGAAAAACGAAAAAGGGAAGCATCCGCTTCCCTTCAATTCCAGTTGTTGAGTTATGACTCAACTTCAGCTTCCGTACGTCTTTTCTTAAATTCTCTATACAGTAATAAGCTCAAAGTCATGACGACTTTAGACGTTAACCATATCATTAAGAGGAACTACCTTAGATTGTGTGTGAAAAATTACGCTAGTAGTTGAGCATATTTCGTTAAGAAAAATATGCTGCGTGAATATTAGCAAGCGTTTTCTATAAGGTCACTCAAAACAAACCGTACAGCAGCATTAATTATAAAATCTGACGCATTCGCTCTTGAGTCACTTCAACCAAGAGGTCTGGCTGGAACTTAGAAATAAAGCGGTTACACCCTACTTTCTCAACCATAGCTTCATTAAAACTTCCGCTTAATGAAGTGTTTAGCGTGATGAATAGGTCATGCATTCTTGGGTCAGTACGTACTTCATGTGTCAGTTTATAGCCGTCCATTTCAGGCATTTCAGCATCGGTGATCATCAACAATATTTCTTGATTGATGTCTTTGCCTTCATCACACCAGCCCTTAAGTAAGGTCAGTGCTTCTAAGCCATCACAACACTCAATAATGTTCAAACCCAGCTGCGACAAGGTGCCTTTAATTTGGTTACGCGCTGTTGAAGAGTCATCAACGATAAGCACATTGCGTCCTATCATCTCCTGAGCTAATTGTTCATCTAAAACGCCTTCAGAGATCGAGACATCGTAATCAATGATCTCAGCCAACACTTTCTCAACATCGATGATCTCGACGATCTTGTGCTGCTCTTCTTCTTGAATATGCGTAATAGCGGTTAGGTAGTTTGCACGGCCTGTTGTCTTTGGCGGCGGCTGGATTTCTGTCCATGTCGTGTTCACGATATTACGAACTTGCCCAACCAAGAAACCTTGTACGGTTCGGTTGTATTCCGTAATAATCAGGTTGCTCTCTTGAGACTCCGCACGAGATGGCGGAAAGCCAATGGCACTGCGTAAATCGATAACAGGCACCGATTCACCACGTAAAGACGCAACACCCGTAATATGATGATGAGAGCCCGGTAAGCGAGTGAGTACTGGCACTTTGAGGACTTCTTTCACTTTAAATACGTTAATCGCAAATAGTTGACGACTATTTAAGCTGAATAACAAGAGTTCCAGACGGTTTTCACCGACCAGTTTGGTTCTCTGATCAACCGAATTTAAAACGCCAGACATACAACACCTTAGTGACAAATAATAACTGTGGCTACAATAGCCTACTTCAATAGGTTAAAGCAAAGCGCCAATGCACAGAATGCTTAAACTAAGTACAACAAATGATGTTATACAAAGCTTAAGTACATGGAAAGGTTCAAGGTAAGGCTACAAGACGAGAAAAAGGGGTTAACCTTCAATAACTTTCATTAACAGTTGGCCATCGTATAAGGCCTGCTTGATGAGCGCAGCACCTGGCATGGTTGCCTGCTTATAAAAACGAGATTCCACCAGCTCTAAGTCTTTATGGTAAACCGATAGACTCTGCTCTTCGATACACTTTTGAATCGCCGGGTATAACACGCTCTTCGCCTGATTGATAACACCACCCACCAAGATTTTCTCTGGGTTGAACAGGTTAATCACAATCGCAATCGCAGAACCTAGATAACGGCCTAACTGTTCAATCACTTCGACAGCCAGCGGATCCCCATTAGCAGCGGCAGCACAGATCTGTTCAATAGTGACGTCTTCAAACACCGTTAGCGTTGATTCTTCACCATTTACCAATCGCTCTTTGACTTGCTCACGGATTGCCTGAGAACTCGCCACCGTTTCTAAACAGCCTCGATTACCACAGTGGCAAAGCTTGCCTTCCTTGTCGATCTGGATATGCCCCAACTCACCGATGTTACCGTGACGTCCTTGCAGAACGCGACCATCAAGAATGATCCCGGCACCTAAACCGTGGTGAATCGAGATAAGAACAGAGTTGTCGTTGTCTTGTGAGTTACCAAACAGCTTTTCTGCTAATGCCCACGCTCGGGTATCATTGGCAATAAAAACTGGCAAACCGGTTTCTTTGTAGATCTCCGGCCCCAACGCTAAGTTTTCAACGTTATAGTGCGGCATCTGCAACACAATACCTTGCTCTGAATTCACCAGACCTGGCAGTGTGATAGCGATACTCGTCACCCTGTCGAGTTGCTCGGCATAGGTTTGGAAGAACTCATCGATTTCATGGAGAAGACGCGCAAGCACATCGTCTTGATCACGTTCATGGATATCAATCTTGGTATCGATAAGCACGTCGCCGCCCAATTCATGGAGCGCGATCGTCAAGTATCCGCGACCAAGGCGCATCGACAAAAATTGCCAACCTTCGTTATTGGTTTGCAGACCGACAGCAGGACGCCCACGAGTCGTGGCTTCTTGAACCGTCGTTTCGTGAATAAGGTGAGCTTCAATGAGTTCACGGGTAATTTTAGTAATACTCGCCGGAGCCAACTCACTTTGCTTGGACAGATCGATACGAGAAATAGGACCTTTAAGGTCAATTAGTTTATATACACGACCAGCATTGACCTGTTTGATATGATCAATATGGCCCGGTTGAGCCATGTACATTTTACGCTCCAGAAATCATCAACGAGGTAATTTTTTTACTTTGCGAAGTAATTGTGAAGTCACTTGGTATATCGCCGTGACCAGTATCACGTATATACATGAATCTTTGTGTATCGAGTCAAATAGTTCGAGGAAAATTAACACCCACATCGATAATTTGCGACTTAATTTTCAGAATAAAACATCGCATTTGAGCCCTGAATTCAATAATTAAAGGCAAATCAAGAAATATCCTCCTAGCTCCCAATAAATTATCAATTAATGCATATACTTAATTCAGTCTTTTAAAAGATTACTTGGCCTCACTCTAGGAGTATTCATGACAGCCGAATTAAGAAAAACGAAAATCGTCACAACGCTAGGCCCTTCTACTGATAAAGGTAACGTGCTTGAAGAGATCATCAAAGCCGGTGCCAATATTGTTCGTATGAACTTCTCTCACGGCACCAGCGACGACCATATACAACGCGCAGAAAAAGTCAGAGCAATAGCAAAAAGACACGGTACTCAAATCGCCATTCTCGGAGACTTACAAGGTCCCAAGATTCGTGTGTCGACATTCAAAGATGGCAAAATCCAACTTGCCGTAGGCGACCTGTTCACTCTCGATAGCAGCCTAGGTTTAGGTGAAGGCAATCAAGAAGCCGTTGGCCTTGATTACAAAGAACTGCCTAACGACGTATCCGCCGGCGATATACTGTTGCTTGACGATGGTCGTGTTCAACTCAAAGTAACCAAAGTGGAAGGCTGTCGCGTTCATACCGAAGTCATCATTGGCGGCCCACTCTCAAATAACAAAGGCATCAACAAAAAAGGGGGTGGCCTTTCCGCAGAAGCGCTAACAGAAAAAGACAAGCGCGACATCGTCACCGCCGCACAAATCAAAGTGGATTACCTAGCGGTGTCTTTCCCTCGTAATGGTGAAGACATGCACTATGCTCGTCAGCTTGCACGAGAAGCCGGCTTAGAAGCTCACCTCGTCGCAAAAGTGGAGCGAGCAGAGACAGTAGCTACAGTTGAGAACATGGATGACATCATAATGGCCTCAGATGTGGTCATGGTGGCTCGTGGTGACCTCGGAGTGGAAATTGGCGACCCTGAGTTAGTCGGAGTACAAAAACAGCTTATACGCCGTGCCAGAGCGCTTAACCGAACTGTCATCACCGCAACTCAGATGATGGAATCAATGATTTCTGCGCCAATGCCAACCCGTGCCGAAGTTATGGATGTTGCCAACGCCGTACTCGATGGCACCGATGCTGTGATGCTGTCTGGTGAAACTGCAGCTGGTGACTACCCAGTCGAGACCGTAAAATCGATGGCTGAAGTCTGTATTGGTGCGGAAAAAATGGCAGGCATTAATAACCAATCCAATTACCGTATTGACCGCACCTTTGTTACTGCCGAAGAAACCGTTTCGATGGCGACCATCTACTCTGCAAACCATATGGAAGGCATTAAAGGCGTTGTCACTCTAACCGAGTCGGGCCGCACTGCACTGATGATGTCTCGCCTAAGTGCTGACATGCCTATTTACGCGCTGTCTCGTAACGAAGGAACGCTTAATCGCTGTACCTTGTACCGAGGTGTAACACCTATCTACTTCGAGACAGAAGCCAAAGACAGCTTTGATATTGCACTATCAACGTTAGATTGCCTGAAAGAAGAAGGATACCTTAAGTTTGGCGACCTAGTGATCGTCACTCAAGGCGACATTATGGATGTAGCAGGGTCAACCAACTGTATGAGAATCTTGCCTGTCACCTAATATTTGACCTTAAGGCGAAACGATTCGCCTAATCTCAAAAACTTAAAAGGGTTATCGAACCAAGTTCAATAACCCTTTTTCATTTCAGAACACGACTCACTAAAATCTGCTTAAACAGCATAACGAGCTCACAGCATGCTAGCTCATCAACTTCGGGAATTAGTTACCCGCAGCAATGGTGGCTAACTGTGGCATATGCGAGTTGCGAGCGTTTTCCGTTGAGGTATAGGTCTCCACAAATCGGTAACCGGCTTCTAAACCCAATTCGTAATCATGCAGTAAATCATCTTTATGACTCATTAATGAGCTCGATTTAAGCGTTTGACTAGGTGCTATCTGAACCACAAACGCGTCGTCTGGTGGCGAATTCAAAAAATCCTGAGTCAATGAGTAGGTCTGATAATGCACCATCAGCATGTCAGCCAACCCTGAATCAAACTTATCTCCGATTAAATGACTTAAGCGATAAATATCATCTGCACCAAATAGCCAGCGACCACCGTTCAGCAGGTCTAAATGCCCACGGTCACGCTTCTGCTCTTTTGAGCGCATAATTTGTTGTTGGAAGAAAGAGGTCCAGTCGGTTTTCCACTGTTCCACTTTCTGTTGCCAATGGCCTTGAACACTGTCGAAAGATTCGCGGAACCACTCCAGTTCTTCTGCAGATATAGGTTTAGGCGCTTTGACTGAAGATCCCTTAACTGGTGCTTCAACCAAATGGGTATTACCTTCCTCCACCACTGGCTCAGTACGAATCACCACAATAGAACGAGCTTGTCTTCGCCACGCTTCCTGAACTGGGATACACGCCGATACACCACCGTCCACATAAGCACTGTCACCAATAAAGACTTCGTCATTGTACAAGCGAGGAATAGCACAGGTCGCAATCATCACCTTGTACCAATCTTCGCCCAATAATGGGAAGTAGTGGTCTCGTAAGTCTTTGGAATCCGTTACAGCCGCATAGAAGTGGCGATCGCCTAGCGTTTGTCGCCCTAAATCCAGATCGAGCTTATATGGGTAAGCCATGATTTGTTCTAGCGCCCATTCTAATCCTAGGTTCTTTCTGTGTCGTATATAGGAAAAGAGATTGAAGAACTCTGGTGAGGTTGTGAGGTCGAGAACAAAAGAACGTCCAAGGCCTTTATCACGGCACAGATAAGCACATAAGTTGAGAGCACCTGCTGAGGTACCAAAAAATTCGTCGAAGGGGTCAAAATTTGAGAGAAGAAAGGCATCCAGCACTCCAGAAGTAAAAATACTTCTCTGTCCGCCACCTTGAGCGACCAGTGCTGTTTTTCCAGCAATAAACTTAGCGTAATAATCCAAGTCTATTGCTGTATCAATATTGGTTATAATCCCACTATTCATTATTCCCTGAGTATCAAAACTCAGCCTCGCAATAGATGGTATTAACTACCAATCGCAATAAAGCCAAATGAAAGAATGATCATGTAGATAAACACGGTAATTTGTAGGGCATTTTTCAGATTATGGTCCATAGACACCTCTGGCTTATTATTAATTTGTCGAGTCTCTATTTAAGTACTATCAGGTGTGTGAAGTATCTTCAAGAATCGTCGAAATTAGTCGCACAATATTGATGTAACCATCACAATTAGTAAGTGTATGGATAAGGATATACTCATGAATAACAAAGCAAATATGATGGCACTGATTACGCTTCTCTCCGTTTCAAGCGCGTATGCTTCGCCGGAGATCATCATTACACCTATGGTAGGTTATACCGGCGGTGGCAGTGTCGAAGACCAGGACGGTAAAACCTATGACATGAAAGGCTCTGAAAATTACACCTTTGCCATTGAAACGCCACTTGAAAAAGGACGCATCGGCTTCTTCTACTCCAATCAGAGCTCGGAATTAGAAACGCTTAACCTAAGCTCCTCCATCCAATACCTGCACCTTCAAAGCAGCATCTACTACCCTGCTTCGCCTGTGTTGTCGGGTTATCTAGGGCTAGGCCTGGGTGCTTCTTACGTCGATGTAGACTGGGCAAAAGATAAGTATGGATTCTCAACTTCTATCTTTGGTGGCTTAGAGTACAAATTTAGTGACCGACTAGCGTTGAACACACAAGTACGTTGGTTAGGCACGGTTGTCGACAACGATACCTCCGGTGTTTGTAATATCCCAAATAACGGGCAAGAGTGCATCATTCGCTTTGATACCGACTGGATGAACCAATTCCAAGCCAATGTCGGACTGAGTTTTACTTTCTAAGCGGCTCAATGAAGCAAAAATATAAGATCGGCCCAAACTAAAAAACCAGCTAAATGCTGGTTTTTTCATTATTAAAACGGTTTTAGTTCAGGTTAGAACTTATAGGTAACACCTAAAGCGCCGCCCACTTGCAACTCAACACCTTTATACATATCGAGTTCAGGGTGAACTTGAGCGTAAGCATTCCAACCTTCGTAGAAATTCACTTTCACGCCTAACGGCAAGCGTAAGCCAAAGTCGTCATTCCATTCAGCCCAAGCACCAGCACCGACGTACCAGCTCAACGGAGCTTCAGTCTCGAACTGACCACGCTTCAAAATGTAATCAAAGGCAGCGCCGTCATTGCCAATCGTAGCACGGTATTTCTGATCAAATTCCACAACGACACTCAGGTCTTGGTCAATGGCGAGTCCAACTTCCAAAGCTGGAGCTTCAGAAGCTTGAGCAAACGAGGCTCCGCTGCAGCACATAAGGCCGAACAAGTAACGATGTTTCATAATATTCTCAGACTGTACTTAAAAAACGGAAGTCTACTGGAATCTCAGCAAAAGGTGTCATCGCTGGGTAAAAGATAAAAGACACGAAAAATTTGGGAACGACCATCAAATGATCGAGTTGAATGATAAGTACCTGAGTTAATGGAGATTAAGCACAATAGATCTTTCATAGAGCAGAAAACAAAAAAGGAGGCCTTTCGGCCTCCTTTCAATTTATTGAATCAGAGAATTAACCGTTGTTACGGATCCACTCATCCATGTCTGTCTTAAGGTTGTCAGACTTAGTACCGAAGATAGCTTGTACGCCACCCGCTACTACTACAACACCTGCAGCGCCTAGTTTCTTCAGCTTGTCTTGGTCAACAAGAGCTGTATCAGCTACTGCAACACGTAGACGAGTAATACAAGCGTCAAGACCAGTGATGTTCGCTTTGCCACCGAATGCAGCAACTAGCTCACCAGCAAGTTCAGAACCAGTCGCAACTGACTCTTCTTCAGTCTCGTCTTCACGGCCTGGAGTTTTAAGGTCTAGAGCTTTAATCACAGTGCGGAATACGATGTAGTAAATTGCAGCGTAAGCAATACCACATACAACCATTAGGCCCATCTTAGACGCGTGGCCAGATAGAACTAGGAAGTCGATTAGACCGTGTGAGAAAGATGTACCGTGTACAAAACCTAGAGTGTTCGCAAGAACGTATGCAGAACCAGCTAGTAGAGCGTGGATTGCGTACAGTACTGGAGCAACGAATAGGAAAGAGAATTCGATTGGTTCAGTGATACCCGTTAGGAATGAAGTCAACGCAGCAGAAGCCATGATGCCCATTACTTTAGCGCGGTTTTCAGGCTTAGCTGAGTGTGCAATCGCGATTGCAGCAGCAGGTAGACCGAACATCTTGAACATGTAACCACCAGCTAGCTGACCGAAGCCATTGCCCGCTGCACGAGATGCGTCATCAGCAACTAAGTAACAAGTAAGAACACCGTTTTGAGTTTCGCCAGCAGCGTTTACACAAGTACCAGCTTCAAAGAAGAAAGGTACGTTCCAAACGTGGTGAAGACCAAATGGAATTAGAGAACGCTCAACGATACCGTAGATACCAAACGCCACTTGTGGGTTTTGGTGAGCAGCCCAATCAGAGAACGCAGAGATAGCGCCGCCAACTGGTGGCCATACTACAGATAGTAGGATTGCTAGACCAATCGCAGAGAAACCTGTGATGATTGGCACAGCACGCTTACCAGCGAAGAAGCCAAGGTACTCTGGTAGTTGAATACGGAAGAAACGGTTGAATGCCCAAGCAGCAACACCACCGACTAGGATACCACCTAGTACACCAGTATCGATTTTATCAACGCCCATTACACCAGCCATTACGCCAAGTGTAGCAGTCATGATGCCGTAACCAACGATAGCAGCTAGACCCGCTACACCATCGTTGTTAGTAAAGCCAAGTGCAACACCTACTGCGAACAGTAGTGCCATTTGACCGAATACTGAACCACCAGCTTGTTCCATTAAGTTTGAAACGATTTCTGGAATGAAAGGAAGATCTGCTGCACCGACACCTAGCAAAATACCCGCAACTGGTAAAACTGATACTGGAAGCATCAGAGACTTACCAACTTTCTGCAGGCTAGCAAAAAGGTTCTTAAACATGTTTATGCTCCTGATAAAGATAAAATAATTATATTGGGTTCTAACGGCACACCCCCGTAGCCTATATGTTAGCACCCTGCGAAAATGTAACCATGTATTGCATTATATTTTCTGCCGCTAAATATATATTGATGGGGAACTAACTTTCTAGTCACTTACGAAATTTAGTTTCAAAACACGTCTTGGATCACATGTCAAATCTAGAAATGCAATGCTTTACAAGTGTTTAATGCATTGAAATATATAAGTATTTTTCAAGAGCCCTATTATTTTACTGGGTAAATAAAATAGGAGCGAATGTTATTTTTAGTAACAAAATTACAAATGTTATAATTAGCGCTCTCAAGTTCAACATAATTCGTAAACATTAAAAAAAAACGTATTTTTGGTGATCAAAAACACAAAAAGGGAGCTTTTGCTCCCTTTTATTTGTTTACTTAGATTTTTATCGCAAAAAAAGTTTTTGGTAATTTTTGGTCGTTTGTTCGGCAACCTCTTTCATCGACACACCTTTTAATTGCGCAATGTAGGCCGCCACTTCGACGACATATGCAGGCTGATTCTGCTTTCCACGATATGGTATGGGCGCCAAGTATGGAGAATCCGTCTCGATCAGCAACCTGTTTAGCGGTAGGTTTTTAACAACTTCTTTAAGTTCTGTAGCCTGCTTAAAGGTCACAATGCCTGAAATTGAGATATAGAAACCTAGTTCCATTGCTGCTTCTGCGAATGCTTGATCTTCGGTAAAGCAGTGAATCACACCACCGCACTTCTCTGCTCCACCATCGCGTAAAATAGCTAACGTATCTTCACGCGCGTTACGCGTGTGGATGATCAAAGGTTTATTAAGCTCAACAGCCAACTCAACGTGCTGCTTGAACCTGATCTGTTGTAGTTCTGCCGTCTCTGGTTGGTAGTGATAATCTAAACCTGTCTCTCCAATCGCCACAACCTTAGGGTTGCTCGCGTATTCACGCATTGTCTCTAGGCTGAAATCACTTTCAACATCGAGAGGGTGAACGCCACAAGAGGCTTTAACGTTATCAAACGGCGAGATCATCTCGAGCATATTTTCAAACGAATCGAGTGTCACACCGACAGAAAGCAATTGGTCTACATTAGCAGCCTTCGCCTTGTTAACCACATCTTCTACGCTGGTGTGTAAATCTTGGTAATCCAGTTTGTCTAAATGACAGTGGGAATCTACGAACATGTTTCCTCGCAAGTGGCTATCAGCCAATTCATTATGAGTAGCTCCGTATTGAGCCCAGGGTGTTGCTTTAACTGCTCAATCAATGTCAGCAGTTTATTCGATGCTGCATAAGCACTTTGATAAGACATCGCCTCACACAGTGCTTTCGCACTCGGAGTGAAAGCCTGATTCGCCAAACCAAAATGCAGCTTCTGTACATCTGACAATAGATGCCAAAGCCAGCCAAGTTGAATCAAAGGGTCTTTGCTAAGCTCTGTAGAGAACTTTAGCATGTCAGGTTGAGTGCCTTTTATCACATTCACAAAGCCATCGAGCGCTTTTGTTGAAGCTTCAACGCCACCTTGCTCAAACATCGCTTTTGCTTTTAAAGGCGCGTTGTCATTGAGTGCTAAAATATACTGCGGTACCGCTTTGCCCACTTCACCATCTAACCACGCTGATGCTGTCTCTAACTGCGGACTAACCACATTGAATTGCTGACAACGGCTAATAATAGTCGGCATTAAGCGATTACTGTTACGAGTAGACAGAATGAAGATGCACTTGCTTGATGGCTCTTCCAGAGTTTTCAATAGTGCGTTGGAAGCCGATTCGTTCATTACTTCAGCAGGGTTAAGCAAAATAACGCGCAAACCACCTAACTGAGAAGACTCTTGAGCCCAGCGGTTACTGGCACGCACTTGATCAACCGTGATCGACTTACCTTCTTTCTCGGGTGAGATCACATGAAAATCAGGATGACTGCCCGACTTCATTAACTCACAGCTGTGGCAAAACCCGCACGACTCGCTTTCATAGTTCGTGCACATCAATGCGTCGGTAAGTTGGCTAATCAAAGCATCAACGCCGAGCCCTTCCGGTGCATTAACAATCACAGAGTTAGGAAAACGCTCCGCATCGAGACTTTTTTTCCACTCACTCCATACCGGTGTGAGCCAAGAATACACTTCAGCCATGACTACCTACTGTTTGTCGAGCCAAGCAGTTAGCGCGACTTTAATATCAGCGGCTACTTGCTCAATTTCTTGCTGCGCGTTAATCACAAGTACAGAATCATCTTGTTCTGCAATTTCTAGATAGCGCTCACGCGTGCGGTCGAAAAATGAGATGTCCATCTTTTCAATTCTATCAAGCTCACCACGGCCTCTAGCACGCTCTAGCCCTACTCTAGGGTCTAGGTCCAAATATAGCGTTAGATCGGGTTTAAAGCCGCCTAGCGTGGTTGCTTTCAGTGATTCCATAGTCGTGCGCGCGATCTGGCGACCACCACCTTGGTATGCCTGTGAAGACATATCATGACGATCACCCAATACCCATTGACCATTGGCGAGTGCCGGCTTGATGACGTTCTCGACTAATTGAACACGTGCTGCATACATCAACAGCAATTCAGTCATGTCTTGAAGCTTCTCGCCTTCGTGCTCTTCTTTAACCAATGAACGCATCTTTTCAGCTAAGACAGTACCACCCGGCTCGCGAGTATTAACAATATCTTCAACACCCGATGCTTTTAATGTCTCAACGATGGCATTGATTGCTGTGCTTTTGCCAGCGCCTTCAAGGCCTTCAACCACGATAAATTTCGACTGATTCATAATTATTTCTTTATCTGTTTTTTCTTAATTGCTTTAAGTAAGCTCGCACTGCACGGTTATGCTCAGTCAAACTCTTTGAAAATACATGACCACCTGTTCCACTCGCAACGAAATACAAGTAGTTGCTCTTCTCTGGATTCAACGCCGCGTTGATAGACGCTTTGCCTGCCATAGCGATAGGTGTCGGTGGCAAGCCACTCATTGTATAGGTGTTGTAAGGCGTTGGCGTGCGTAAGTCTTTCTTACGGATGTTGCCATCGTAGCTGTCACCCATGCCATAGATAACCGTTGGGTCAGTTTGCAAACGCATACGCTTGTTTAGACGGTTAACAAACACAGAAGAAACACGCTCACGTTCTGACGCAACAGCGGTCTCTTTCTCAATGATAGATGCAAGAATTAACGCTTCGTATGGCGATTTAAGAGGCAGCTTATCCGCTCGATTTTCCCACTCTTCATTCACCACGCTCATTAGGTCTCGATGCGCGCGCTTCAACAAATCTAAATCAGTGGTGCCGTAGGTGTAGTGGTACGTTTCTGCTAAGAAGAGACCTTCTAGCTTTTCGTTTTCAATACCCAACTTTTCAGCGATCTCTTTTTCAGAAACGCCATCCAATGTCTGTTGAATGAATTCGTTGTCTTTTAGCTGAACAAGCCATTCGTCAAAACGACTGCCTTCAACAAAGGTAATAGTAAACTGGTGTTCTTTCCCTTCTACAAGCACCTGTAGCGCTTGCTCTAAGGTTAAACCCGGTTCAAGCAGGAAAGTACCCGCTTTTACGTCTACAAGCTCAGGATGTAACTTACGGATTAATTTCTCGTAAGGAGAAGCCTCAAACAGCCCCTCGTTAATCAACTGGGCTAGAACGCGGTTAAAGCTGCTACCTGAAGCAACAGTCACGACTTGTGGTTTTTCTAATTGAATAACTTGTTTCAGGTTATCTTGCGCTTGGTTGTAAACATAAAAACCAGCAGCACCGGCTGCAATTAAGCACAAGATAATAAAAATAAATAACTTTTTGATCACGAGTTTAGTTGTCCTTGAAGGCTACGAGTAACGGTTCCAATGTTAAATTGGGTATCACTAATACGGGTAACTGGGGCAACCCCTAAAATGGAGTTTGTCATGAAAACCTCATCAGCTTGCATGAGTTGAGATAAGCAGTAGTCACTAATTGTAACGGAAAGTTCAGCCTGATTCAGCGCGGTTAACACTTGCTTACGCATAACCCCCGCGACACCACTTTGAGTGAGTTGAGGTGTGTATATCGACTGACCTTTGCGCCAGAACAGATTGGCCATGGTGGTTTCAATCACATTGCCCGATATATCAAGAACCACACCATCCACTTCATTAGCTTGATCCATTTCATCTTTCATCAAAATCTGCTCAAGGCGATTATTGTGCTTATGGCCAGCCAGTAGTGGGCTCAAACCTAGCGCTTGATGGCAGATACCGAGTTCAACACCGGAGTCTTGCCACGCTGAATAATGGCTTGGGTAATCAAAGGTACTGATGGTGATTGTCGGCTTGGCGATATTCTTGGTACTGTAGCCACGCCCACCCGCTCCACGACTAACGTGCAGCTTGATCCCTGCTTTTTGATTATGAGGCTTGTTGGCGTTATGGAGCTTCTTTGAACCATCAAGGCTCTTTGTGCCATGAAGAGCGTTATGTTGGATGTGTTGAAGCGCAGTATCGAGCCAAAGACTAACAACATCCCAATCAAGAGCAGAAATGCGTAGTGCTTTAAGGCACTCGTCGACACGGTGCTGATGATCGTGAAGATGTTGTATCTCACCATCACTCACGAGCATTGTCGTAAAACAGCCGTCTCCGTACTGAAACGAGCGATCCAAAATATCGATAGTTTGCTGGCTTTCTCCATCAACCCAAAACATGTTTTTCCCCATAAAAAGAAACGGCTCAATGCTAAAGCATCAAGCCGTTTAAAAACAAGTCTAATTGTGACTATCTACGAGTGTTTACGTCTTTAATAAGATGATTAAATCTTTTTGAAGATCAAACAGCCGTTTGTACCACCGAAACCGAATGAGTTACATGCAGCATATTCCATGTTGCTAACTTCACGCGCAGTGTGAGGTACTAAGTCAATATCTAAGCCTTCTTCAGGATCATCTAGGTTGATTGTTGGTGGAACAATTTGGTCAACCAGAGACATAGCCGTGATGATAGCTTCAGCAGAACCAGCAGCACCTAGAAGGTGGCCTGTCATTGATTTCGTAGAAGAAACCAATACTTGCTTGCTGCCTGCTTCGCCAAGAGCACGCTTGATGCCCTTAACTTCCGCTACGTCACCTGCAGGAGTCGAAGTACCGTGTGCGTTTACATAACCGATTTGTTCACCAGTAATGCCAGCATCACGCATAGCCGCTTCCATTGCTAGTGCGCCACCTGAGCCATCTTCACTTGGAGATGTCATGTGGTAAGCGTCACCCGACATACCGAAGCCAACTAGCTCACAGTAAATCTTAGCGCCACGAGCTTTCGCATGTTCGTACTCTTCAAGAACCATCATGCCTGCACCGTCGCCAAGAACGAAGCCATCACGGCCTTTGTCCCATGGACGAGAAGCTTTTTGAGGCTCATCGTTACGAGTAGAAAGTGCTTTAGCCGCACCAAAACCGCCCATACCTAGTGGAGTTGATGCTTTTTCAGCACCACCCGCTAGCATTGCGTCTGCATCGCCGTATGCAATCATACGAGCCGCGTGACCAATGTTATGTAGGCCAGTCGTACATGCAGTAGAAATCGCGATGTTTGGACCGCGTAGGCCACGCATGATAGACATGTGACCAGCAATCATATTCACGATCGTCGACGGTACGAAGAACGGGCTGATCTTACGAGGGCCTTTTTCAGTTAGAGCTTGGTGACCGGCTTCGATCAAACCAAGACCACCAATACCAGAACCGATAGCAACACCCACACGTGGAGCGTTTTCTTCAGTAATAGTTAGGGCTGAATCATCTAAAGCTTGAATACCTGCTGCGACGCCGTACTGGATGAACAAGTCCATCTTACGAGCATCTTTTTTAGTCATATACTCTTCGCAGTTAAAGTCTTTAACTAGACCTGCAAAACGAGTTGAGAAATTGGTTGCATCAAAATGATCGATATTAACGATACCACTTTGACCAGCTAGCAGGGCTTTCCAAGAAGATTCTACAGTGTTGCCTACCGGTGACAACATACCCATGCCAGTGACAACTACACGACGCTTGGACACGATTTTACACTCCGGGGATTGAGGTGATTTAAGATGAGGATAGATGAGTTAGATAAAACACAGGCGGTCGAGGTGACCGCCTGGGAGAGATTATTACTGAGCGCTAGTTACGTAATCGATAGCTGCTTGAACAGTAGTAATTTTCTCAGCTTCTTCATCTGGGATTTCAGTGTCGAATTCTTCTTCTAGAGCCATTACTAGCTCTACTGTGTCTAGAGAATCTGCACCTAGGTCATCAACGAAAGAAGCTTCGTTTTTAACTTCAGCTTCGTCTACACCTAGCTGTTCAACAATGATTTTCTTTACGCGTTCTTCGAGGTTGCTCATTTTTTCTTTTCCTTTACAGAGTTCGCTTTATGCGATGTTTTCCGTAGTTTATTCAATCTATTGAAAGTTGCAAGGTCAACTTTTCTGGTCAAACCACAATTTTCACGATTTTAACCGAAATTACGTATGATCTTGACTTAAATCATGCACAAATGTTGCACATAATTTACACCATGTACATACCGCCATTGACGTGAAGTGTTTCACCTGTGATATAAGCTGCCGCAGGTGACGCCAAAAATACCACAGCTTCAGCGATTTCGCGAGGGTCACCTAGTCGACCTGCTGGTACATTCGCCAAAGTTGCTGCACGTTGGTCATCATTTAGCGCTTTAGTCATGTCAGTTTCGATGAAACCAGGAGCTACAGTGTTCACTGTAACGCCACGAGACGCAACTTCACGAGCCATTGATTTAGTAAAACCAATTACGCCTGCTTTTGCAGCTGCGTAGTTAGCTTGACCAGCGTTACCCATAGTACCTACTACAGAACCAACGTTTACGATACGGCCTTGACGTTTCTTCATCATGCCACGCAATACAGCTTTAGACATGCGGAAGATAGGCGTTAGGTTAGTATCGATGATGTCATTCCATTCGTCGTCTTTCATACGCATCAGTAGGTTATCACGAGTGATACCTGCGTTGTTAACTAGAATGTCAATCGCACCGAATTCATCGTTGATGGTTTTCAGTGTAGCAGCAATTGAGTCAGTATCCGTTACATTAAGAGCAAGACCTTTACCGTTCTCACCAAGGTACTCGCTGATTGCAGCTGCGCCGCCTTCAGATGTCGCAGTACCGATAACTTTAGCACCACGCTCAACTAAAAGTTCAGCGATTGCACGACCGATGCCACGGCTTGCGCCTGTAACTAGTGCAACTTTGCCTTCTAAATTCATCATAACTTCTCTATTAAGTGGTTATTTACTTAGCAGCTTCTAGTGATGCAGTATCATTAACTGCAGCAGCTGTCATAGTTTTTACGATTCGTTTTGTTAGACCAGTAAGAACTTTACCAGGGCCTAATTCAAGTAGCTTCTCAACGCCTTGCTCATTCATCGCTTGTACACCTTCAGTCCAACGAACTGGGCTGTATAGCTGACGAACAAGTGCGTCTTTAATTTTTGCAGGGTCTGTTTCAGCAATAACATCAACGTTATTGATAACAGGCAATGCTGGCGTGTTGAACTCTAGAGCTTCTAGAGCCACTGCTAGCTTATCTGCTGCTGGCTTCATCAGTGCACAGTGAGACGGCACAGAAACAGGTAACGGAAGTGCACGCTTAGCGCCCGCTTCTTTACAAAGTGCACCAGCACGCTCTACTGCAGCTTTGTTACCCGCGATAACAACTTGGCCAGGAGAGTTAAAGTTAACTGGAGACACAACTTCGTCTTGCGCAGCTTCTTCACACGCTTTAGCAATCGCTTCATCGTCTAGACCGATGATTGCGTACATTGCACCAACACCTGCAGGAACCGCTTCTTGCATCAGTTGACCACGTAGTTCAACCAGCTTGATCGCTTCTTTAAAGTCGATAACGCCGGCACATACAAGAGCAGAATATTCACCTAGGCTGTGACCTGCTAGATTTACAGGTTGCTCTAGGCCAAGCTCTTGCCATACACGCCAAATTGCAACAGACGCTGTTAATAGAGCCGGTTGAGTGCGAAAAGTTTCATTTAGATTTTCTACAGGACCATCTTGAACCAATGCCCATAGATCGTAACCAAGTGCTTCTGAAGCTTCAGCAAATGTCTTTTTAACAACATCATACTGTTCGCCTAGGTCAGCAAGCATACCGATAGCTTGAGAGCCTTGGCCTGGGAATACGATAGCAAATTTGCTCATTGTAATTTTCCTTTAAGCAAAGCAAAAAATTGAATAAGGCACATAAGTTATGTGCCTTGTTTGTTGATTATCGCTTAGGGTTAGAATTTAACTAACGCAGAACCCCAAGTGAAGCCGCCGCCAAATGCTTCAAGTAGAAGCGTTTGACCACGTTTAATTCGCCCGTCGCGAACAGCCTCATCTAGGGCCGTTGGTACGGTAGCTGCTGACGTGTTGCCGTGCTTATCAAGAGTAATCACTACTTGATCAAGCGACATCGTCAGCTTTTTAGCGGTTGCCGAGATAATACGGTAGTTCGCTTGGTGTGGAACTAACCAATCAAGCTCTGACTTATCCATATTGTTCGCCGCTAAGGTGTCTTTAACTAGCTTAGAAAGCTGAGTTACCGCCACTTTAAATACTTCGTTGCCCGCCATGTGCAGCCATTTGTCTGCATCACCGCCGCGCTCTGGTACTTCTAGGCTTAGAAGCTCACCGTATTTACCATCAGAGTAAATATGAGTAGACAAAATACCTGGCTCTTCGCTTGCGCCTACAACCACCGCGCCTGCTGCATCACCAAATAGGATGATAGTAGAGCGGTCAGTCGGATCACAGGTTTTTGACAGTGCATCAGCACCAATTACCAAAACGTTCTTACACATGCCAGTCTTGATGTGTTGATCAGCAACAGACAGTGCGTAGACAAAACCAGAACACGCTGCAGCCAAATCAAACGCAGGGCAGCCTTTGATACCAAGCTTGCCTTGTACCTGACATGCCGAAGACGGGAATGTGTGGCTACTGCTGGTTGTCGCAACGATGATTAAATCAATATCTTCTTTGTCGATACCTGCCATTTCAATGGCATTTTCAGCAGCGTAAAACGCCATATCAGCAACGGTTTCGTTTTCCGCTGAAATACGACGCTCTTTAATACCCGTTCTAGCAACGATCCACTCATCGCTAGTCTCTACCATTTTCTCTAAGTCTGCGTTAGTACGCACCTGAGATGGCAAGTAGCTGCCAGTACCTAAAATTTTGCTATACATGAAGACTAATAATGCCTCTCGAGTAAAACCGCTTCCAAACGATCGCTAATGCGGCTGGGGACTTGTCGTTTGACCTCGTGTACTGCTTCACCAATCGCGTTGACGACTGCAGACACATCAGCACTTCCATGACTTTTAATGACAATGCCGCGCAATCCTAACAAACTTGCGCCGTTATACTGGTCGGGGTTCAAGGTTTTTAATTCAGTAAATAGCTCAGAAAACAGCATTCTGGCTATCCACCCCTTTATTGTTGAAGCCATCATGCGCGTTTTTAGCTTATCAATAAAGAGCTGAGCCGTACCTTCGCACGTTTTTAAGCAAACATTGCCCACAAAACCATCACATACGACGACATCAGCAGCATCTTGAAGTAATTGATTACCTTCAATATAGCCTATGAAGTTCACAGACTGAGTATTAGACAACATTTCAGCGCATCGTTTTACAAGGTCATTGCCTTTAATTTCTTCTGCACCGATATTCAAGATAGCGACACGTGGTGCGCGACCTAAATGTTGTTCTGCTAATGCACTGCCCATGACAGCAAACTGAAACAGTGAATCTGCGTCACTAGAAACGTTCGCCCCTAAATCAAGCATCCATGTGCGATTTCCGGATGCAGTAGGCAAAGCTGAAACCAATGCAGGCCTATCAATACCGGGAAGAAGCTTGAGTCTGAAACGGGATAAAGCCATCAATGCGCCAGTGTTACCACCACTCACACAAGCATCAGCCTGTGATTCGGCAACCAGATCGATAGCGGCACGCATAGAGCTACCCTGACTATTACGTAAGGCTAGTGAAGGTTTTTCAGAATTGGAAATGACTCGATCACAATGCTGGATACTCAAACGAGAATCAGGCATTCGACCTAATGAAGATAATTGAGATGTGATCGCGTTTCGATCACCTATTAGAATGACTTTTAGCTCTGGGAAATACGACAGTGCCTGCACGGCGGCAGGCACTGTTACACGAGGACCGAAGTCCCCGCCCATTGCATCAAGCGCAACGGTTAGATTTTGCAAAGGTCAACCTTACTTGTTGATAACCTTTTTGCCGCGGTAGAAACCTTCGGCAGTCACGTTGTGACGTAGGTGAGTTTCACCTGAAGTTGCGTCTACAGAAAGTGCAGCTGTAGTTAGCGCATCGTGTGAACGACGCATGCCACGCATTGAACGTGATTTCTTGCTCTTTTGTACGGCCATTGACCCTACTCCTATGTAAATTCTTAAAGAAGCAATTACTTCTTTAAGCTTTTTAAAACATCAAATGGATTCGGCTTTTTGTCTTCCTCAATTTCTTCAGGAAGTTCACCAAACACCAAGTTATTTGAGTTAACGCTACATTTCGCATCGTCGTGCATTGCTATTTGTGGCAATCCAAGGATGAACTCGTCTTCAACTAATTGAATCAGGTCTAACTCACCGTACTCGTTCAGATCTACCAAATCGTACTCTTCCGGTGCTTCCTCTTCACTTTTCTCACTGTAAACAGGAGTATAAGTAAATTGGACATCGCACTCATGTGCGAAAACCTCATTACAACGTTGACACTCTAAATCGACTTCGACGTTAGCTTTACCAGAGATAACGACTAATCGTTGTTCATCAAGCCCAAATGACATTGAGACTTGCGCGTCACGTTTTACGCCTTCAGTTGCTTCAGTTAAACGCTTCAAAAGACTGACCTGGATGATACCATCCATATCGAGTCGTTTTTGAGCCGTTCTTGCCGGATCAACTGTACGCGGTATTTTTTCCTTTTGCATAGGGCGCGAATCTTATCTTCCAAATCGTGTTTAGTCAAAGGAAATGGCAAAAAAAATGTACTTTCCTGCCTTTCCTATTCAGAGCATTATGAATAGCAGGACAAGTTACGTTATCCTGAGATAAATGCTTCCTTGAATTGTAAATTAAAATGAGAAATTACCAACTAGTTTTAGCCTCTACATCACCATTTAGGCAAGAGATCCTCAAAAAACTACAGTTAAGCTTCATTACAGCCAAGCCAGACTGCGATGAAACGCCGCTTCCAGAAGAGACACCACAACAGTTGGTGATGCGCCTTGCTGAGACCAAAGCTAAGTCTTGTGTTGTGGAGCAACCTAGCTTAGTCATTGGTTCTGATCAGGTTTGCGTAATTGATGGAGAGATCATTGGTAAGCCTCACACTCGAGAAAAAGCGATCGAGCAGTTATCTCGTCAAAGCGGCAAGAGCATTACTTTTTATACTGGGCTTTCGGTTTGGAACAACGAAACCAATGAAGCTGACACGCGTCTCGACACCTTTGTAGTGCATTTCCGCGATTTAACTAAGCAACAGATCATTAGTTATGTTGAGAAAGAGCAGCCTTATTACTGCGCAGGTAGCTTTATGTGTGAAGGGTTAGGCATCGCGTTGTTTAAACAGATGGAAGGGAAAGACCCAAATACTTTGATCGGCTTACCGCTGATCGATCTAGTCGATATGTTAGAAGCGCAAGGAATGGGTGTACTATAACGGATACGCTCTCTTTGTTAGAGATCCCTACTCCTTCCTTCGTCAGTCTAGGGAATGGCGGAACACGCAATTTTATCTAACCAACTAATGATATAGAGCGTGATTTTAAAAAGTCGTCATCCTCAAGAGCGAGGAACGAGCGACTTGGGGATCTTCTACAACAGATGAAAACAAAAAAGGTTGACGATATTCGTCAACCTTTCTCATTTATGGATACTGAAGAACAAATTTAGAGGCACTCTATACCTTCGTATCTCGTATCTCGTATCTCGTATCTCGTATCTCGTATCTTCTTAAAGCTTACGTAAACCAGTTAGGGCTTTCTCTAGCCTTCTTTCCATTGGCGCCGAGATATCCATCTTCTCTTCACTACCTGGGTGTGTGAACTTGATGTTTGCTGCATGTAGGAACAGACGATCAAGACCAACCTTACCCGTGTAAGCGTCAAAACGACGATCACCGTAGCGATCATCCCAAGCAATTGGGTGACCAGTATACTGAGCGTGCACACGAATTTGGTGTGTTCGGCCTGTAATTGGGCTTGCTTGAATCAACGTCGCCTCTTGGAATTTTTCTAAAACCTTAAAACGGGTTTCAGAAGCTTTACCATTCGGGTTAACTCGAACAATGCTGTTCACTTCATTTTTCAACAAAGGTGCGTTGACGACTTTGCAGCTGTTCTTCCATTCGCCCATAACTAAAGCGAAGTAGTATTTTTGAACCGTTTTTTCACGGAACTGTGCTTGAAGGTGTCTTAGCGCCGAGCGCTTCTTAGCAACAAGCAAAATGCCAGACGTATCTCTATCGATACGGTGCACTAATTCAAGAAAACGAGCATCAGGGCGAAGAGCACGTAATGCTTCAATCGCGCCAAATTTTAATCCGCTACCACCATGAACAGCAGTGCCAGACGGTTTGTTAAGAATTAGCATGTGATCATCTTCATAAATGATGCACTGTTCTAATTCTGAAACCTTGTTGAGTTTCGTGCTCGGCACGTTCTCTTCTGTTTTCTCTTCAATAGTAACCGGAGGGATACGAACTAAATCGCCAGCTTTTAGTTTGTACTCAGCCTTAATGCGTTTTTTATTTACGCGGACTTCGCCTTTACGCACGATTCGGTAAATCATGCTTTTCGGGATGTTTTTTAATTGGTTGCGTAAGAAGTTATCAATACGCTGACCAGCCATATCTTCGTCAATGTCGACGAATTGGACTTGGGTTCTAATTTCGCTCATTGCGCTATTGTATCACTGTCACTTTTGATAATTGATATTTTCTTAGCCCTATTCCGAACTTATTTATCCCTAATCCTTACCGATCTATCCCAAAATGGTCATTGAAGTTCTATATTTCTTTGATTCTTCGAACAAAAAAGCATCAAGATTCCTGCAAATTAAAATATCAATTGATAAATTATTTATAGACAGTGAGTTAGAGCTATCAAAACCCAAACAAAAACTGTTTTTTTTACAGCATTCCGACAAAGCAGATTGCTGTGTTTACCGACCGCTGCTATAGTTCACAGCTGCTATCAGTGGTTTGACTATTATTTAAACAGTTAACCATTCATAAGCAAGTAAATGAGTAGATAACTCAGATTAGACAGTGCTGCAATCGGCGTAAGACACGGTCAACTGAGTTCCTTATCGCTCTACTCACGTACACTCATGTTGAGTATTCACCGCCACATCGCGGATCATAGGCTAACTCCCTATGATGACTGACGTGCCCCAGAGCATCCCTCTCCAGCCGGGAGGCTGCACCGATAAAGCCATGGGATCTGGCACCATGAGAAACGAAATAAAGCGATAAGAACAATGATGAAAATAAGAAAAGACAATGAGAATTTCTAAATGAAAAGAATGTTAATTAACGCAACTCAAAAAGAAGAGTTGCGTGTCGCTTTGGTTGATGGCCAACGACTGTTCGATCTAGATATCGAAAGTCCAGGTCACGAGTCAAAGAAAGCGAATATCTACAAAGGACGTATTACCCGTATTGAACCAAGCCTAGAAGCGGCATTCGTTGATTACGGCGCAGAACGTCACGGTTTCCTCCCTCTTAAAGAAATTGCCCGCGAATACTTCCCTGAAGGTTATACATACCAAGGCCGTCCTAGCATTAAAGAAGTGCTAAAAGAAGGCCAAGAAGTAATCGTACAAGTAGAGAAAGAAGAACGTGGTAGCAAAGGTGCTGCACTGACAACTTTCATCTCTTTGGCTGGTAGTTACTTAGTTCTTATGCCTAATAACCCTCGTGCTGGCGGTATTTCTCGTCGTATCGAAGGTGATGAACGCACTCAACTGAAAGCAGCATTAAGCACTCTTGAGCTTCCTCAAGGTATGGGCTTAATCGTGCGTACAGCGGGTGTTGGCAAAAGCGCAGAAGAGCTAGAGTGGGACCTGAATGTTCTATTGAACCATTGGGGCGCTATCAAGCAAGCTTCTGATTCAAATGCAGCTCCTTTCCTAATTCACCAAGAGAGTAACGTTATTGTTCGCGCAATTCGTGACTACCTACGTCGTGATATTGGCGAGATTCTAATCGACAGCAATACTATTTTTGAACGTGCACAAGCGCACATTCAATTAATACGCCCAGATTTCATGAATCGCGTTAAGAAATACGATGGTGAAGTGCCACTATTCAGCCATTACCAGATTGAAAGCCAGATCGAATCTGCTTTCCAACGTGAAGTTCGTCTTCCATCTGGTGGTTCTATCGTAATCGACCCAACAGAAGCACTGACTTCTATCGATATCAACTCTGCTCGTGCAACAAAGGGCGGCGATATTGAAGAAACAGCACTTAACACTAACCTAGAAGCTGCCGATGAAATTGCACGTCAATTACGTCTACGTGACCTAGGTGGTCTTGTTGTAATCGACTTTATCGATATGACCCCGGTTCGCCACCAACGCGAAGTAGAAAGCCGTCTACGTGATGCCGTTCGTTTAGATCGCGCACGTGTTCAGATTGGTCGTATTTCTCGCTTTGGTCTTCTAGAGATGTCTCGTCAACGTTTGAGCCCATCACTAGCAGAAGCAAGCCACCACATTTGTCCTCGTTGTACAGGTACTGGTGTTGTTCGTGATAACGAATCTCTAGCACTTTCTGTTCTACGTTTGATTGAAGAAGAAGCTCTAAAAGACAACACAGCACAAGTACTTGCTGTTGTGCCTGTTCCAATCGCTTCTTACCTTCTGAACGAAAAACGTCGCTCAGTAAACCACATCGAGAAGAACCAAGAAGTTAAGATCACTGTTGTTCCTAACTCAGACATGGAAACGCCGCATTTTGAGGTTATCCGTGTTCGTGAAGGTGAAGAGTTCGATCTACTATCTTACTTGCTGCCTAACAAGCTAGAAGCTCTAAAAGAAGCGGAAAGCAAAGAGCCTGCTGAACAGACTATTCGTCCTAAGAAGATCGAAGAACCTGCTCTGAAAGGCTTCGCAGCTCCTGCTCAATCAGCACCAACTCCTGCTCCAGCACCTAAAGCTGTAGAAGAGAAGAAAGCTGAACCAGCAGCGACTCAAGAACCAGGCCTAATTGGTCGTTTCTTCAAAGCTATCGGTAGCTTCTTATTTGGCTCTTCAACTCAAGAAGAGAAAAAAGAAGAAGAGAAGAAAGAAGAAAAACCTAAAAACAATCGTAACAACGGCAACCGTCAACGCCGTGATCGTAACGATAACCGTCGTCGTAACCAACGTGGTGAGCGTGGCGAACAGCGTAACGACCGTGGTGAACGTGGTGACAATCGTAACGAAAACCGTGACAACAAACGCCGCCGTAAGCCAGCTCGTGATGAGAAGCCTGAAGAGCAAAAAGAAGCAGCTCCACAGCAAACTCGTCAGCCTCGCAAGCCTAAGCAAGACCGTCGCAACAAGCCACGTGATGAGCAGAAGCAACGCGAAGAGCAAGCACCATCTAAATTAGCAGAAGAAGGTCTACAGCTAGCAGCAGAAGCACAAGCTGGTAAACCGGAAGCGCCTAAGGCTAAACCTGAAGCGAAAGCAGCTAAGATTAAAGAGCGTCGTCAGCGTCGTAAACTGAACAAGCAAGTTCGTGTTAAAGACCAACAAGCTCAAGCTGAAGATAACGCTTCAAAAGAGCAGGTTGCTGCTAAAGAACTATCTGTTTCAAAAGAACAGTCAGTAGCTCAAGAGCAAAAAGTTGCGGAACAAGTAGAAGCAACTCAAGCGAATGCAGAGCAAACTGAACAGGAAGAGCCGAAACAACGTCGTAACCGTCGTTCTCCACGTCACCTACGTGCAAGTGGTCAACGTCGTCGTCGCGGTCGTGATCGTCGCCCTAACCCATTCCGCCTACGTAAAGGTGGTGTAGCTTCTCCAGAGATGGCTATGGGTAAAGTGATGCCTCGCTTCATTCCAAAACCTCACCACAAGCAGGCAAAGCCTGAAGTGGCTGAAGTTCAAGTAGCAGCTGAAGCTCAAACATCTGTTCAAGAGCAGAATGTTGCTCTAGAGACGGCACCACAAAGCAACGTAGCAATGACTGGCGGCTTCGCATGTCCAGAGCTTGCAATGGGTAAAGTTATCATCCGTCGTGAAGATGCTGCTGTAGTTGAAGCTCCTGCAGTCGTTGAAGAAGCACCAGTGGTTGTTGAAACCGCGAAAGTTGAAGCTCCAGTGATTGCAGAAGCGACGAAAGTTGAAGCGCCTGTTGTAGCAGAAGCTGTGCAAGCAGAAGCAACACCAGTTGTTGAAGCTGAAGCGCCTAAAGCTGAAAGTGCAAAAGTTGAAGAAGCACCTGTTGTTAAAGCAGAAGCTCCTAAAGCGGCACCAAAGGCAGCTGTTGCTAAGAAGCAAGCCGGTTCACCAATGACTAAAGCTCCTGGTCCTCAAGAGATCAAAGAGATTGAAGTGATTGCAGCTCCGTTCCGCACTGAACGTTTTGTATCGAAAGGTGCAGGCAGTCAGGCAGCGTCGAACAAAGCTGGCGCGGCGATGACTAAGCCAAACTACTAGTGATTACTGATAGGTAATCGCGAGTAAATAGAATCAAAGGCTGCTTATTAAAGCAGCCTTTTTCATATCTACTAATCGAATAAAAATTAACAGATATATTACTCAAAGTTAGGTTCAACCTTGAACTTAATCACATTTTTGGGTAGCATTCGCGCACTTATCTTTTCGACACTTCGCTATTGCCGCTCTTTTCCATCACTGTTTGGCTACGCAATACACCCGTGTCGGTAAATCCATCTTAAGCATAGCTGAGCAAACATGTTCGAATTCCCACAATTTTCAAAGCACTCTGTAAAGAATGACGTGCTTTCAGGTCTTACAGTAGCCCTGGCTCTGGTACCTGAAGCTGTAGCATTCGCCTTTGTTGCTGGCGTTGACCCAATGGTTGGTCTTTATGCAGCATTCATCGTAGGTTTAATCACTTCTGTCTTTGGCGGCCGTCCAGGTATGATTTCTGGCGCAACCGGCGCAATGGCCGTTGTAATGGTGAGCCTAGTGGCAACCCATGGTGTTCAATACCTATTCGCAGCCGTTATGCTGGCTGGCCTTCTGCAAATTGCAGCAGGTGTATTTAAACTAGGTAAATTTATCCGTATCGTTCCACACCCAGTAATGATTGGTTTCGTGAACGGTTTGGCCATTGTTATCTTCCTAGCTCAACTTGGTCAATTTAAAGCGCCAGACGTAACAGGTGCGTTGACTTGGTTACCAAGCGGTCAAATGACACTAATGCTAGGTCTAGTAGCCCTTACAATGGCTATCATCCACTTCCTACCTAAGCTAACAACAGCAGTACCATCTTCATTAGTTGCTATTGTTACAGTAACGGCTTTGGTTGTGGGTCTTGACCTTGAAACTCGCACTGTTGTCGACTTCCTACGTACAATGTCTGGTGACGAAGCTGCTACGCTAGCGGGCTCTCTTCCAACATTCTCAATTCCTGCTGTTCCGTTTTCTTTAGATACACTACAGATCATCCTGCCTTACGCAATTATCCTTGCGGCTATCGGCCTGATTGAATCTCTGCTGACACTGACAGTACTAGACGAAATGACAAACACTCGTGGTCAATCTAACCGTGAATGTGTTGGTCAAGGTATGGCTAACGTAACGTGTTCTGTATTCGGTGCGATGGGTGGTTGTGCGATGATCGGTCAATCGATGATCAACGTAAACTCAGGTGGTCGTGGTCGTCTTTCAGGTATCGTCGCCGCAGTTGCACTACTGATGTTCATCCTGTTCGGTTCTGCACTGATTGAAATGATTCCTCTAGCAGCACTTGTGGGCGTAATGTTCATGGTTGTTATCGGCACATTTGAATGGGCAACCTTCAAGCTTGCGCGTCGCGTTCCTAAACAAGACTTCTTCGTTATCGTTCTTGTTACCGTAGTAACAGTACTGACTGATCTTGCTGTGGCAGTAGGTGTTGGTGTTGTCGCTTCTGCGCTAATGTTTGCTTGGCAACATGCTAAACACATCTACGCAGATACATCAGTAAACGCTGAAGGCTCAAAAGAGTACAAAGTTAACGGCCCAATCTTCTTTGGTTCAACGGCTAACTTCCTAGAGTTGTTTGACGCATACAACGATCCACAAGATGTAATCGTTGATTTCGCAAACTCACGCGTGACTGACCACTCTGCAATTGAAGCGATCGACACGATTGCTGACCGTTACGCGGCGCTAGGTAAAACACTTCACCTTCGCCACCTAAGCCAAGACTGTGTTGCTATGCTGCACAAAGCAGGTAGCTTAGTTGAAGCGAACGTTGCAGAAGACCCAATCTACAAAGTAATGTCTAAGTAATCTTAGCTGTAGCTTTAAGTTAGATTTAGAGAGGCCGACATTCAATGTCGGCCTTTTTTATGGTTCATCGCG
>NZ_JBFRMM010000007.1:0-281 GCF_041470465.1 Vibrio sp. 10N.261.55.F4 | reverse complement strand
TGGAGGCGCCTCCCGGAGTCGAACCGAGGTCCACGGATTTGCAATCCGCTGCATAGCCACTCTGCCAAGGCGCCTTCAATAGTGTTTTAAGAGAACAACTCTTTTGATTAATACCAAGCGAGGTAATAATCAAATAGATGGTGCCCCGGGCCGGACTTGAACCGGCACAACGCGAACGTCGAGGGATTTTAAATCCCTTGTGTCTACCAATTCCACCACCAGGGCACGCAATTCTTTATTGCGATGCCGATTACTGAAAAGTAAAACACCATCTTAATGTC